>JASHNY010000010.1 GCA_030041385.1 Alphaproteobacteria bacterium
TCCGCAACCTCGGCGACCCCGCGCGCGTCGGGGTCGGTCTCGCCGCCCAGTTCCTGCAACAGGGCGCGGGCCGCCGTCGCCAGGGTGACGCAGGCGGCAACCGCGTCAGCCGGGGCCGGCAGCCCCAGCGCCGCGGCGAGGCCGCGCGGCGTCGGCACGCAGAATCGCGCCGGCCGCACGAAGGCGAACAATTCCAGCAGGTCGAGCGCGGCGAACCCGCCGATATCGAGCCGCCGCGCCGTGGCCCGCGCGTGGCACACCATCGCCGCCTCGTCGGCCAGGCGCCGGCGCGCTTCCCCTGGCGACAGGGCCTCGACCTCGCCGTCGGGCGACAGCCAGACGACCTCGCGAAACCCGGCGACCAGCGCCGGTGCACGCGGAACGAGCACGCGCACCAGGGCGCTTTCGCTCGCCTCGTGGTTTCGGTACGATGTCGGCATGGCACAAATGGTCTACCACATGTGCCGGGCCGAGGAATGGGCGGTCGCGGAGATGGCGGGGGTCTATCACGGCTCGTCGCAGGATCAGGCCGACGGCTTCATCCATTTTTCGACCGCGGCCCAGATCGCCGAGAGCGCCGCCCGGCACCGCGCCGGCCAGGCCGGGCTGGTATTGGTCGCGGTCGAAGCGTCGCTGCTTGGCGAGCGGCTGCACTGGGAGCCGTCACGCGCCGGTGCGCTGTTTCCGCACCTTTACGGGCCGCTCTACCCAAGCGAATCGGCGACCGTCCTGCCCCTGCCGATCGGCCCGGACGGGGTGCATGTCTTTCCGCCGCTGGAGTAGGGCGGTCAGGGCGCGACGTAGACCATCCACGAAACGCCGAAGCGGTCGGCGACCATGCCGAAGGCCGGGGAGAAGAAGGTCTTGGCGAGCGGCATCTGCTCCGTGCCGCCGTCTTTCAGCGCCGCAAACGCACGCTCGGCCTCCGCTTCGCTCGCCACGGTCAGCGACAGGGCAAAACCCTTGAACTCGCGCTGCCCCAGGCAGCGCCCGTCAGACGCGAGCACGACCGAGCCGCCGACATCGAAGCGGGCGTGCATGATCTTGTCGGGATCGCCGGATCGCGCCACCGCCGGGTCGGGCGCATCGCGGAAGCGCATTTTCATGATGATCTTGGCGCCGAGTGCCTTCTGATAAAATTCCAGGGCCTCCTCGCATTTGCCGTCAAGCATCAGGTAGGGTTGGATCTGCATCGTGTCTCCTTTAAGGATCGGCGATGGCACCGGTGGATACAGCCGCTACTCCGCCGCGTCGCGGAAGCGGTGGCGCAGCGCGTCCCATTCGTCGGCGCCGGAAAGCTGGAACACCTCGCGCACGGTCATCTCCTTGACCGGCGCCGGGTAGCGGCCGGTCGCCTTCAATTCGGCGAGCGTCTGCTCGCCGATGCCGACGAAATTTTTCAGTAGCAGGGCGGGGACGATCGCCAGTTTGTAGCCCATGCGCTCGGCCGCGGCGAAATCGAGCTCGGGCGTCTTGCCGCCGCGCACGACGTTGAGCAGGCATGGGCCGCCCACCAGGCGCGGCACCGCGGCGATCTCGTCCAAGGTCTGCGGCGCCTCGACAAAGACCATGTCGGCGCCGGCGGCGAGCGCCAGGTTGGCGCGCGCGATGGCTTCGTCGAACCCGGCGACGGCGCGCGCATCGGTGCGGGCGATCAGCGTGAAATCGGGGTTGCGGCGGGCCGAGGCGGCGGCGCGCAATTTCGCCAGCCATTCCTCGCGCGGCACGATCTCCTTGTCGTCGAGATGGCCGCATTTCTTCGGGAAGCCCTGGTCCTCGATATGGATGCCGGCGACGCCCGCGGCCTCGTATTCGCGCACGGTGCGGACGACGTTCAATTCGTTGCCGTAGCCGGTATCGGCGTCGGCGATCACCGGTACCTCGACCGCGGCGGCGATGCGGGCGGCATTCGCCACCATCTCCGACATCGTAACGAGGCCGAAATCGGGGTAGCCGAGCGTCGCCGCGGTGCCGGCGCCGGTCATGTAGACGGCGTCGAACCCGGCCCGCGCAATGAGCCGCGCGGTGATGCAGTCATAGGCGCCGGGCGCGACGACCATGCCATCGCGCCGCATCAATTCGCGAAAGCGGGCCGCTTGGGTCATCGCCATTCTCCCTCGGTTTCCGGCCGCGATCGTAAAAGGATTTGCCAAAGAAAGGAAATCGGTACGTCCCCCGAGGCTTTTCCAAGGGTCCGCTGTGCATCGTTCGAGACGCACCGCTTTGCGGCGCTCCTCACGATGAGGAAGGTTTGCAGAAACGCACCTCATCCTGAGGTGCCCCGCCCCTTCGAGACGCCGCCTGCGGCGGCTCCTCAGGACGAGGCGGGGCCTCGAAGGACGCATTCGCTCTCCACGTTCGACGCCGGGGGTGTCAGCCCGTCTCTCAAGGCACGCGCCTCACGCCCGCCGTGGCCGCGAGCCGGGTTCCTGGCGCGGCATCGTCTGGTTGGCCGGAACGGTCGGGCGCGGCAGGCTCATCGCCTCCTGCTGAGCGACGCGCAGCGCGTGCTCGGTTTCCGGCAATTGCGGCAGGTCGAAGCGCGGCGGCTGGCCGAAGCCGAAGGCGGCGGTCAGGTCGCCGCAGGTCTCGCGCCGCCATTTCGTCAGATTGGGGATTTCGACCCCGAACCGCGCCTCGATCAGGCGCAATGTCGAGGTGTGGTCGAACACCTCGCTGCACACATAGCCGCCGCGGCTGAACGGCGAGATGATGAGGCACGGCACGCGAAAGCCGAGCCCGATCGGCTCACCGCCGATGAACTCGCCCGGCGTGCCCGGCTCGGGCACCGGCGGGGCGACATGGTCGAACTGCCCGTCGTTTTCGTCGTAATTGAGGATCAGCGCGGTCTTCGCCCACAATTTCGGGTTCGACCACAGCGCCTGCAGGATCTGGTTGGTGTGGTTCTCGCCGGCGGCGGGCAGAAAGTCCGGGTGCTCGGTGACCTCCGACGGCGGCACGATCCAGGTCACCTGCGGGATGTCGCCTTTCTGTAAATCCCACAGAAGTTCGTAGAACGGCCGGTTGCGGATCGCGTTTTCGAACAATGGCGAGGTCGTCGGCAGGTGCTGGTACCGGGTGAAAAATTTGCAGACATTGCAGCCGTAATCGTCGAAGGCGTGATAGATGCGCCAGGAAATGCCGGCGCGCTCCAGCCGCTCGGGATAGGTCTCCCAGCGCAGCGGGCGGATCGAGTTGTCGATCATCGGGCCGCCGGAATGTCCGTCGGGATCGATCGTCGCGCTCATCAGGTAATAGCGGTTGGGCCGGGTCGGCCCCATCAGTGAGCAGTGATACCCGTCGCAGATCGTGAAGGCGTCGGCGAGCGCGTAATAGAACGGCAGGTCGGCGCGGGTCATGTAGCCCATCGTCAGCGGCCCGTACTGGCCGTCGGCGGCGCGGTGGGCGGGGATCCAGTTGTCCATCGCGCCGCTGTTCCAGGCCGCATGTTGCGGCCCCCAGGCGTGGCTCAACACGTGCAGGCGCTGCGCATTGGTACGCGTCGTGTCGAGCCGGAACGGCAGCACATAGCCGTCTTCATGGCCGGGGTCGGGCTGGCGGAACAGCGAGCCGCCATCCGGCCGCCTCGCGCTCGGGTCGTCAAAGCCGCGCACCCCGCGCAGCGTGCCGAAATAATGGTCGAAGGAGCGGTTTTCCTTCATCAGGATGATGATGTGGTCGATGTCGGTAAGCGTCGCCGGCGGCGAAGGCTCGGCCGCGGCTTGTGCCGGGGCGACCCCGATGGCCGCAGAAGCGGCGACGGCCTGAAGAAAGCGCCGGCGATCGAGGTCAATCACACAATCCGTCCCTTCCCGATGCGCGCAATGCGCGAGCCTAGCACGGCCTTACCGCGCGACGATGACACGACGTTGACGGCCGCGCGCCGCCGTGCTTTTTCGGGCCGGCAACAGCGGCACAGGATTCCCGCCATGACCCCGGATTCCGCGCGCAACATCGATTTCGTCGCCGCCCACGACCTCGACGGCCACGGCGACTGCGTGCAGATCATGGTCCACAAGGGCCATGCCTATATCGGCCACATGTTCAGCGACGGGTTCACCGTGGTCGATGTGCGCGACGCCAAAAACCCGGTGACCAAAGGGTTTTTCGCGGCGCCGCCCAACACCCGCGCCTTTCACCTGCAGACCCACGGCGATTTGCTGCTGACCGTCAACTCGCCGAACATCTGGGTCATGCAGGGCTATGCCGACCCCAACGACTATTTCAAAGGCTCGATCACCGACACCTTCACCAAGCGCGAAAAGACCTTCGCCGCCGGCTTGCGCGTGTTCGACATCTCGCAGCCGGCGGCGCCGCGCGAGATCGCGTTCATGCCGGTCGACGGCCTCGGATTGCACCGGCTCTGGTATGTCGGCGGGCGCTACGCCTATGCCTCGTGCCACTGGCAGGGCTTCACCGACCATGTGCTCGCGGTCATCGACATGCAGAACCCGGAAAAGCCGGAAGTGGTCGGCCGGTTCTGGCTGCCGGGGATGAACGCCGGCGCCGGCGAGACGCCGAGCTGGCCCAAGGGCAAACGCTATGCGCTGCACCACGCGATCGTCGCCGGCAACCTCGCCTACGCGGCGTGGCGCGACGGCGGCATGACGATCCTCGACGTTTCCGACCCGACTGCGCCGAAGCTCCTCAGCCACCGCAACTGGTGCCCGCCCTTCGGTGGCGGCACGCATACGCCATTGCCGCTTCCCGACCGCAACCTCGCGGTCTATGCCGACGAGGGCAATCTCGACGACTGCGCCAACGGCATTCAGCGCTGCTGGGTGTTCGACGTGCGCGACCCGACAAACCCAGTGTCGATTTCGACATTGCCGACCCCATCGGAGATCGATTACTGCAAGAAAGGTGCGAAGTTCGGCCCGCACAATCTCCACGAAAACCGGCCCGGCTCGCTGCAGACCTCGAACCTGATCTTCGCCACCTACCAGAATGCCGGGGTGCGGGTGTTCGACATCAGCGACCCGTTTCGGCCGCGCGAAGCCGGGCATTTCGTGCCGCCGCCGCCAGAAAAGATGGTCGATCCGCGCCCCGGACGGCCGCGCGTCATCCAGTCCAACGATGTCTACGTTGCGCCGGACGGGCTGATGTATCTGACCGACGTCAACACCGGGCTGACGATATTGCAATACAAGGGCTGAGCGTGACGCTCGACGACCTGAAGCCGGGGTTGCGGTTTGCAAAAACGCTGACCGTCAGCGAGGCGGTGACGGTGCCGGCGCAGGCGCGGATTTTCGATCCCGCCACCGAGATGCCGCCGGTGTTTGCGACCGCGCAGATGATCGCCTTTGTCGAATGGACCTGCGTCGCCGCGCTGGCGCCCTATCTCGCTCCGCACCAGCGCACCGTCGGCACCCGCGTCGAGATGACCCATACGGCCGCGACCCCGATCGGCATGACGGTGACCGCCGAAGTTGAACTCGTCGCGATCGACCGCCGCACCTTGCGCTTCAAGGTCGAATGCCATGACGAACGGGAGGCGATCGGCGCCGGGTTTCACGAGCGCGCGGTGATCGACTACGACCGTTTCATCGAACGGTTGCGGCGAAAATCGCTGGCCGGGCCGTCCTGATCCGATCTGCCCGAAGCGTGGTCGGGGGCAGACCCGGCGGCGGCCAAATGGGGGGCAGATGAAAATCCGGCATATCGTCGTTGCGGCAATCATTGCGGTGATGCTGCCGCCGCTCGCCGCGCGCGCTCAGGCGGCGCAACTCGAGGTTTATGCCTCCACGGCAATAAAGGCGGTTCTCCAGGTGCTCGGTCCGCAATTCGAGAAGGCGAGCGGAGACAAGCTCGTCTTCGTCTTCGGCTCGGCGACGGTTCTGTCGCGGCAGATCGATCACGGCGCCGTGTTCGATGTCGCCATCCTGACCGCGGCCTTGACCGACCGCCTCGCCGCGTCGGGCAAGATCGCGCCGGCAAGCCGCGTCACGATCGCCCGGTCCGGGATGGGCGTGGCGGTGCGTGCCGGCTCACCGAAACCCGATATCGGCACCGCCGTCGCCCTGAAGCGCACGCTGTTGAACGCACATTCGATCGGCTACAGCCGCAAGGGCCTCAGCGGCCTCGCCAGCGCAGCGATGCTGAAAAAGCTCGGCATTGCCGATGCGCTGAAGCCGAAGATCAAGGTGCTCGGCGAAAACGCGGCGGTCGCGGTAGCCAAGGGCGACGTAGAAATCGGGCTGACCATGACGAGCGCCGTCCCGGCAGTCGCCGGCGCCGAGCTTGCCGGACCCTTCCCGGCCAGTCTGCAAACCTACCTGGTGTTCGCGGCGGGCGTAGCGAGCGCTCGCCGCAACGCCGCCGCGGCCAAGGCGCTGATCGAATTCCTGTCCGCGCCCGCTGCCGCGTCGGTGTACAAGGCCAAGGGGATGGAGCCGGAGTGAGGTTCTCGCCGGTCTGCTATCCCGACGGCGTGCAAGGGCAATCGGGACCCGAATCTATCCGCTTGGCGCCTCCCCCTCGCCGATCACATCCCTGACCGGCCGAAAACGGGCTTTTGCCGCCGCCGCACGGCCGTACACTCGCAATGGGAAAAGCCTGGGCCGAAGGACACGGGGATGGAACGCAGCCTCGAACAAACGACGATGCGCAAAGTATACTTACGGTTATTGCCGTTCTCGATCATCATTTATTTCTTTTGTTATCTGGATCGGATCAATGTCGGCTTCGCCGCGCTGACGATGAACAAGGATCTCGGCCTCGATGCCTCGATGTACGGCATGGCGGCCGGGGCGTTTTTCTGGGGTTACGTGCTGTTCGAGGTGCCGAGCAACATCGTTCTCGAAAAGCTCGGGGCGCGGCTGTGGATCGCGCGCATCATGATCACCTGGGGCCTGCTGTCGGGGGCGACCGCCTTCGCCGTCGGACCGAAGAGCTTCATGGTGCTGCGGTTTCTGCTCGGCGTCGCCGAGGCCGGGCTGTTCCCCGGCATCGTGCTCTATTTCACCTACTGGTTTCCGGACCGCTACCGCGCCCGCGTCAATGCCGGCTTCATCCTCGCCTTGCCGCTGGCGGTGGCGGCCGGCGCCCCGGTCTCGACCGCGCTGCTCGGGCTCGACGGGCTGTGGGGCCTCAAGGGATGGCAGACCCTTTACCTGTTCGAGGCGATTCCGACGGTCCTGCTGGGCATTGCGATCCTCTTCTTGCTGACCGACCGGCCAGGGCTGGCGCGCTGGCTCAGCGACGCCGAGCGCGGCTGGCTCGAGGCGCGGATGGAGGGCGAGCGGCGCGCGATCGAGAGGCGGGAACGGGTCAGCTTGTTGCGGTCGTTCTGGGACCCCAAGGTGGTGTTTCTGTCGATCAACTATCTCGGCATCGGCATCGCCAGCCTCGGCATGGTGCTGTTCGTGCCGCAGATCATCAAGCAGCTCGGCCTGACCAACATGCAGGTCGGGTGGGTGACGATGATCCCTTACATTACCGGGGCGCTCAGCATGATGTTTTTCGGCTGGCTGTCAGACCGGATCGGCGACCGGCGCTGGCTGCTCTGCGCGACCTGCCTGCTCGCGACAATCGGCCTGGTGGTCGCCGGGCTGACCGTCGGCACCTGGTGGGCGGTGATGGGGATCACGCTCGCGACCGCCGGCTTCTACGGCACCAAGGGACCGTTCTGGTCGATGCCGACGATGTTCCTGACCGGCACCGCGGCCGCGTCCGGCATCGCCTGGATCAATTCGGTCGGCAATCTCGGCGGGTTTTTCGGCCCGACCATCGTCGGCTGGGCCAAGGTGCTGACCGGCAGCTTTGCCGGCGGGCTCTACGGGCTTGCGGTGTGCACGCTGATTTCCGCGGCGGTCGCATTGTTCTGGCTGCGCATCCCGCACGCCGCCGCTGTCGAGGGGCTGGCCAACCCGGCCGAATAGGCGCGGGCCTCGCGGATCGCCCGCCCTTACAGCAGCCCCATGTCCCTGAGGCTGGCGTGGCGGCCGTGGCCGATGATCAGGTGGTCGTGCACGCTCACGCCGAGCGGCGCGGCCGCCTTGATGATGTCGCGGGTCATCGCGACGTCGGCCTTCGACGGGGTCGGGTCGCCGGAGGGATGGTTGTGCACCAGAATGAGGGCCGAGGCGCCGAGGTCGAGCGCGCGCTTGACCACCTCGCGCGGATAGACCGGGGTGTGGTCGACGGTGCCGCGCTGCTGCCGCTCGTGGGCGATCAGCATGTTCTTGCGGTCGAGAAACAGGAGGTGGAACTCCTCGACCTTGCCGTAGGCGATCGTTGCGGTGCAATAGTCGATCAAT
The DNA here is from genome assembly GCA_030041385.1 of Alphaproteobacteria bacterium. Lineage (GTDB taxonomy): Bacteria > Pseudomonadota > Alphaproteobacteria > ATCC43930 > CGMCC-115725 > DATARH01. Next base: position 8,259 of record JASHNY010000010.1, read on the forward strand.
TTGTCCCACGAGCCGATCACCGGCCGGTCGTGCAATTCGGCGCGCGACAACCTGAGCGCCGCCTCGCGCACCGATTTGAGCGCCGCGACGCCGGCCTCGCCGAGCCCCGGCACCAGCAGCAGGTCGGCAATCTCGGCGCTCAACACCTCGGCAAAGCTGCCGAAGCGGTCGATCAGGTCCTTGGCGAGCGGCTTGGTGTCGCCCCGCGGGTTGCCGGCGAACAGCAGCAGTTCGAGCAGCTCGTAATCGGGCAGGGCGTCGGGCCCGCCAGCGATCAGCCGCTGGCGCAGGCGCTGGCGGTGGCCGAGAAAATGCGGGATCGCGCCGCTGAAATCGCCGAGCCCGCCGCCGCTTCGTCCGCCCTTGGCCATCGCTACGCCTTTCCGCCGCGCCGCGCCCGCATCGCCGCGAGCCGGGCCTCCGCCATGCGGCGCGGCTCGTCGGTGGCATAGGCCCGGGCAAAGGCATCGATGCCGTGCAGTACCGCGGCGGCGGCCGACGGCGCCTCCTCCCAGTCGAGCACCAGGGCCTTTTGCAGCCGAATCGCCTGCGGTCCGCCGGCAAGGATCGCGGCGGCAAGACGCTCGACCTCGGCGTCGAGGCGGTCGGGCGCGGCGAGGCTGTCGATAAGCCCCCACGACAGGGCGGTTTCGGCGCCGATCGTCTCGCCGGTCAATACCAGGTTGCGGGTGCGGCCGGCGCCGATCAACAGCGGCAGCAGCGCCGCCTCGACGACCGACGGGATGCCGACCCGCACCTCTGGCATGCCGAATCGGGCGCGGTCGCTGGCGACGCGCAGGTCGCAGGCGGCGGCGAGTTCGAGCCCGGCGCCGAGCGCATAGCCGTCGATCCGCGCGATGACCGGCACCGACAGGCGACGGCAGGCATCGCAGCTGCGATGGACGAGGGTGATGAAGTCGCGGGCGCTCGCGGCATCGAGCGCAGCCAATTCATCGATGTCGGCGCCGCCGACAAAGGCGCGGCCGCCGGCCCCGCTCAACACCACGAGCCGCAATTCGCGGTCTTCGTCGAGCGCGGCCAGCGCGTCGATCAATTCCTGCATCAACGGGCGGTTGAGGCTGTTGAGCTTCTTCTCATTGGCGATCGTGACGCGGGCAAGGATGCCGCCTTCCGCCCGCGCTTCGCGCTCTACGGTTACGCCCATTCGGTCTTCGCCTGGAGCTTGTCGTGCCGGTCGTGCATACTAGCCGCGATCCCGGGTAGGAGGCGATGGTGGAGATCATCGAAACGTTCGACCGCATCCGTGAAATCTATGGCGCACCCACGGAGCGGGCGGTCAAGAAGCAATTGCCGCGGCTGGAAAAACACTCGCGCGCCTTCATCGCGCTGTCGCCGATCGTGGTCATCGCGTCCGCCGATCCGAACGGCCGCTGCGACGCTTCGCCCAAGGGCGATGCGCCGGGGTTCGTCCGGGTGCTCGACGACGAAACGCTGCTGATCCCCGACCGGCTCGGCAACAACCGGGCCGATACGATCGGCAACCTGCTCTCCCATCCCGGCGTCGGGCTGCTGTTTTTCGTGCCGGGCCTGCGCGAGACCCTGCGGGTCAACGGGCGCGCCCGCGTCACCACCGATCCTGCGCTGCTCCAATCCTGCGTCGTTCAGGGCAAGGTGCCGCGCAGCGGCATATTGGTGACGATCGACGAGGTGTATTTCCACTGCGGCAAGGCGCTGATCCGCTCGGATTTGTGGAACCCCGACAAGCGGGTCGCGCAGTCGGATTTCCCGTCGCTCGGCCGCATCATCACCGAGCAGATCGGCGAGGGCGGCTCGGTCGAGGAAGCCGAGCGCTACACCGCCGAGAGCTATCGCACCCGCCTCTACTGATCCCGGCTCGCGGCTCGCGGCGATGGCGGCGCAGACGGCCGACATTCTGGTCATCGGCGCGGGCATGGCGGGGGCCGCGGCGGCGGCGCATCTCGCCGCGCACGGCCGGGTCGTCGTCCTGGAGCGGGAAGCGCAGCCGGGCTACCACAGCACCGGGCGTTCGGCCGCCCTCTTCACCGAGACCTACGGCAACGCAACCGTGCGCATGATGACGCGGGCGAGCCGCGCGTTTTACGACGCCTGGGCCGACGGGTTCGCCGAGTACCCGATCCTCTCGCCGCGCGGCACATTGATCTATGCCCCGCCCGAGCAGATGCCGGCGCTCGATGCCGCCTGGGCCGAGATGTCGCCGCTCGATTCGACGATCCGGCGGCTCGACGGCGCCGATGCCTGCGCCCTGGTGCCGGCCTTGCGGCCGGAGCGCGTGATGGCGGCGATCTTCGAGCCGAACGCGATGGATATCGATGTCCACAATCTGCACCAGGGCTATCTGCGGCTGTTTCGCCGCCGTGGCGGCACGCTGGCGACCGACGCGCCGGTGACCGCCCTGACGCGCCGGGGCGGGGCCTGGCTGGCGGCGACGCCGCAGGGCGAGTTTGCCGCGCCGGTGGTCGTCAACGCCGCCGGCGCCTGGGCCGATGCCGTCGCCGCGCTCGCCGGGTTGCCGCCGATCGGCCTCGTGCCGAAGCGGCGCACCGCGCTGATCGTCGCCGCGCCGGAGGGCTACGACATCCGCGCCTGGCCGATGGCGATCGACGCCGAGGAGACCGGGTATTTCAAGCCCGAGGCCGGCAAATTACTGGTCACGCCGGCCGACGAGACCCCGGTCGAGCCTTGCGACGTGCAACCCGAGGAACTTGACATCGCGGTCGCCATCGATCGGCTGCTGCAGGCGACGACGATCACGGTCAGCCGCGTCGAGCGGCGCTGGGCGGGGCTGCGCAGCTTTGTCGGCGACAAGACGCCGGTCGCCGGGTTCGACCCGCTGGCCGACGGGTTTTTCTGGCTCGCCGGCCAGGGTGGCTACGGCATCATGACCGCCGAAGGGATGGCGCGGGTGACGGCCGGGCTGATCGCAGAGGGCGCCATTCCCGGCGACATTGCCGCGCTCGGCATCTCTGCGGAAACCCTCGGCCCGGCGCGGTTTGCCGGGCGGCGGTAAAGGCTTGGCAAAACCGGGCTGCCGGCACACCTCGTTGTGTCACCCCGGCGCAGGCCGCGGTCTACGCCGGCCGTGGACACCGGGTTACGCCGGCATGACAAGGCAAAGCGGGATGACGGGATTTCACCAACATCCGCGACAACGATGAGCTACGCGGTCAAGGAGATTTTCTACACGCTGCAGGGCGAAGGTGCGCTCAGCGGGCGGCCGGCGGTGTTCTGCCGCTTTGCCGGGTGCAATCTGTGGTCGGGGCGCGAAGAAGACCGCGCCGGCGCACAATGCACCTTTTGCGACACCGATTTCGTCGGCACCGACGGTCCCGATGGCGGGCGCTTCACCGAGGCCGCCGCGCTGGCCGACCGCATCCTGTCGCTGTGGCCGGCAGGCGCACCGGCGCGGTTCGTCGTCTGCACCGGCGGCGAGCCGTTGTTGCAGCTCGATCCGCCGCTGATCGCGGCCCTGCACGCGCGCGGCTTCGAGATCGCGGTCGAAACCAACGGCACCCTGCCGCCGCCGGCCGGCATCGACTGGCTGTGCGTCAGCCCCAAGGCCGGCAACCCGCTCGTCGTCACCGCCGGCGACGAATTGAAGATCGTCGTGCCGCAAGCCGGGCTCGACCCGCTCGATTTCGCCGATTTGCGCTTTCGCCGCTTTTCGGTGCAGCCGATGGACGGGCCGGACCGCGAGCGCAACACGGCGCTGGCCATCGCCTTCTGCCTCGCCCATCCGCAATGGCAGCTCAGCCTGCAAACCCACAAGGTGACCGGAATACGCTGACCTTCAATCCGGCCAGCGGTTGTGCAGCCACAGCCACTGGTCGGGGCGGTCGCGGATCCAGGCTTCGAGCGTGGCGTTGACGGCGGTCATCAGCGCGGCGATGTCGGCGGTCTGGTTGCCGGTTTTCGGCAGCGCCAGCGGCGGATGCACGGTGAGGCGGAAATGGGCGCCGTCGAGCCGCTCGCTGCGCACCGGGATCACGTCGCAATCGTAGCGCAAGGCGAGGCGCGCCAGCGCGGGCGCGGTCATCGCCTCGCGCCCGAAAAACGGCACCGGGATGCCGTCATTCTGCTTCTGGTCGGCCAGCATGCCGAGATGCATGCCCTCGCGCAGCGCCGCGAGCGTGCGCCGCGAGGCAACCGGGCCTTTCGGCACAAGTTCGGTGAGTGGGCTGCGCAGGCCGCCGAGCATGCGGTCGACCAGCGGGTTGTTGAGGGCGCGATAGACAAAGGCGACGCGCATTCCGTATTGCGCCGAGGCGAGAGGCGCAATCTCCCAGTTCCCGAGATGCGCCCCGACGAGGACGATCTGCCGCCTGGCGGCGAGCGCCCGGTCGATGTGTTCGACGCCGAGAATCTCGGCCCGGCTTTCCGGCCCGAAGCACTGTATTCGAGACAGATGCGGGTATTCGGCCATCACCCGGCCGAGATTGTCCCACATGCGGCGTATGGTCGCCTCGATTTCGCCGGCGGAAAGCTCGGGCAAGGCCCGGCCGAGGTTGCGCCGCGCCCGCTTGGTAACGCCGAGGTGCGGGCCGATCCAGCGCCCGAGCGCGCCGCCGACGGCCGAGGCGGTGTCGAGCGGCAGCGTTTTGAACAGGCCAAAGAACAGCGCCGCGCCGGCCGCCTGCAGCCGGTCGCCCAGGGTGGTCCGGGGACCCGCGTCAGAAAGCGGCGTCGCGCTCATCGCCGCCGGTGACCGGCGCCAGCAATGCGGCGAGCGCCGCCGGCTCGCGCCATGCGATCTCGACCTCGAGCACCTCGATGCCGCGCCGTTCTTCCGGTGCCAGCCGCACCCAATCCTTCGCCGTGGTGACGAGGGCGGCGCCGCGCGCGGCGGCATCGCGGCGCAAGGCCGCGATCTCGGCGGTCCGGAACGGGTGATGGTCGGGAAATTCGTGCGCCGCCGCGATCTCGGCGCCGAGGCCGCGCAACGTGGCAAAGAATTTCTCCGGCCGGCCGATCCCGGCAAAGGCGACGACCCGTTTCCCGGCGAAGCGTTCGCCGGCGATCGGCGCCAGGAGGGCGCACAACAGCGGGCGCTGTGCCTGGCGCAATCCCGGCGGCTCGGGACCCTCGCCGATCAAGACGATCGCGTCGGCGCGGGCCAGCGCCGGCTCGATGCGCTCGCGCAGCGGGCCCGCGGGAATGACCCGGCAATTGCCGAAGCCGAAGGCGGCGTCGACGACGATCAATGCGATGTCCTTGGCGACCGTAGGGTTCTGAAACCCGTCATCGAGCAGGATCGCCCCGGCCCCGGCGGCGATCGCGGCGACAATGCCGGCGGGGCGGTCGCGCGCGACCCAGCACGGCAGGCGTGCCGCCAACAACAGCGCCTCGTCGCCCACCGCGGCGGCATCGTGGTGCGACGGGTCGACCCGTACCGGCCCGCCGAGTCGCCCGCCATAGCCGCGGGTCACCGCGTGCGGCACGGCGCCCTCCGCCGCCAGCCTTGCGGCCAACGACAGCACGACCGGGGTCTTGCCCGAACCGCCGGCGACCAGATTGCCGACGCACACCACCGGCACTGCCGCGCGGTAGGGGCGCACGATGGCGCGGCGCAGGCGCGCGGCGGCGTCCCACACCGCCCCGGCCGGTGCCAGCAATCCGGCGGCGAGACCCGGCCGCTCATGCCAGAATTCAGGGGCGCGCATCGGCGCGACGCCTGCCCGGCGCGCGGTCGCGGCGACGCGGCTGGTCCTCGTCGGTGCTGCGCGGCCCGATCGCATCGAGAAACGGCGCCAGGCGCGCCAGCACCGCATCGAGCGTGCCGAG
>JASHNY010000011.1 GCA_030041385.1 Alphaproteobacteria bacterium
TGCACCACGTCGGCACCGAGGTCACGAGGAAATCCCTGCACAACGGCACCACCAACGCCCCTCATCCTGAGCGCGAGCGCGGCGAGCAGTCGAAGGACGCACCGCGCTTGGGCCAAGCGTCCTTCGAGACGCGCCCCGGCTGCGCCGGACCGCTCCTCAGGATGAGGTTGGACGGAGAACGGCATCACCCACGCCCCTCATCCTGAGCGCGAGCGCAGCGAGCAGTCGAAGGACGCACTGCGGTTGGGCCCAAGCGTCCTTCGAGACGCGCCCCGGCTCTGCCGGACCGCTCCTCAGGATGAGGCTTCGAGACGCGACCCTCCGGGCGCTCCTCAGGATGAGGACCGATTAGGCGGGGCATCACCGGCATTCCTCATCCTGATGATGACGAATACCGGTGCGTGGCGTTAAAGACCTCCCTGATTCCGGGGAGGCGCGGCGCGCCGTCTCGAAGGACGCAGGGTGCCGATGCAGCAGACTCTAGATGCCTGAGCGGATTTGGCGCATCGTTGCGGAGGTCCGCGGCGCCGAGGGGGCGGCGGCCGTTGCCGCGCTGCTGGACGAGGGCGCGGACGGGCTGAGCCTGTTCGAGGAGGCCGGCGATCTGTGGCGCCTCGACGCCTATGCGCCGGCCCGGCGGCTCGACGCGGCGCTGGAAATCCGCGTCAGGCTGGCGGCTTCGGCGGCGGGCGGCGCGGTCGTTGCGCTTGCCGAGGAACGTGTCGCCGAGCGCGACTGGCTCGCAGAGACGCGCCGCGCCTTTCCGCCGTTCCGGGTCGGGGGTTTCCTGGTTCACGGCTCGCATTCGCCGCCGCCGGTGCGCACCGGCGCGATCGCGCTGGAGATCGACGCGGCAAGCGCCTTCGGCACCGGCGAACATCCGTCGACGCGAGGCTGCCTGATCGCGCTCGACCGGCTGGCCCGGCGCCGCCGCTTCCGCCGTCCGCTCGATATCGGCACCGGCAGCGGCATCCTCGCCATCGCCGCGGCGAAGCGGCTGCACCGCCGCGTGCAAGCGAGCGATATCGACGCCGCCGCGGTGCGGGTGGCGCGGCATTTCGCCCGGCGCAACGGCGTCGCCCGCCTCGTTCGGGTCGAATGCGCCCCCGGTTTTCGCGGCTGCATCCGGAATGGCCGCCGCTATGATTTGATCTTTGCCAACATCCTGGCGCGCCCGCTCATGCAAATGGCGCGCGATCTCTCGCGCGCCATTGCCCCTGGCGGGGTTGCCGTATTGTCGGGGTTGTTGCGCCGGCAGGAGGCGATGGTGCTGGCCGCCTATCGCAGCCGGCGCCTCACCCTTGCCGGGCGCGTCGAGATCGACGGCTGGTCGACGCTTACAGTGCGCGCCGGCCGGCGTGATGGTCGAGCCGCGGAATGAAATCGAGCGGGCTGACCGCGCGCGATCCGGGCTGCGCCGCGGCCGTTTTGGCCCGGCGGGTCGCGCAGTGCATGCCTTCGACGATCGCCGGGATCTGCGAGCGGTGGATGCCGATATCGGCGAGCGAGCGGTCGTCGAGCGCGGTCAGTTCCGCATAGGCGCGCTGGCGGCGACGCCATGCGGCAACAGCGTCACGGGCCGCGACACAAAGGTTGATCAGCGACATGATCGACTCCTAACCACAATAATGCACTGCACAAATGGGGAGGATTCGGGCGCGCACCACTCGATCCGCCGCATCTCAGCTATGCATAAGGTCAGTAGCGGTGACTTATATTATTCACGTTCGCGCTGCAGCGCAGCAAGAGGCGGCGAGGTGCAGGCGCCGGGCGGATTCTGCGCTAGACTGCGGCGGTGAATCGATCGAGGGACGAGAAACCATGAGCGATCGTGCCCTTTTGGCGCGGCTGTTGAAGCGGGCGGGCTCTGCCTATGACCCGGACGGGGTGGCCTCGCTGGTGGCCGGGGTGTTGGCGGCGCCGGAGGAGATCGGGTCGAGCTGGCACGCGCTGGTCGCCGATCCGACCCCGCCGGAACTGGCGGCGGCGCTCGAAGAGTTGCGCGCGCGGCTCGCCGCCAGCTATCGCGACGGGCTGTCCGCCGCGGATTTCACCCGGCTGACCCGGCCGCAGCGCGTCGCCTGGTTGCGCGAGGAGCTGGCGCGGCGCGGTCTTACCGGGTTCATCGTGCCGCGCGCCGACGAGTACCAGGGCGAATACGTGCCGCGGCGGGGCCAGCGTCTCGCCTGGCTGACCGGCTTCACCGGCTCGGCCGGCGCCGCGATCGTGCTGTCGGGGCGCGCGGCGATGTTCGTCGACGGCCGCTACACCTTGCAGGCGGCGGCGCAGGTCGACAAAAACGTGTTCGAGTTGCGCCACCTGGTCGAGGAGCCGCCGCCGCGCTGGCTGGCCGAGGCCGCCGGCAAAGACGACGTTGTCGGCTACGACCCGTGGCTGCATACGCCGCAGGAGGTCGAGCGGCTGCGCGCCGCGTGCGAGCGCGCCGGCGCGACCTTGCAGGCGGTCGGCGACAACCCGCTCGACGCCGCGTGGCAGGACCGGCCGCCGCCGCCGCTGGCGCCGGTGCACCCGCAACCCGAACGCTTCGCCGGCGAAAGCGCCGAAGCCAAGCGCACCCGGCTCGGCAAGGCGCTGGCCGAGGACGGGGTTGCCGCCGCGGTCCTGACCATGCCCGAATCGATTGCCTGGCTGCTCAACATCCGCGGCGGCGACGTGCCGCACACGCCGTTGCCGCTGTCCTTCGCGATCCTGCGCCGCGACGGCTCGGTCACGCTGTTCATCGATCGGCGCAAACTGATGCCCGGCATCGAGCGGCATCTCGGCAATACGGTGTCGATCGAGCCGCCGGAGCGGTTCGGCCCGGCGCTCGACGAATTGGCCAAGGCGGGCCGCATTCAGGCCGACCCGGCGACCGCCGCCGCCTGGGTGTTCGACCGGCTTTCCGCCGCCGGGGCGACGATCCACCGCGCCGCCGATCCGTGCCTGTTGCCGAAATCGTGCAAGAACGCGGCGGAGCTCGACGGCACCCGCGCCGCGCATCGCCGCGACGGCGCGGCGGTGACCCGCTTTCTCGCCTGGCTGTCGCGCGAGGCGCCGCGGGGCGAGCTCAAGGAGATCGCGGCGAGCGACCGGCTCGAAGCTCTGCGCCGCGCCGGCAAGCATTTCCGCGACCTCAGCTTTCCGACGATTTCGGGGGCGGGTTCGAACGGCGCGATCGTGCATTACCGGGCCAGCCCCGAAACCGAGAAGCGGCTCGAACCCGGCACGCTCTACCTGCTCGATTCGGGGGCGCAATATCTCGACGGCACCACCGACATCACCCGCACAATCGCGATCGGGGCGCCGAGCGCAGAAATGCGCGACCGCTTCACCCGCGTGCTCAAGGGCCATATCGCGCTGGCCACGGCGCGCTTTCCCAAGGGCACGACCGGGGCGCAGCTCGATGCCCTGGCGCGGCGCGCGCTGTGGCAGGAAGGCCTCGATTACGACCACGGCACCGGCCACGGCGTCGGCAGCTACCTGTCGGTGCATGAGGGGCCGCAGCGCATCTCCAAGGCGCCGAATGCGCAGCCGCTGCTGCCGGGAATGATCGTTTCCGACGAGCCCGGCTACTACAAGGCCGGGGAATACGGCATCCGCATCGAGAATCTGATCGCGGTCCAGCCCTGGGCCGATGCCGCGCCGAACGGCAGCGGGCGCGAGATGCTGCGCTTCGAAACCTTGACCCTGGCGCCGATCGACCGCGCGCTCGTCGACCCTGCGCTGCTCGACGCCGACGAACTGGACTGGCTCAACCGGTACCACGCCCGCGTCCGCGCCGAGATCACCCCGCTGGTCGACCCGGAAACCGCACGCTGGCTCGAAGCGGCGACGGCGCCGATCGTGCCCTGAGCGGTCATTGCGAGAAGCGCAGCGACGCGGCAATCTGGACGGAACGAGACTTCAGCGGCGCGAGACTGCTTCGTTCCGCTCGCAGTGACAGGAACGTCCAATGCCCGTGCAACCTTTCGCGCCTGGCGGCTATCGCTTTCTGACCCATGCGTTCCAGTATTCGGGCGGGGTTGCGGCCGAGCCGGGGTTCGCGATCGTCCGGGCGCGGCTGTCGCGGCTATTGCCGCTGCAGGCCGGGTTCGATGCGGTCGAGGCGCATCTCAAATCGCTGGGCCGGCCGTTCCAGGCGTTCTGCGCCTGCGAACTGCGCTCGCCGGCGCAGTTCACCGACCAGGGCTTCATCGACTTCAACCGCATCTACGTGCAGCGCCTGGAGAAGTGGGGCATTTTCCGTGACGACGTGAACCCGGTGGCGCGCTCGAATGTCTGCCCCGAGATTTCGCCGCCGGCGGAGCCCTCGCTTTACGCCTTCTGCTACACGGTGCCGACCGCGGCGCCCGGGCCGGGCGGTTTCGTCGCCGCCGGCAGCGGCGAAGCACGCGGCGAAGGCGGTGCCTATGCCCCGCGCATCGTCCGCCTCGGCGACCAGTCGCCCGACGGGATGCGCGACAAGGTGCGGCTCGTCGTCGAGGTGATGGGCGAGCGCATGGCGCCGCTCGGTTTCGGCTGGGGCGACGTGACGGCGACGCAGGTCTACACCGTGTTCGACCTCTATCCCGCCCTTGCCGGCGACATCGTCGCGCGCGGCGTCGCACCCGCCGGCCTCACCTGGCATTACTGCCGGCCGCCGGTCCAAGGCCTCGATTTCGAGATGGACGTGCGCGGCCTCGCGCGGGAGATCACGATCTGAGTCAGGCTGGCGTTCCCGGCCCGCCGCCGAACAGTTTGAGATCTGCGACCAGCCCCTCGTCGCGCTCGATGCCGTAATCCTCCTGGCCGCGGTCGGTCTTTTCCTTGACCAGCAGCCGGGTCGGGTCGCCCGTCTCGAAGACGCGCAGCGCCCGTCCCTCGACCGTGATTTCGGCGAGCTTGGCGGCAAGCGGCGCCGGCGACGTGCGCTCGCTGGCGTCGATCAATTCGATGAGACCGTCGGGGGTGATTCCGGCCTCGGCGAGGCGCCGGCGATAGGCCGCTTCCGCCGCCGCCTTGGCCGCGTCCTCGGCGGCGCGCGCCTTGGCGCGCTCGGCCGATTTCTGGCGGTATTCGTCGTATTGCGGCTTGAGGCGTTGCAGCAGGGTCGGCGTCGGCACGTCGCGGGTGTCGATCCATACCTTGGCGCGGGTCCAGGTCGTGGCGAGAAAGTGGCGCACCGAGGCATTCTTGATCTCGGCAAGCCGCTCGGCCCGCACGGCCGCGCCCCAGCGCTTCTGCTCGGGCGTGCCGGAAAGTTCCGGCCAGTGGCCATCCTCCGCCGGCGCGGCCGGCACTGCCGGCACCGGCGCGACAGCGGCCTCGCCGAGCGCCTTCAGTCGCGCGAACTGGCGCCGGTACTCGTCTTCCCACTCCTCGCTGTCTTCGCTCGCCGAGACGCCGTTGCGGTCGTAGAGCGCGCGGGCGGTCGCCTCGATCGCGGCGTCGCGCAGGGCATTCGCGTCCATACACCCTCCCTTCGCGGACAGATGTGCAGTAAAGCGCCGCCGCCGGCGAAGGGGAAGAGGCGGCAGCACCCCGGAATGGTGTTGCCTCAGCCCGACAGGTTCGCGCCGCGCAATCGGAAAAGGGTGGTGTCCATGGGTTCCGGGCTCGCGGCTTCGCCGCGCCCCGGAATGACACCCCTCATCAGCGGTCTGAGCCCGAATTTTCAAAATGGGACAATACTCCCGGAATGGGTTGGTTGATCGGGTGTTGCTGGCGCCGATGACGGCGTCTACCCCGCGGTTGCGGAGGCGCACGGCCTGAAGCTGGTCACGGCCGACGACCGGCTCCTGCGCAAGGCCGGGCAGGGCCGGTTGGCGCCCCACCTCATCGCCCTTGCCGCGGTGGCATGACCGGTGCGACCTTCAGGGATCGGGCGCTAGCGTCCTGTCGCGCCGGCGAATTGCGGTGCCACCTCGGCCATGAACCGGGCCATCTCGTCCTTGACCTGCAAATGCGGCTTGAGCCCGACATTGACGTAGAGAATGACCTCGTCGATACCGGCCGCCGCGACTTTCTTCAGGGTCTCGACGATCGTGGCGGGGCGGCCGAGCAGCACCGAATTCTCGCTCAAATCCTGCGGCCGCACCTTGCCGAGGCGGTCGACGATCTCGACGAAATAGCGGTAGCTCGGCGGCGCGGTGGCAAGGTCCCCGGGAAAGGCGGCAATCGCGCATTCCTGGTAATAGCGGACCTGG
>JASHNY010000012.1 GCA_030041385.1 Alphaproteobacteria bacterium
GCGCGATCCCGCGTGCGATCCTATTCGGCGGGCGTATAGAATAGGTAACGACGGGACGGGAGACGGGCCTTGCTCGACGGGCGGCGGATATTGCTGATCATCTCGGGCGGGATCGCGGCGTATAAGAGCCTCGACCTGATCCGCCGATTGCGCGAGCGGGGCGCCGCGGTGCGCCCGGTGATGACCGCTGCGGCGCACCAATTCGTCACTCCGCTGTCGGTCGCCTCCTTGTGCGAAGACAAGGTCTACGGCGATCTCTTCTCGCTGACCGATGAAAGCGAGATGGGCCATATCCGCCTGTCGCGCGAGGCCGATCTCGTCGTGGTCGCGCCGGCGACCGCCGATCTGATCGCGCAGATGGCGGCTGGGCTGGCGGGCGACCTCGCCGGCGCGGTGCTGCTCGCCTCGGACAAGCGGGTGCTGATCGCCCCGGCGATGAACGCGATGATGTGGGCGCACCCGGCGACACAGGCCAACCTCGCCACGCTCGCCGCGCGCGGGGTGTTGCGCGTCGGCCCCAATGCCGGCGATCTCGCCTGCGGCGAGGTCGGGGCGGGGCGAATGGCCGAGCCGCTCGAAATCGTCGAAGCGATCGAGCGATGTCTCGGCGGCGCGGGGCGGCTCGCCGGGCGGCGGGCGCTGGTGACGAGCGGGCCGACGCGCGAGCCGATCGACCCGGTGCGCTATCTGTCGAACCATTCCTCGGGCAAGCAGGGGCATGCGATCGCCGCGGCGCTGGCCGCGTTCGGCGCCGAGACGATCTTGGTTTCGGGACCGACGCACGAGCCGACCCCCGCCGGGGTCAAGCTGGTCGCGGTCGAGACCGCTTCCGAGATGCTGGCGGCGAGCGAGGCGGCGCTGCCGGTCGATGTCGCGGTGATGGCGGCGGCGGTGTCGGATTGGCGGGTGGCAACGGTCGCCCCGCAGAAATTGAAGAAGGATGGCAAGGGCGCGCCGGCGCTGCCCCTGGTCGAAAACCCCGACATTCTCGCCACGATTTCCCGGCGCCGTAACGACCGCCCGGCGCTGGTCGTCGGCTTTGCCGCCGAAACCGCCAATGTCGTCGCCAACGCGCAGGACAAGCGGCTGCGCAAAGGCTGCGACTGGATCCTCGCCAACGACGTGTCGCCCGGCACCGGCACGTTCGGTGGCGACCGCAACACGATCCACCTCGTCGACGGCGCCGGGGTCGAGGATTGGCCGGCGATGACCAAGCACGAGGTCGCCCAGCGCCTCGCCGAGCGCATCGCCACCGCACTCGGGCCTGCCGCCCGCTGATGCCGCTCGCCATCGAGCTGAAGATTCTCGACCCGCGCCTTTCCGGCTGGGGCTTTCCGCATTACGGGTCGGAGCTGGCGGCCGGGCTCGACCTGCACGCCTGTCTCGACGCGCCGCTCGCGGTCGAGGCGCAGGCGCCGGCGGTGCTGATCCCGGCGGGGATCGCGTTCCGCATCGGCGATCCCGGATGGTGCGCGCTGGTGCTGCCGCGCTCGGGGCTCGGCCATCGCGGCCTGGTGCTGGGCAACGCGGTCGGCTTGATCGACGCCGATTATGAAGGCGAGTTGCTGGTCTCGGCGTGGAACCGCAATCCGCCGGGAAGCGCGGCGATCCCGGTTGAGCCCGGCGACCGCATCGCCCAGCTCGTGTTCACGCGGATCACGCGGCCGGAATTCGTCACCGTTTCCGCCTTCTCGCAGGGCGGGGCGCGGCAGCAGGGCGGTTTCGGCTCGACCGGAATTGCTTCCGCTTGTCCTGATGCGGCGGCGCGGCGAAACTCATAGCGCAGGAGACCCGCGAAAATCGCGAAAAACCCAAGGCGGACGCCATGATCCGGCTCACCAAGAAACTGCTGTTCGCGATCGAGGCGGTGCTCGATATCGCCTATAACGGCGGCACCGTGCCGGTGCGCTCGGCCGAGATCACGGCCCGCCAGGGCATCCCGCGCCGCTACCTCGAACCGGTGCTCCAGGAATTGGTGCGCGACCAGATTCTGGTCGGCATCCGCGGCCCCAGCGGCGGCTATCGCCTGGCGCGCGAGCGCCGGCGGATCAGCCTCGGCGACATCGTGCGCTCGGTGCGCGAGCTGGAGACCGGTGAGGACCCGATCGAGGATCCCGCCGGCAGCCCGCTCAGCCACCAGGTCGTGCGCCCGCTGTGGCGCGAGCTCGAAGAGGAGGCGATGCACCGGCTCGATGCGCTGACCCTCGACGATCTGTGCGGGCGGGCTTTGCGCGCGGGCATTTCTGGCCGGGTCGCACAGGGCGGCGATTTCGACATCTAGCAATTCCGCCCTTCGGGCGGGGCAGGGAGCGATGCCGGTTGTCGCCGAGGACCGCCGGCGCTACATCAAATCGTCCGGCCTCCGGAGCGCAGAAGATGGAAGGCGAATTTCGCGGCCGTATCTACGACAGCATCGTCGACACGATCGGCGCGACCCCGCTGGTGCGGGTGCGGCGGTTGGCGGCAGAGCACGGCGTCAATGCCGACATCCTCGCCAAGTGCGAGTTTTTCAATCCGCTTGCCTCGGTCAAGGACCGCATCGGCTGGGCGATGATCGAGGCAGCCGAAAAGGCAGGACACGTGCGTCCCGGCACCGTGCTGGTCGAGCCGACCTCGGGCAATACCGGGATCGCGCTCGCCTTCGCCTGCGCGGCCAAGGGCTATCGCCTGATCCTGACCATGCCCGACAGCATGTCGGTCGAGCGCCGCAAGATGCTGGTGCTGCTTGGGGCCGAGCTTGAATTGACCCCGGCCGCCCAGGGGATGCGCGGGGCCATCGCCCGGGCGGAGGCGCTGGTCAAAAGCCTGCCCGACGCCTTCATTCCGCAGCAGTTCCAGAACCCCGCCAACCCCGAAATCCATCGCCGCACCACCGCCGAGGAGATCTGGCGCGACAGCGGCGGGTCGGTCGATGTCGTGGTCAGCGGGGTCGGCACCGGCGGAACCTTGACCGGGGTCGGCTCGGTGTTGAAGGCGCGCAAGCCGGGGCTGCGCATGGTCGCGGTCGAACCCGAAGACAGCGCGGTGTTGTCCGGCCGCCCGCCCGGCCCCAACAAGATCCAGGGCCTCGGCGCCGGGTTTATCCCGGAAATCCTCGACACCAGCCTGATCGACGAGATCGTCTGCGTCGCCTACGACACCGCGTTGCGGGTGGCGCAGCAGGCGGCGCGGCTCGACGGGCTCGCGGTCGGCACCTCGTCGGGCGCGGCATTGGCGGCGGCGCTCGAAATCGGCGCGCGGCCGGAAATGGCCGGTAAGGTCATCGTCACGGTTCTGCCCGACCACGCCGAGCGCTATCTGTCCACCGCGTTGTTCGAGCATTTGTGAGACCCGGGCCATGGACCACGCGGCGGAACTGACCGAAGAGCAATTCCAGCGCTATGCCCGTCACCTGATCCTCGCAGAGGTCGGCGAGGAGGGTCAGGCGCGGCTGCTGGCCTCGCGCGTGCTGGTGGTCGGCGCCGGCGGGCTCGGCTCGCCGATGCTGCTCTATCTCGCCGCCGCCGGGATCGGCACGATCGGGATCGTCGACGACGACCGGGTCGATCTGACCAACCTGCAACGCCAGATCGTCCATGCGACCCGGCGGGTCGGCGACCTCAAGGTCGACAGCGCGCGTGACACGCTGGCCGCGGTCAACGACGGCGTTCGCATCGAAACCCATCCGCTGCGGCTCAGCGCCGACAACGCGGCGGCGCTCATAGAGCGCTACGACCTCGTCGCCGACGGCAGCGACAATTTCGCCACCCGCTACCTGCTGACCGACCTGTGCTTTCGCCTCAAGAAGCCGCTCGTCGCCGCGGCGTTGTCGCCGTTCGAGGGGCAGCTCTCGACGTTCCGCCCCTATCTCGGCGCCGGCCACCCATGCTACCGCTGCCTGTTCCGCGAGGCGCCGCCGCCCAACCTGGTGCCGCGCTGCGAGGAGGCCGGAATTCTCGGCGCGGTGGCGGGCGTGCTGGGCACCTTGCAGGCGGTCGAGGTGTTGAAGGAGGTCCTGGGACTGGGCGACAGCCTCGACGGCACGCTGCTGATCTACGATGCGCTCGGCGCCCGCTTTCACCGCATCCGAATCGGCAAGGACCCGGAATGCCCGACCTGCGCTGCGCCGCTGCCGTGAGCCATGCCGGCGGCGCCTCTGCGGGCGCCGCTTGACCGGCATCGACGCCAGGACCTATGGGGATTGCAGCGCAAGGGGCCTCGGGGGAAAGACATGGCCCGGCGGGGCAAGGGGCATGCCGGCGCCGTTGCCGTCGGCGCCGTCGCCGTTCTGGCAATCGCATTCGGAAGCGCGTCGGCTGCCGCGACAGCCGATGCGGGCGCGGGCGGAAATTTCCCGCGGTTCGAAAGCCTGCGCGCCGACCGCGTCAACCTGCGCGCCGGACCGGGTGCGCGCTATCCGATCGAATGGGTCTTCACCCGGCGCGACATGCCGATCGAGGTGCTGGCCACGTTCGAGCATTGGCGGAAAGTCCGCGACTGGCAGGGGACGCTCGGCTGGGTCGAGGAGAAGATGATCTGGGGCCGGCGCGAGGTCATCGTTACCGGCGGAATCCAGGGCTTGCACCAGTCGCCGGATGCGGGTGCGCCGCTGGTCGCGCGCGCCCAGCCCGGGGTCATCGGACGGCTGCTGCAATGCCAGGGAGCGTGGTGCCGAATCGAGGCGCACGACATCTCCGGCTGGGTACGGCGCGACCAGATTTGGGGAGTCTTGCCCGAGGAGTCGGTGCCATAGGCCGCCGTTAATCGAAGAATACCCAGGGTTTCCCCGGAGAAGATGCCGGCGACTTGACCGCATACCATCGTGTGCTTTATCAAGCTTGTCTTCCTTTCACGACAAGTAAGCGCGATGGCGATCACCAGGCAGCCCCGGCGACCCGGCCGTCGTAAGTCCGACAAGCCGAACCCCATCGATGTGCATGTTGGCTCGCGCATCCGCCTGCGCCGCAACATGTTGGCGCTGAGCCAGGAAAAGCTCGGCGAGGCGATCGGGCTGACCTTTCAGCAGGTGCAGAAATACGAGCGCGGCGCCAACCGGGTCGGGGCCAGCCGGCTGCACGAATTGAGCCGCGTGCTCGACGTGCCGGTCTCGTTCTTTTTCGACGACATCGACCCGGTGCGTGCGCCGGCGATCCCGGCGGGATTCGCCGAGCCGCCTGCGGAAGGGTTCGATGCCGATCCGCTGCGCAAGCGCGAGACGCTGGAATTGGTCAACGCCTATTACCAGATAGAGGACGTCGCGTTGCGCCGTCGCCTGTTTGATCTGGTCAAGGCGCTGGTGGCGGCGGCCGGGGAGCAAGCCCCCGAGAGGCAGGCGCCGGAAAAATAGCGAGTCCGGCCGTCGCGGCGCCGGATTTCCGATCGGGCTTGACGCCTGCCGTCCAACATTCGACAACCGCACGGCCGGCGCACTCCCGGGCGCCGAGGCTTGGCCGATCGAAGGGGATCAACCTTGGCAAAGAGCGATTTCGTCTTTACCAGCGAGTCGGTGTCTGAAGGTCACCCCGACAAGATTTGCGACCGCATCTCCGACGCCGTGGTCGACACCTATCTGGCCGCCGAGCCGCAGGCGCGTTGCGGCGTCGAAACGCTGGTGACGACGAATCGGGTCGTGCTTGCCGGCGAGACCCGCGGCCCGGCCTCGATCACCCCGGAATTGCTGATCGACGTGGCCCGCAAGGCCATCCGCGAGATCGGCTACGAGCAGGACAATTTCCACTGGCAGCATGCGACGGTCAAATGCCACATCCATAACCAGTCGGCCGATATCGCCCAGGGTGTCGACGCCTCGGGCAACAAGGACGAGGGTGCCGGCGACCAGGGCATGATGTTCGGGTTCGCCTGCAACGATACGCCGACACTGATGCCGGCGCCGATCTACTATGCGCACAACATCCTGCGCGCATTGTCGGAGGCGCGGCATGCGGGCCAGACTCCGGACCTCGGTCCCGATGCGAAAAGCCAGGTCACGCTGCAATACGTGAACCGCAAGCCGGTACGGGCGACGAAGGTCGTTGTGTCGGTGCAGCATTCCGAGCGCATCGACCAGAGCGACGTGCGCGAAATCGTGCGGCCGTTCGCGCTCGGCGCGCTTCCCGAAGGATGGATGTGCGACGAGGAGAATTTCCTGGTCAACCCGACCGGCCGGTTCGTGATCGGCGGCCCGCACGGGGATGCGGGCGTGACCGGGCGCAAGATCATCGTCGATACCTATGGCGGCTGGGCGCCGCATGGCGGCGGGGCATTTTCCGGCAAGGACCCGACCAAGGTCGACCGTTCGGGCGCCTATGCGGCGCGCTATCTGGCCAAGAACGTCGTCGCCGCGGGGCTCGCCGAGCGCTGCACGATCCAGATCGCCTATGCCATCGGCGTCGCCAAGCCGCTGTCGTTCTACGTCGATACCGGCGATGCCGAGATCGACGAGACCAAGCTCGGGCAGGTGTTGCAGGAACTGGTGGACCTGTCGCCACGCGGCATCCGCACCCATCTCGGCCTCAACCGGCCGATCTACACATCGACGTCGTCCTATGGCCATTTCGGGCGCACCCCCGAGGCCGGCGGCGCTTTCTCGTGGGAACGCCTCGATCTCGTCGACGAGTTGCGCCGCGCCTTCTGATCCGGGCCTGAAGCCGCGGCTTTATGGGCGGCGCCGCGGCCGCAAGTTGCGTCCGGGCCAGCAACGCCTCGCCGAGACGCTGCTGCCCGAATTGCGGTTTGCGCTGCCGGAATCAGGTTTGCTCGACCCGGCCCGGCTGTTCGGCGCGCCGATGCAGGCGGTGTGGCTCGAGATCGGCTTCGGCGGCGGCGAGCATCTCGCGGCTCAGGCCGGGTGCCATCCCGAAATCGGCTTTCTCGGGTGCGAGGTGTTCGAGAACGGCGTCGCCCGACTGGTCTCGGCGGTGGCGCGCAACGGCATCGGCAATGTCCGCATCTTTGCCGATGACGCGCGGCTGCTGCTGGCGGCGCTGCCCGACCGCTCGATCGCGCGGATTTTCATCCTGTTCCCGGACCCCTGGCCAAAGGCGCGGCACCACAAGCGCCGCCTCGTAGCCCCGGCGACGCTCGACCAGCTGGCCCGAATCATGACCGACGGGGCCGAGTTGCGCCTGGCGACCGACGATCCCGACTATCTCGCGTGGATACTGGAGACGGTCACCGCGCATCCCGAATTCGCCTCGACCGCGCCGCAAGCCGCCGATTGGCGCGAACGGCCGCCCGATTGGCCGGCCACCCGCTATGAGGAAAAGGCCCGCGCCGCCGGCCGGTCGCCGGCGTTCCTGACCTTCGTGCGGCGAGTGCGGACGTGAGCGCGCGTCCCGAATGCCCTTGCCAGGCGCGGGGTTTGCCTTATATATGCAAAGAAAAAGTCCCATAGGGTCGATCGGGAGCATGGCTTCCGGCAGACCAAGGTTGCGGAGTGGGCCGGCGGCCCACTTTTTGTTTGCTTATTCGCGGTTTCGGGTGTCCAGGAGGCCGGTTGTCGATCGACACCAACGCCATTGCCACGATCATCGAACCCTCGCTCGACGCGATGGGCTATCGGCTCGTGCGGGTTGCCGCCATCGCCCAGCGCGGCACTACGCTTCAGATCATGGTGGAGCGTCGCGACGAGACGGCGATGACGGTTGACGATTGCGCCGAGATCAGCCGCTCGGTCTCGGCCTTGCTCGACGTTTCCGACCCGATCGCCGGCGCCTATACGCTGGAAATCAGTTCGCCCGGCATCGACCGGCCGCTGGTGCGGCCCGAGGATTACGACCGCTTCGCCGGGTTCGAAGCGAGGGTCGATCTGGCCCGCCCGATCGAGGGCCGCAAGCGGTTCCGCGGCCGCCTGCTGGGCCGGGCAGAGGATTGCATTCGCCTTGCCACCGAAGCGGGCGAGGCCCGCTTGCCGCTGGCCGACATCGCGCGCGCCAAGCTGGTCCTGACCGACGACCTGCTCGCCGCAGCGCAGAACCGGCCGGTGGCGCAGACCCATTAACCCTGTGGCGCAGCCCCGTTAATCGACGAGCATGACCATGGAAACCACCGTTACCTACGCCCGCCCGGAATTGCTTCAGGTCGCCGATACCGTCGCCCGCGACAAGGGCATCGATCGCGACGAGGTATTGGAGGCGATGGAGCAAGCCATCCAGAAGGCCGGCCGCTCCAAATACGGCCAGGAATACGACATCCGTGCCGAGATCGACCGCAAGAGCGGCGAGATTCGCCTGATGCGGTTTCGCGAGGTCGTCGACACGGTCGAGAACGAGCCGGCCCAGATCTCGCTGAGTGCGGCGCAGCGCCTCAACGCCGAGGCGGAGATCGGCGATTTCATCACCGACCCGCTGCCGCCGATCGATTTCGGGCGGATCGCAGCGCAGACGGCCAAGCAGGTCATCGTGCAGAAGGTGCGCGACGCCGAACGCCAGCGCCAGTACCTCGAATTCAAGGACCGCGTCGGCGAGATCGTCAACGGCCTCGTCAAGCGGGTCGAATACGGCAACGTCGTCGTCGATCTCGGCCGCGCCGAGGCGATGCTGCGCCGCGACGAGCTGCTGCCGCGCGAAAGCTTCCGCCAGGGCGAGCGGGTGCGCGCCTATATCTACGACGTGCGCCAGGAGCCGCGCGGCCCGCAGATTTTCCTGTCGCGCACCCATCCGCAATTCATGGCCAAACTGTTCGCCCAGGAAGTGCCGGAAATCTACGACGGCATCATCGAGATCAAGGCGGTCGCGCGCGACCCCGGCAGCCGCGCCAAGATCGCGGTGATTTCGCGCGACAGCGGCATCGACCCGGTCGGCGCTTGCGTCGGCATGCGCGGGAGCCGGGTGCAGGCCGTCGTTGGCGAGTTGCAGGGCGAGAAGATCGACATCATCCCGTGGTCGTCGGACCCGGCGACGTTTGTCGTCAACGGGCTCGCCCCGGCCGAGGTCACCAAGGTCGTGATGGACGAAGAGCAGCGCCGGATCGAGGTCGTCGTGCCCGACGAGCAATTGAGCCTGGCGATCGGTCGGCGCGGCCAGAATGTCCGGCTCGCCTCGCAATTGACCGGGTGGGACATCGACATCCTGACCGAGGCCGAGGAATCGGAGCGCCGCACCGAGGAGTTCCGCACCCGCAGCCAATTGTTCATCGACGCGCTCGACATCGACGACGTGATCGCCCACCTGCTGGTGACCGAGGGGTTCTCCTCGCTCGAAGAGGTGGCCTATGTCCCGATCGGCGATCTGGCCGAGATCGAAGGCTTCGACACCGAGATCGCGACCGAGTTGCAGGAGCGGGCGCGCAACGCGCTCGAACGCCGCGACCGCGAGTACGAAACCCGCTATCGCGAGCTGGGGGTCGGCGACGATCTGGTCGCGATCGAGGGGCTGAGCCCGGGCATGCTGGTCACGCTTGGCGAGAACGGCATCAAGACGCTCGACGATTTCGCCGATCTGGCCGGCGACGAATTGATGGAGATGCTGAGCGCCTCCGACAAGGGCGGCGTCAAGCTCGAAGCCGAGGAGGCCAACGCGATGATCATGGCCGCCCGCGCCCATTGGTTTGACGACGGCGACGCGGAAGCGGCGAAGCCGGAGTGACCGTGACGCCGCCGACCGCGCATTCCGCCGCGCCGCCGCCGACCGCGCAGCGCCGCTGCATCGCCACCGGCGAGGTGCACGAGCGCGCCGCGCTGTTGCGCTTCGTCGTGGCGCCAGACGGCGAATTGGTGCCCGATGTTGCGGCCCGGCTGCCCGGACGGGGTTTGTGGTTGATGCCGCGGCGGGATATAGTGGAACGGGCAGTGGCCAAGCGGTTGTTCGCGCGGGCGGCGCGCCGACCGATCTCGGCGCCGGCCGGGCTTGCAGACCGCATCGAGGCGTTGCTGGCGCAGCGATGCCGCGACGCGTTGGGGCTCGCCCGCCGCGCCGGCGTGGCGGTTGCCGGGTTCGAGCGTGTCGCCGAAGCGGTGCGGCAGGGCCGTGCCGCCCTCTTGGTGTTCGCGCTCGATGGGGCTGAAGGCGGGCGACACAGGCTCGTCGCCCTCGGGCGCGGGTTGCCGTGGGCGGCGGCGTTGAGCGGGGCCGAGCTGGGCGCGGCCTTCGGGCGCGAGCGGGTGGTGCATGTATCGGTCGGGGCAGGCCCGTTGTGCCGCCGGCTTTTGGCCGATATGCAGCGGATCGCCGGGTTTCGCGCCGAGGCGGCGCTGAGTGGTGGAACTAACGACGCTCCGGTCGGAGCGGCAAGAGGTGGTATCGTATCGAATGACTGACGTGGACGCACAAGAGCAGAAACGGCCCCTGACCCTCAACCGGTCCGGCGGCCGGCTGGAGTTGCGCCGGCCCACCGAGGCCGGGCAGGTGCGCCAGAGCTTTTCGCACGGCCGCTCGAAGACTGTCACGGTCG
>JASHNY010000013.1 GCA_030041385.1 Alphaproteobacteria bacterium
AGCCTCGACGAGATGTACGAAAACACCCGCGCCGCCGGGTTCGGCGCCGAGGTGCGGCGGCGCGTGCTGATCGGCACCTATGTATTGTCGGCCGGGTATTACGACGCGTACTACCTGAAGGCGCAGCGGGTCAGGGCGCTGGTCGCGCGCGATTTCACCGCGGCGTTCGCGCAGGTCGATTGCCTGCTCACGCCGACTGCACCGTCGGCGGCGTTCGCCATCGGCGACAAGAGCGACGACCCGGTCGCCATGTATCTGAACGATTTGTTCACCGTGCCCGCCAACCTCGCCGGGCTGCCGGCGCTCTCGGTGCCGGCCGGGCTCAGCGCCGACGGCCTGCCGCTCGGGCTCCAGGTGATCGGCCGCGCCTTCGACGAGGCGACCGTCTTGCGGGTCGGCGAGGTGCTCGAAGGCGCCGCCGCTTTCACCCATCTGCCGGGCCTGGTCGCGGGGTGACGGTTACGCAGACGGTCGATTGTGCGTCCTTCGAGACACCCGCTCCGCGGGTTCCTCAGGATGAGGAAGACTTTCGCTGGCAGGCACAATTTTTTTCCTCATCGTGAGGAGCGGTACGCAGCACCGCGTCTCGAACGACGCAAAGTGCCGATGCAGTCAGACCGAGGGATTTCGCCATGACCGCGAACGGGTTGCGCGACCGCGCCATCCTCTCGGTCCGGCCGCAGGTCGGGTTGCGTCGCGCCGAGATTGCCGGGCTGAAGGTCGGCGACCCGCATCGGAAGCTTCGTTTCAATTCCCGCGGCGGCTGCTCGCATAGGGCGGCGATCGACGACAAGCCGATGCTTCGACACCAAGCTAACGCCAATTTCGGGGAGGTTGAAATAGGCCCCCTCGGGATTGCTTCGCTTCGCTCGCAATGACAGCCGAAGGGGGTCGTCATTGCGAGGAGCGTAGCGACGAAGCAATCTCGGCCCACCTGATGCAGACCGATCGGAATCTATGCCAAGAATTCCTGTACGGCGCGGTAATAGGCCCGGCGGATGTGCGGGCTGCGGATGTTGGCGGCGAAAAATTCGAGGAAGCGCATCGAGGCGCGCTCGCCGGCGGCGGCGACCTCCTGCGCCTTGAGCCACAGGCGAAAATAGCCGTCGTTGTGCATCATGGCGTGAATTTCCGGCTAGATTTCTTGATCGAGCCAGCGCCTTTTTTGATCAACCGGTGCCGCTGTCGACGGAGCGCCGGTGTGCATCATCGTGTTCAAGGTTCAAGCTTCATTCGATGCTCGCCGACAAAGGGTGAGGGGTGTTCCGAAGCGGGTCCGCATAGGGGCAGCCGCACAATTTGACTCCTGACCGCCGGTGGTCCGGATCGCGTTCGGAGGCGGAAATTGCAGATTGAGCGACTGTCGGCCTCGCCCCTTGAATGGCGATATTGTCTTTGGCATACCCAAATCAGGCAAGACCACCGAGTGATATGCTCTCTGTCTATTTCCACGGCTCCCCTCTCAATAAACTAGTGTGAGAGCTTGCCCTAGGTTTGGGTTGCCGAGCGATCTCAATATCCTTCAAAAACTGGGTCCTGATTGCCTCCTCTGGCATGTGAGTAGCCAGAAGATGCGGGGCCTTCCCGCCTGTCCATTCAATAGGATATAGATCTATCATTCGCGTTTTATCGATGATATATTGACGGCGTGCCCACCATGCAATTAAATCGGCTGCCTGTAGTGGCATAATATCTTTATCATCTTTGAACGACGGAGTTCCTTGTATTTTTCTTCTGTATGAAATGGGACAACTATTATAGAAATTATCCCATGAATTTATCACCTGCACTTTATCACTCTGTTCGTCAAATATGAATTCGATTGGATCAATAAGCCTCAGAAGTCTAGCGCCCTCTAGGGCCATAGTAATGACGGCGCGCCATGCTAAATAATATGGATTATTCCAATAGGTATCGATGCCTAATTCGCTAATAACTTTAGTTAGATTATGGATCGGTATGGCGCACGATAGACCAAATATCGGCAAACGGTCGATTAGTTTATAATGAAACATAGCCCGTTCCATGGTAGAGGTATTTAATTTTAAGCTCCCGTCACTGTTGTAGGCAGTCATATCGCTCATCTTGAATGCTTCGAGTCGAGGGTGAATAGTTAACAACTCCTCCCATTCGCCCGAAAACTTCAACCAAGTATCAACGGACGCTAAATGGCCGGCGAATATGAGCGCCGTGTCCTGTTGAGTGCTCCCGTCAAAATAAGCCTGAAGCATGAGAATCTGTCGCGAGTAGCGTCGACTCGACAGCAGCCCCGATACGCGTGCGAGAATATTCGATACTACCGCGCTTATCATAGCGCGGTTCCGGTGTCGCGGGTATGTGAAAGGCAATATCCCTTGAATCGAACGCAACAAGAACGTACATCGCGGCGATGGCCGGGCCTCTGGAAACGCCGCGCTTGCGGCGGTCCTTCATTTCTGCGCAAGCGCCGCCTGTTCTGCGCGGGATCGCTTCCTGTTATCGAACGGTATCAGGCCCTGTTATTCTCCTGTTTTGAGGAGACGAATCATGAATAATCCGTGGCTTGGGCCTGATCTTTTTTTGCGCGGAAGGACGCGGGGATGATCGAAGGCCGTACCGGCGCGTGGGAGGTCGTCATCGGGCTTGAGGTTCA
>JASHNY010000014.1 GCA_030041385.1 Alphaproteobacteria bacterium
CTCTTCTTTGAGAATGCGGCTGATGCCGGTCGCTACGTCGATCGTCATGGGCGTGGTCTCCGTTGCCTAGAGCCGAGCCGTCGGCCACCGTGGGCGCACCGAAGCATACAATGATCAGCCGCGCGGACCTTCAGCCTATTGTGCCCGAGTGGGTTGATTGCGCACTCTATCCTCAATGCCGAGCCGGCCGGCCCGCCGGCCCGCCGCGAGTGGAGGAGACGAACGATGTCGCGATCCCGGGAGACGCCGCAAGGCATCGAAATCGCTCCGCTGACCTTGCATATCGGCGGCGAAATCCGCGGGGTCGATCTGGCCAGGCCGTTGCCGCCGCAGCAGGTAAAGGAGGTGCGATTTTCCAATCCGATTTCGACCGCCAGCCCTACCGGGTGACCCTGGTCGGCGTCGATGGGCGGCCCTCGAAATCGATAATAAACGCGACAAGACAGGAGAGAACCCATGAAGGGTTGGATAGTGCTTGTTACCGGGCCCGATGCGGGAAGGGGCCAAAATGCGCATCGGCGCATCGTTGCGGCTGCGGCCGATGACTCCGACAAAGCCTTTACCGTCGCCCGCGAGACGGTCCCTGGGGGTGTGCCCACCTCTGTTGGCCCGCTGACGGAAGACAGCGTCGCCGACCTTGGACTGAAACCCGGGAAGGGCCGCGTGCTGGGGACCTTCTGAGATGACGGGCTAAACCGGCGGCTGTCTCGCACAGCCTCCTGGCGCTAGGCAGCCTCGTGACGGTCTTATGTCCCGGAGGCGACCCGCACTGGTCGCCGTCCGGATTCTGGCGAGCAACGTGGCCGATTTGGGCGAGGCTTTCGGACTGCGTCGACCGCTGGCTGGCGAGGTTGAGTGGGCATTTTGACGGTTCTGATGGATGTCGGTTTAGCCCTATAACGGGGCAACGACGAGGGGGAGGCATGACCGTACTCCGGCGCAGCGTCATCGCCGCGGCCGCAACGTTGGCGCTGCCGGCCGTGGCGTTGGCTGACACGGCCAAGGTCTATCGTGTCGGGATCTTATCTCCGGCCCCGCCCGATCAAAACGTCCTCGGGCCGGACATGACGCGCGCCTTTGCCGCTTATGGCTACGTCGAGGGCAAGAACATCGTCTTTTTGCGCGCATCGGCGCAAGGCAACGTCTCCCGCCTCCCTGGCCTCGTCGACAATCTCGTCGCACAACATGTCGATCTGATCGTCACCGGCAGCTATCCCGCCGCCAAGGCGGCGAAAGAGAGGGCCGGCAATATCCCGATCGTGGTCACCCAGTCGGGCGACCCCGTGAAGACGGGGTTGGCGGCGAGCCTCGCCCATCCGGGAGGCAACGTTACCGGCGTTTCGGAGATCGCCAGCGAGCTGACCGCCAAGCGGCTGGCCGTGCTCAAGGAAGCGGTGCCGAGCGTGCGTGCCGTCGCAGTGTTGTGGAACGCTGACGATTTTGGCATGACCTTGCGCTACCAGTCGGCCGAGGCGGAAGCACCAAGCCTGGGCATGCTGATCGTGCCACTCGGGGTACACGCCCCGAATGATTTCGCAACGGCCTTTGCGGAGATGACGAAGAAGCCGCCGGACGCGATCATGATGGTCACCGACGTGCTCACCAACCTCAACCGTCAGAGCGTCATCGCTTTTGCCGCCGAGCATCGCCTGCCGGCGATCTTTGAATACGCCTATCTTGTGCATCAAGGCGGACTAATGGCTTATGGCCCGAACATATCGGAGATCTTCGACCGGGCCGCCGAACTCGCCGACCGCATTTTGAAGGGCGCAAAACCGGCCGACCTGCCGCTCGAATTGCCGACGCGCTTCGATCTGGCGATCAACCTCAAAACAGCGGGGGCGCTCGGGTTCAAATTTCCGCAGTCCATCCTGATCCAGGCTACCGACATCGTCGAATGAGCGAGCCCGCCACGCCCGGCTCTCGGCCGCTGCGACGGCCGCTGTTTCAGAAATACTTTCTCGTGCTGTTTGTCGCGGTCGTGGTGCCGCTGCTCATCAACAGCGCGAGCGAGACCTGGTTCAGCTATCGCGACCAGCGCTTATTGCTAAGCGAGCGGCTGCGTGCAGAAGCCGGCGCGGCCGCCAGCAAGATCCACGGATTTCTCGCTGACATCACCGATCAACTGCAGTGGACGGTGCAATTGCCATGGGTCGCGGGCGGCGAAGAGCAGCACCGCCTCGATATCTTGCGGCTGATGCGCCAGGTTCCCGCCATTCTCGACGTCACGTCGGTTGACGGCCATGACATCGAGCGGCTGCACATTTCACGGATCAATCCCGATGTCGTCGACAGCGGGATCGATCGCCGCGGCGATCCAGCGGTGCAGGGCGCCCGCGCCGGCCGCATCTGGTACGGCCCCGTCACCCTCTATGAAGGATCCGAACCGCACATGCGGATAGCCGTGGCGGGCTCGCGTGAGATCGACGGGATCACGATTGCCGTGATCAACCTGAAGCTGATCTGGGACGCCGTCTTGGCGATCCATGTCGGCCGGTCGGGCGAGGCGTTCGTACTCGACGATACAGGTCGCCTGATCTCGCATCCGGACCTCAATCTCGTGCTGCGCGGCGCCGACGACCCGGCGGCGGCACGGCTGAATGAGTTGCGCGTATTGGCGCTGGCTCACGGAGGCGTTGCCGAGGGCAGCGATGCCGAACAACGCTCCGTAATCGCCGCAATGGCGCCGATCCCGGGGCCAAATTGGACGGCCTTTGTCGAGGAACCCGTCGTCGAAGCCTTTGCCTCGATCCGCGCTGCCCTGTGGCGGACCGGCTATCTGCTTCTCGCCGGCGCAGTGTTCGCGGCGGGGCTAGGCTATCTGCTGGCGCGGTGGATGACGGGGCCGATCCGCCTGCTGGAGCGCGGGGCGGAGCAGATCGGGGCCGGTAACTTCGCGCACAAGATCGAAATTTCAACCGGCGACGAATTGGAAAGGTTGGCGCACCGGTTCAACGCAATGGCAGGCGAGCTGGCGGAATCTCAGGAGCGGTCCGAGCGGATCGCGCGGCTGAAACGGTTTCTCGCACCACAGGTCGCCGAGTTGGTTGAGCATAGCGACCATGAAGGGCTGCTCGACAGCCACCGCGCAGAGGTGGTCGCGATCTTTTGCGATCTGCGCGGGTTCACCAGCTTTGCCGGCGTCGCGGGGCCGGAAGAGGTGATCGGGCTCGTGCAGGAATATTACGAGGCGTTGGGCGCGATCATCACGCGCCACGAAGCGACGCTGACCTGCTTTATGGGCGACGGATTGATGCTGCTGTTGAATGCGCCGGTGCCCTGTTCCGAGCCGGCGTTGCGTGGGTTGCGCATGGCCGCGGAGATGCAGCAGGCGGTCAATGCGGTAATCGAAGCCTGGCGCAAGCGCGGCTATGCGATCGGCTTCGGTGTCGGCCTGGCCAAAGGGTTGGCGACAGTCGGCCGTATCGGCTACGAGGGACGCAGTGACTACACGGCGCTCGGCAACGTCGTCAACCTTGCCTCGCGGATCTGTGCGGCGGCAGAAGACGGGCAGATTCTGATCGACGCCGCGACCGCTGCCGAAATCGGCGACGCCTTCCCGCTGATCGCGCTTGGTACGCGGGTGCTGCGCGGTTTCGCCGAGGCGGTTCCAGTTTTCTCGGTCGCGACCCAACAGGAACCGGCCAACGCCCATGAGGACTCGACCGAATGATGGCAATAGTCGCTGAAACCGGGCAGATCGCGGGTCGCCAAAATTTCCCGTTTAAATCAAGAGCACGAATTTCTGACGGGTCGTGAATACCAAAAGCTAGTGTGGCCTTGGATTTGAGGTTCGCAAACGCGGCCGCCACCAAACCCGTGCGAACTTCAAATCGGCCACGCTAATCAGGGACCGGCCGCGTACCCGATCGGCTTCAGCATGATGGGGCGGTGCCGCGCCGGCGCGCGCAGCACCGCGGCGACGCGAGTCCTTTGACGTGGGTCAATGTGCCGTGGCCAGAGAGGCGGATCATCCGAGCATATTCATCGGACTTGGGAGGGCCGGGATGGCACGAGCCGAGAGGAGCCCGCCACGGCTCGATCGCAGCGGCGCCCGCATGCCGGCGCGGCGCGCGCGAGGGACGCGGCGCGTGCGCGGGACCCCCAGGGTCGAAATCGTCGCACCCGAGCGACCTGTCGGCATCGTTATCC
>JASHNY010000015.1 GCA_030041385.1 Alphaproteobacteria bacterium
TCCTGCCCGGCGACATGGGTCATGATCTCGATGCCGCGGAAGCCCAATGATTTGTGCAGCCGCTCCAACTCGGCGATGGCGAGGTCGGGCGCCTGGAACGGGATCGTGCCGAGCCCGACGAAGCGATCGGGATATTTGCCGCAGATCTCGGCGATGAAATCGTTGATCGTGCGCGACACCGCGCGGCCGAGATCGGCATCGGCTCCGTAATAGGTCTGGCGCGGCGCCGGGCTGATTGCCTGGATGTCGATCCCCATCAAATCCATGTCGGCGATGCGCTGTTCGGGCGAGTGGCCCTGCTCGGCGGTGCGCACGCCGTTGGCGCGGTTCTGCGCCTGGCTCGTCTCGTTGGCGGCCTTTTCGAGGAACCAGCGCGACACCTCGTCATGCCCGTCGACCATCTCGGCCGCCTTGGCGCAGCGCACATGGCAGTGGATGTCGAGCGTGAACCACTTGCCGCGCGGGTGCGGCGGGCCGGGGAACCGGCCGGGAATGCGCGCCCCTTCGGGCAGGCAGGTGAAGAGCATGGCTACTCCTTCAGCAATTTGTCGTCCCGGCGAAAGCCGGGACCCATACTTTGGCCGTTCGACAAGCGGAAAGATGGATCCCGGCCTGCGCCGGGATGACAGATCGGACAGATCGAGGGCTCATGCTTTTGGCACCTCGACGCCGAGCAGCCGCGCCGCATTGCCGCCGAGGATCGCGCGCCGCGCGGTGTCGTCGAGCCCCTTGGCGCCCTCGATAAACCCGATCGGATCGACTTCGCCCATGTCGGCCGGATAGTCGGTGCCCATCAATACGTGGTCGGCGCCGTATTGCCCCACCAGGTATTCGAGCTGGCGGTGGGTATAGACGATCGTGTCGAAATAGAGCCGCTTCAGATAGGTCGTCGGCATCTCCTCGAGATGCTCGCAGCAATCGGGCCGGGCCGAGGCGGCGTGGTCGATGCGCCCCGAATAGGCCGGCAGATAGCCGCCGCCATGTGACAAGACCAATTTCAGCCTCGGGTGGTCCTTCAGCACGCCGCCGAAGATCAGGTGATGCACCGCGACCGTGGTATCGAGCGGGTTGCCGATGATGTTGGTGAAATAATGGTCGCGGAAGCGGCTGGCCTCCGGAAACCCGGTCGGGTGCATGAACAGCGTCAGGCCCAGCTCCTCGGCGCGGGCGAAGATCGGGCGAAAACGCGGCTCCGACAGGTCCTCGCCGGCGACGTTGGTGGCGATCTCGATGCCGCGCAGGCCGAGCGATCGATGCAGGCGCTCCAGTTCGGCCACCGCCAGTTCCGGCGCCTGGAACGGCACCGTGCCGAGCCCGACGAAACGGTCGGGATGGCGGCCGCAGATGTCGGCGATGTTGTCGTTGATGACACGCGCGGTGGCGATGCCGAGATCGGCCGGCACGCTGTAGAAGGTCTGGGCCGGCGACGGAGTGATCGCCTGGATGTCGATCCCCATGCGGTCCATGTCGGCGAGGCGCGTCTCGATCGAGGTGAACTGGATGCGGGTGCGCCGCGCCTGCTCGCGGTTGACTTCGCGCGTCAACTCGTTGGCGAAGCGGTGGCGCGGCTGCCAGTCCATCGACAGTCCCGCGCTCGCCACCAACTCTTCGGCTTTCGGGGTCAGCAGGTGGCAGTGGATGTCGACCGTGAACCACTTGCCGCGCGCCCGCATCGGCCCGGGAAACCGGCCCGGGATCGCCGTGCCCGGCGGCAGGCAGGTGAACAGCATCGTGTCCTCCCCTTCGGTCACCCGATCCTAGTGTGGCGGGGTTGAAGTTCCCACCATTTTTGGGACGGTCCGGCCCGGGAAACGCCAAATCCGGATACCGCATTACCCGAAGGAGGTACCCTTCCTGAGGTTGAAGGGCGGACTTGCGGACGAAACCGCGTGTTCCCTAAGATATTGGTGTGAACGGAATGTCGGCCGAATCGGGTGGGGGCTTGCTCATGCGGCTCGCCTGTGCGGTGGGGTTGGCGATCGGATTGTTTTCGGCTGCGCTGATGCCGGGCGCAGCCCTTGCTGCAAGCTGCGCCGATCGCCAGCTGGTCTGCTTCGACTATTGCGAAAGGCAGGAGAACAACTCGCCGAAATGCCTGGCCGCCTGCCGGCAATTGCTCGAAAAATGCGTCGATACGGGATGCTGGGACAGCAAGATCACGGCGCGGCGGTGCGGGTTCACGCCGCAATAGAGTCTAGGCGCCCGGCGCTCCCGCATCGAGCGCGGCGCGCAGCGTGGCGGCCAGCTCGGCGCGTCGATAGGGCTTGCTCAACAGGCGGATGCCGGTGATCTCGTCGCCATTGCCGCCGAGGCGCGCGTCCGGAAACCCCGAGGTCAGGATTACCTTGAGCGCCGGCCAGCGCTCGATGGCGGCGCGGGCGAGCGCGACGCCGTTCATCTCGCCGGGCATCACGATGTCGCTGAACAACAGCGCGACCGGTTCCCGCTCAAGCGTGGCGAGCGCCGCTTCGGCGCCATCGGCCTCGATGACGCGGTAGCCCAGCTCGGTCAATTGCCGGCGCACGATCCGCCGCATCGCCACGTTGTCCTCTACGATCAGCACGGTTTCGCCCCCGCCGACGGCGGTCGCAGCCGCGGCCGCCGCAACCGCAGGATCGCCCGCTTCCGCCCCGTGGCGGTCGCGCGGCAGATAGAGGCGGAACGTCGTACCGACGCCGGGCTCGCTGTAGACGTTGATGTGGCCGCCCGACTGCTTGACGAATCCGAATACCATGCTGAGGCCGAGCCCGGTGCCCTTGCCCGGCTCCTTGGTCGTGAAGAACGGCTCGAAGATGCGCGAAGCCACGTCGGCCGGGATGCCGGTGCCGGTGTCGCTGACCTGGATCATCGCGTAATCGCCGGGTGCCAGATCGACATGGGCGGCGGCGTAATCCTCGTCGAGCTGGCGGTTGGCGGTGGCGATGATCAGCCGCCCGCCGCCCGGCATCGCATCGCGCGCGTTGGTTGCGAGGTTTACGAGACTGGCCTCGAGCTGCGCCGGGTCGACGCGCACCGGCCACACATCCTCGGCGAGATCGAGCGAGATCGGGATCTGCTCGCCGAGCGTGCGCGTCAGCATGCCGACGATGCCCGCGACCATCGCGTTGACCGCGATCAGGCGCGGCTGCAGCGGCTGGCGGCGCGCGAATGCCAATAGGCGCCGGGTCAGATCGGCGCCGCGCGCCGCCGCGTCGATCGCCTCGCCCAGCAATTCCCGGTGCACCGGGTCGAGGCTGCCACTGCCGCTCAACAGGTCGAGATTGCCGATGATGACGCCGAGCAGATTGTTGAAATCATGCGCCATGCCGCCGGTCAGGTTGCCGATGGCCTCCATCTTTTGCGCCTGGCGCAGTTGCTGCTGGGCGGAGCGCAATTCGGTGATGTCCTGTATGACTCCGGCCATCTTCGTCGGCGCTCCGCCGGTGTCGCGGATGACGCCCGCGCACAGATGCACCCAGCGGGTGGCGCCGTCGGGCCGGACGATGCGCAGCTCCACATCGTAGGGCTCGCCGCGCGCCACCGCCTTTCCCCAGGCTTCGGCGACGCGATCCCGGTCCTCGGGGTGGATCAATGCCCAGAACGTGCCGATGCGGTTGTCGAACTCGGCGGCGTCGATGCCGCAGATGCGCCCGGTCTCGGGCGACCATTGAAGATGCGCGTCGGGATTTTCGCCGACCGCGATGTCCGACGACCAGCTGCCCAGCTGCGCGACGCCCATCGCCGCTTCGAGCAGCCGCGCATTCTCTTTAAGGTCGGTGATGTCGAAATTGACCGCGACGACGCGCACCGGGCCGCCGGCCGGATCGGGGTGCGCCCGCACCGCGACGCGGATCCAGCGCTCGTCTCCGGTATCGGGCCGGCTGATCCGGAACTCGCCCCGGTACAATTCGCCGGTACGGACCGCGCGCCGCACTTCATCGGCCACCCGGTCGCGGTCTTCCGGATGGATCAGCCTGACCCAATCGCCAAAGCGGATCGTCGGGTTCCCGCGCGGCAGACCGTAAATATCGTTGAACTCGGTGTTGACAAAGGTCAGCGTCGCGCCGGCGTCGGCGGTGGCGAGGCCGATTTCGCCGATCTCGACCGCCAGCGCCAGCCGCGCCTCGCTCTCGCGAATCCGCCGCTCGTTGGCCCGGCGGCGGGTGACGTCGCGGCCGATGAAGAAATACTGCTGCTCGGGGTCCGACCACACGCCGGTCCACCACAAGGTGACCACCCGGCCCCCCTTGTGGACATAGCGGCACTCGAAGTTGCGCGTCACCCGGTAGCGGCGGGCGTGGCGCATCTCGCCCCGCGTGTTGTCGAGATCGGGCGGGTACAGGAACTCCTTGGCGCCGCGGCCGACCATCTCGGCGGGATCGTAACCGAGGATCGGCGCCACGCTGGGGCTGACGCGGATGAACGTACCCTGACGGTCGACCACCAGGATCAGGTCGATCGAGGTTTCGAAAATGCGCCGGTTGATCGCGTCTGCGGCGCCGTCGGCGATGGTCTGCGCCGCTGCGGCGGCGCCGCCACCGCGCCGCTCGATCGGATCCTGCATCTTCCGGTACCCTTACCGGCGACCTATGCGCGAACTGTCGGCCCGGAATTCGACCGCTGTCAAGAATCGGAAGGGTGAACGGCGGCGGGTTATCCCGGCGGCAATGCTTCGAGCAGGTGGCCGAGGCCGCGAATCCCCTCGGCCGCGCCGAACCGGCGCAGCATCGCCCAGATCAGCGCCTGATTGGTGGTGACAACCGGCTTGTTGAACTCGCGCTCCCAGCCGGCGATATGCGCCATTGTCGGAAAGTTGCCGCCGGGGACGACGAAGGCGTCGATCGCCGGACCGACGATGCGGGCAAAGGCGTCGCGCGCGTTTTCCGGCCCGAGCGCGCCGATCGCATAGGAATCGCGCGCGGCAAAACCTTCGAGTGCGGCGATCTCAAAGCCGTATCCCTGCTCGAAATAGCGCTTGGCGCGGGCATTGACCGGCTCGGAATAGGGCGACACCAGCGCCACCCGGCGCGCGCCCAGCGCCTTGACCGCACGACCGACGGCGACGGCCGAGGTGATCGCCGGTGCGCCCGCCGCTTGCTCCATCCGCCGGGTCACATCGGCGTCGTAGCCGTCGCGGTGCAGGCTCGCCGAGGTCTGCACCAGCATGACCAGTTCGACCTTGGCGGTGCCGAGCAGCCGCGCCTGGTAGTCGAGGTCTTCCTCGCGCGGACCGGAAAACGGCGACTTGTCCGGGCTGCTGGACAGCATGCGGCCGTAATGCGCCTGGTATTCGGGCGGCAGCAGGCGGCTGTATTCGATTTCGCAGGTCGTGTTGGTCGAGGGGATCAGGGCGCCGAAATGACGGGTCATGCCAAACCTTTCTGAAAGACACGGCCTTTCGCTCAGGTGCGAACCGACCCTACTGTGACAGACCGGACGCCCCCGCGGCAAAGACGGTTTTGCGATGGCGGGAATGCTGCCCGAAACCACGAGGCCGGACGTAGAGGCCACCCACCGTCGCTCCTCAGCATGAGGAAGGCCTGTGCTTGCAGGGGCCCGGAATGACACGTTTGGGCAGGAACGGATAATCCTCTACCATCCACCAACGCATTCCGACCGGGAGAGAACGAGATGACCGCGCTGCCCCTCAACGGCTTCACCGTGATCGACCTGACCGCGCATCGCGCCGGTCCGACAGCGGTGCGCCAGCTCGCCGATTGGGGCGCCGACGTGATCAAGATCGAGGCGCCGGGCGAGCACACCGACGCCACCGGCAGCCGCCGCGATGGCCCCGATTTTCAGAACCTGCACCGCAACAAGCGCTCGATCACGCTCAACCTGAAAAGCAAAGAAGGCCACGCGATCTTCATGAAGCTCGCGGAAAAGGCCGATGTAATCGTCGAGAACTTCAAATCGACCGTCAAACACCGGCTCGGCATCGATTACGAGGCGGTGAGAAAGATCAACCCGCGCATCGTCTATGGCAGCATCTCGGGCTTCGGCCAGGACGGGCCCTATGAAGGGCGGCCCGGGGTCGACCAGATCGCGCAGGGCATGGGCGGGCTGATGTCGATCACCGGCTTGCCGGGGCAGGGGCCGGTGCGCGTCGGCATCGCGATCAACGACACCTCGGCCGGCATCCTCTTGGCCAACGGCATCACCCTCGCCTTGCTCGCGCGCGAGCGCACCGGCGAGGGGCAATGGGTCCACACCTCGCTGTTGGAAGCGCAGATCTTCATGCTCGACTTCCAGGCCTCGCGCTACACGATGAAGGGCGAAGTGGCGAAGCAGGAGGGCAATTTCCACCCGACCTCGCCCGGCACCGGCATGTTCCAGACCGCCGACGGCTACATCAACATCGCCGCCT
The DNA here is from genome assembly GCA_030041385.1 of Alphaproteobacteria bacterium. Lineage (GTDB taxonomy): Bacteria > Pseudomonadota > Alphaproteobacteria > ATCC43930 > CGMCC-115725 > DATARH01. Next base: position 6,347 of record JASHNY010000015.1, read on the forward strand.
CGGGCGACAACCTCTGGCGCAAGTTCTGCGACGTCGCCGGCGACAAGGCGCTGGCCGCAAACCCCGATTTCGCGACGGTGCCGCTGCGCGCCAAAAACCGCGCGGCGCTGATCGCCCATTTGAACGACCTGGTGCGGTCGAAGCCGAGCCGGTTCTGGGTCGAGGAACTGAACAAGGCTGGCGTGCCGTGCGGCCCGATCAACACGATCGACCAGGTCTTCGCCGACCCCCAGGTCAAGCATCTCGGCATCCGCCGGCCGGTCGACCACCCCAAGCTCGGCACGTTCGACATCGTCGGCCAGGCCATCCACATGAGCGCCTATCCGCAGCCCGAACGGCTCCGCCCCACTCCCGACCAGGGCCAGCATACCGACGAGGTGTTGCGCGGGCTCGGCTACGACACGGCGGCGATCGGCGATTTGCACAAGCGCGGAGTGGTGTGATTCACTAAACGCCGCGCGGCACGATCTCGGTGCCGACCGGGAACAGGCTGGCGCCGGCCAGTTTCAGATGGGCCCAGGCGAACGGCAGGCCGATGATCGTGATCGCCAGCATGATCGCGAGCAGCAGGTGCGCGAGGGCCAGCCACCACCCGGCCAGCACGAACCAGACGATGTTGCCGACCGTGCTGAGCAGATCGGCATCGGGGCGGCGGCGCATCTCCTGTCCGAACGGCAGCAAGGTGTAGAGCGCAATGCGCCCGGCGGCAAACGACCACGGCAGGCCGACGATCGTCAGCGCCATCAAAGCGGCCGCGAGCAGCCAGGCAAATGCCGCCAGCAGCCCGCCGAAAATCAGCCAGAGAACGTTGAGCACGAGCGAAAGCGGAGACATCGCGTGTCGTTGCAAAAGGCAGGGGCCGGTCCCGGAGAATAGCGCATGAAGGCGCCGCACAGCCGCACATTGTTCGGCTTGCTGGTCGAGCAGGCCGGGCGTTTTCCCAATCGGCCCGCCATCATTGGCAGCCGGCATCAGGTGACATACGCCGAGCTTGCCGTGGGGGCCGCCCGCCTTGCCGCGGGGATGCGGGCGCACGGCGTCGGCCGCGGCGACCGGGTCGGCATCCTGATCGAGAACCGCCGCGAATGGCTCGAAGCGGCGTTTGCCGCCGCGGCGCTCGGCGCCGTCGCGGTGCCGTTCAGCACCTGGTCGAAACCGGCCGAATTGGCCTATCTGCTGGCCGATGCCGAGATCGCGCTATTGGTCGCGGTCGGCGGGTTCGGCGGCCAGGATTTCGCCGCCGCGCTCGATACGCTGGTGCCGGAAGCGGCCGCCGCACCGGCGGGCGAGTGGCGCTCCGGCCGCTTTCCCCGCCTGCGCGCGATCGTCGCGCTGGATGCCGAACCGCGGCCGGGGTGGATTTCCTGCGACCGGCTGAAAACCGCCGACCCGCTGCCGCTCGATGCCGCGGCGGATGCCGACGACGATTGCTTCATCCTCTACACCTCGGGGTCGAGCGCGCGGCCCAAGGCGGTGCGGCTGCGCCATGGCGCGGTGATCGAAAACGGCTTCAACATCGGCGAGCGGATGCGGCTCGGCCCGGATGACCGGGTGTTGCTGGCGCCGCCGCTGTTCTGGTCCTACGGCGCCGCCAACGCCTTGCCGGCGACCTGGTCGCACGGCGCCGGGCTGGTCTTGCAGCCGCGGTTCGAGGCGGGCGAGTGGCTGAGCCTGATCGAGCGGCAGCGCTGCACCGCAATCTACACCTTGCCGAGCATGACCGGCGCCGCATTGCGCCACCCGGAATTCCGCCGCGACCGGGTTGCGACGCTGCGCACCGGGCTGATGATCGGCAGTGCCGAGGAGGTGCGCATCGCGGCCGAGGAACTGGGTGCGGCGCAAATCTGCAATATCTACGGGGCCACCGAAACCTGCGGCAATTGCTGCGTCACCCCGGCCGACTGGCCGCTCGCCCGGCGCATGGCGAGCCAGGGCCCGCCCTTGCCCGGCATGTCATTGCGCATCGCCGACCCGGAGAGCGGCGCCGCCTTGCCGGCCGGCGAGGTCGGGCTGGTCGAGGTCAAGGGCCATGTGACGCCGGGCTATGCCGGCGCCAGCGCCGAGCACAACGCCGCCGCCTTCACCGCCGACGGCTATTTCCGCACCGGCGACCGCGGCCTTCTCGACGCGGCGGGCGACTTCCACTTCGTCGCCCGCGACACCGACATGATCAAGCGCGCCGGCATCAATGTTTCGCCCGCCGAAATCGAGGCGCTGCTGCTGCAACACCCCGGCGTGACGCAGGCGGCGGTGATCGGCACCCCGGCGGGCGAGCGCGGCGAGGCCATCGTCGCCTTTGTCGTAGCGCGCGCCGGCGCGGCGCTCGACGCCGAGGCGCTGCGCGCCCATTGCCGCGCGTTCGCCTCGAGCTACAAGGTGCCCGACCGGGTCGAAATCTGCGCCGCCTTGCCGGTGACCGAAACCGGCAAGCTCTTTCGTCGCGGGCTCAAGGACATGGCAGCGGCGCTGGTGAATTGCCCCTCACCCTCCCGTCGCTGACGCGCCGGGTCCCTCCCTCTCCCGCAATGCGGGAGAGGGTGCCGATCACCGGCCGAGGCCGGGGGAGGCGGGTGAGGGTTCGCCTACGAATAATCCGGTCGGCGCTTCTCGCGAAAAGCGGCGACGCCTTCGGCGAAATGCGGGCTGGCGCGCACCCGGTCGCCGAGTTCCTGCTCCAATGCCTCGCGGCTTCTGGCAAAATCGGCCGTCGTTGCGCTG
>JASHNY010000016.1 GCA_030041385.1 Alphaproteobacteria bacterium
ATCGACGAGCGCCGCCGCCGCTGGATCGGGGTGCGCGAGGAGCATGCCGCCGACGGCACGGTCGTCAACACGCTGGTCGCGGTCGAGCTCGACCGGATCGGGCCCGGCCGGGTGCTGGCGCAGGGCCACGATTTCTATTCCTCGCCGCGCCTGTCGCCGGATGGCGGCCGTCTCGCCTTTCTGTGCTGGGACCACCCGAACATGCCGTGGGTCGGCACCGAATTATGGGTGGCGGAAATCGCTGCCGACGGCACGCTCGCAGCACCGCGCCGGGTCGCCGGCGGCGCTGCGGAATCGATCTTTCAGCCGGAATGGTCGCCGGCGGGAGTCCTCCATTTCGTCTCAGACCGCAGCTCCTGGTGGAACCTCTACCGCTGCGACGGCGCGGGCAACCCGCAGCCACTGTGCCCGCGCGCTTCCGAATTCGGCCAGGCGCAATGGAGCTTCGGCCAATCGACCTACGCCTTTCTCGGGGCCGACGAAATCGCCTGCAGCTATCGCGAGGGCGGGCAAGCCCGGCTGGCGCGGCTTGCCGCCGGCACCGGGCGATTGACGCCGATCCCGCTTGCCTACACCGAGTTCGGCGCGGTGCGGGTCGCCGGCGGCCAGATCATCTGCCGCGCCGGGGCGCCGCTCGATCCGTCCGCGATCATCCGCGTGAATCCCGAAACCGGCGCCGTCGAGATCTTGCGCCAATCGGCGCCGACCGCTGCCGACCCCGGGTTGCGCCGCTATTTCTCGGCGCCGCAGCATCTTGCGGTCGCGACCGGGGCGGGCGAAACCGCCTATGCCAATTACTACGCGCCGCACAACCCCGACCACGCCGCGCCCTCCGGCGAGCGCCCGCCGATGATCGTCAAATGCCACGGCGGCCCGACCTCGTCGGCGTCGTCGAGCCTCGGCCTCGGCATCCAGTACTGGACCAGCCGCGGCATCGCCGTGCTCGATGTGGATTACCGCGGCAGCACCGGTTATGGCCGCACCTATCGCGACCGCCTCGCCGGACAATGGGGCGTCGTCGATGTCGAGGATTGCCAAAACGCGGCCCGTCAGACCGCCCGCGACGGGCTGGCCGACCCCGCCCGCATCGTCATCAGCGGCGGCAGCGCCGGCGGCTATACGGTGCTCGCCGCACTCGCCGGCGGCGACGTATTCAAGGGCGGCGCCAGCTATTACGGGGTCAGCGACATCGCCGCGCTCGCCCGCGATACGCACAAATTCGAGTCGCGCTATCTCGACTGGCTGATCGGGCCGTACCCGGCGGAGGCCGAATTGTACCGCCAGCGCTCGCCCCTCACCCACGCCGACCGCATCGCGTGTCCGGTGATCTTCTTCCAGGGCGAAGACGACCGGGTGGTGCCGCCCAACCAGACCGAGATGATGGTCGAGGCCTTGCGGCGGCGCGGCATCCCGGTCGGCTACCTCTTGTTCGCTGGCGAGAGCCACGGTTTCCGCCGCGCCGAAAACATCAAGCGCGCGCTCGACGCCGAACTTTATTTCTACGCGGCGCTGGTGTTCCGCACCCGGCTCGGGTTCTAGCCGGTCCGGGCTCCCGCACGCGCGCCTTGCGCACTTTGCGCGGATTCCGTGCTATGTGACATTCGTGCGGCGCCGCCCGCCGACAGAGGAGACGTTATGCCGCTGATTCCCGAGGTGCTCGAGTTTGCCGACGAGTTGACCGAGATCCGGCGCGACATTCACGCCCATCCCGAGCTTGGCTTCGAGGAGCGGCGCACCGCCGATATCGTCGCGCAGAAGCTCAAGGAATACGGCTGCGAGGTGCATCGCGGCCTCGCCACCACCGGGGTCGTCGGCACGATAAGGCGCGGCAATTCGCTGCGCTCGGTCGGGCTCAGGGCCGACATGGACTGCCTGCCGATGCAGGAATTGAACGAATTCGCCCACCGCTCGACCGATGACGGCAAGATGCACGGCTGCGGCCATGACGGGCATACGACGATGCTGCTCGGCGCCGCCCGCTATCTGTGCAAGACCCGGAATTTCGACGGCACCGTGCATTTCATCTTTCAGCCCGGCGAGGAAGGGTTCGGCGGCGGCCGGGTCATGGTCGAAGAGGGGCTGTTCGAGAAATTTCCGTGCGACGCGGTGTTCGCGATGCACAACCGCCCCGGCATCCCGGTCGGCCAGATGGCGACGCGGCCTGGACCGCTGCTCGCCGCCTCCGACCGGTTCGACATCCGCGTCAAGGGCGCCGGCACCCATGCCGCGCATCCGCACAGCGGCAACGACCCGTTCGTGATCGGCTCCGAGATCGTGCTGGCCTTGCAGACGATCCCGGCGCGCAACATCGACCCGAACGACGCGGCGGTGATCAGCGTCGGCTTCATGCGCGGCGGCTCGGCCTACAACGTGATCCCCGACGAATTGCATATCGGGGGCACCGCGCGCAGCTTCCGGCCGGAAGTTCGCGACACGATCGAGCGCCGCATCGGGGAGGTTGCGCGCGGCATCGCCGCGGCGCACAGCGCCGAGGTGGAATTTGCCTATCGGCGCGGCTATCCGCCGACGATCAACCATGCCGCCGAAACCGAGTTCGCCGCGGAGGTCGCCGCCGAAATCTGCGGCGAAGACAACGTCACCTGCACCATCGCGCCGTCCCTCGGCGGCGAGGATTTCTCGTACATGCTGCGGGCGCGTCCGGGTGCGATGCTGTGGCTCGGCAACGGGCCGGGCGAGGGCGGCTGTTTTCTGCACAATGCCCGCTATGATTTCAACGACAGCGCCTTGCCGGTCGGCGTCAGCTTTTTCGCACGCCTCGCCGAGCGCTTTCTCGAAAAAACCAACCCCTGACTGTCGTTGCGAGCGCAGCGAAGCAATCTCCTGACCCGGTGGCCAAAGCGGAAGGGGATTGCTTCATCGCCTGACGGCGACTCGCAATGACGGCGCCCATTGGAGACAAACATGCGGGTTCATGTCGTCAACGTCATGCGCGGGACACCAGAGATTGCCGGGCACACCCTCGACCGTTTTGCCGAATTTGCGCGCGCCGTGGAGGCGCACGGCTTTGCCGGGCTGTGGGTGACCGACTCATTCGGGCGCGGCCGCCCGACGCTGGACCCGATCGTATTGATGAGCGTGATTGCCTCGGTCACCCGGAACATCGAGATCGGCACCTGCGTATTGCAGGTTCCGGTGCGCCATCCGGTCGAATTGGCGCACCGCATCCAGTCGCTGCACGCGCTGACCGGCAACCGGCTGATGCTGGGGCTCGGCAGCGGCTCGACCAAGGCCGATTTCGACCTGGTCGGACAGGATTACGAGGCCCGCTTCAAGACGCTGATGACCTCGCTCGAGATCATGCGCGAGGCGTGGGCAGGCCGGCCGGTGGCCGGCGGCGCGCTGACCCCGTGGCCGGGCACCGAAGGCGGGCCCAATCTGATGCTCGGTGCCTGGCGCAACAAACGCTGGATCGTCTACGCCGCCGAACGCTGCGCCGGGTGGATCGCCTCGGGCCTCTACAGCCAGCCTGAGGAGCTGGAGGCCGGCGTCAAGTTCTACCGCACTGCCGGCGGCAAGCGCGCCGTATTGTCGAACGTGATCGTCGAGTTGCAGGGCAACATCGCCGAGATGCCGCTCGGCGGCCGGGCGACGATGCAGATCACCAGCGCCGACGAGGCGCTCGACCGGCTGAAGCGCATCCGCGCGGTCGGCTTCGACGATGTGCTGTGCATGGTCCGCCCAGAAGGGCTCGACGACCTCGCCCGCCTCCGCGACCGGCTGTGACCGCGCCCGACGGCGGTTGAACCCCTTCGGCCCTAATCCTACCTACAGCCCATGGCCCTCAGAACCATCATCACCGCGCCCGACCCGCGCCTCAAAATCAAGGCCAAGCCGGTCGGCACCGTCGACGATTCGGTGCGGCGGCTGATGGACGACATGGTCGAGACGATGTACCACGCGATCGGTATCGGCCTCGCCGCGCCGCAGGTCGGCGTGGCGAAGCGGGTCATTGTCGTCGATGTCGCGCGCGAGGGCGAAGAGCCGCGGCCGATGCGGATCGCCGACCCGGAGATTCTGTGGCGCTCGGCAGCGACGACGGAAGCCAACGAGGGGTGCCTGTCCCTGCCCGAGCATTACGCCGACGTGACCCGCGCGGCGGAAATCCGCCTGCGCTATCGCGACCACGACAACGAGGTCCGCGAGATCGCGGCGAACGGTCTCCTCGCCACCTGCGTGCAGCACGAGATCGACCACCTCGACGGCATCCTGTTCGTCGATCACATCTCGTCGCTGAAGCGCGGGATGATCCTGCGCAAGCTCGCCAAGGCCAAGCGCACAAAAGCGCTGGAACCGGCGTAGAGTCTTATCAACGCCGCGCATCCCCCGGCCTTCGCCGAGGCAGGCTTCGCGACGCGCCCCCCAGGGCGCTCCTCGGGATGAGGAGCGCCCGTCTGTGGCATTATAGTCTTCCCTCATCCTGAGAGACCGCGCAGCGGTCGTCTCGAAGGACGCATGGCGCTTGCCCAAAACCAGTCACCCGCTCGATCTCGTATTCATGGGCACCGCGGATTTCGCGGCGACGATCCTCGATGCGCTGATCGCCGCAGGGCATCGCCTGTGTGTGGTCTACACCCAGCCGCCGCGCCCGGCCGGGCGCGGGCACCGGCTGCAGCCCTCGCCGGTGCAGGCGCTGGCCGAGCGGCATTCCCTCCCCGTCCGCTGCCCGCACACCCTGCGTGATGCCGCAACGCAGGCCGAGTTTGCCGCGCTCGGCGCCGACGCCGCCGTGGTCGCCGCCTATGGGCTGATCCTGCCGCCGCCGATCCTGGCGGCACCGCGGCTCGGCTGTCTCAACGTCCACGCCTCGCTGTTGCCGCGCTGGCGCGGTGCGGCGCCGGTGCAGCGGGCGATCCTCGCCGGCGACCGCACCACCGGGATCACGATCATGCAGATGGAAGCGGGCCTCGACACCGGCCCGATCCTGCTGCAGCAGGAGATGCCGATCGGCCCCGACGCGACCGGCGGCCGGCTGACCGCCGATCTTGCCGCGCTTGGCGCCCGGCTGATCGTCGCCGCGCTTGGCGCCGCGGCCGAGGGGGAGTTGCGGCCGCGCGCGCAGCCGCGGGCCGGCGTCGTCTATGCGGAAAAGCTCCGCCGCGAAGAGGCGCTGCTCGACTGGCGCCGCGACGCCGCGGCGCTGGAGCGGCAGGTGCGGGCGTTCGACCCGTGGCCGGGGGCGTTTTTTCTCGCGCGGGGCGAGCGCATCCGCGTCCTCGCGGCCGAGACGATCGAGGCCAGCCCCGGCGCGCCGCCCGGCACCGTGCTCGACGACCGGCTGGCCGTCGCCTGCGGCGATGGCGCGCTCAGGCCGTTGCGGCTGCAGCGGCCGGGGCGAACCGCGCAGGATGCGGCCGCCTTTCTGCGCGGTTTTCCGATCTCGCCCGGAACCATCCTGCCGTGCCCCGCTACCGCCTGACGATCGAGTACGACGGCACCGGCCTCGTCGGCTGGCAGCGCCAGGCCACCGGCATGTCGGTGCAGGAGGCGCTCGAAACCGCGATCACGCGGTTCTGCGGCGAGGCGGCGACCGTGCACGGGGCGGGCCGCACCGATGCCGGAGTGCATGCGCTGGCGCAGGTCGCGCATGTTGACCTCAGCCGCGCCGAGCCGCCCGAAACGATCCGCAGCGCCGTCAACCACCACCTGCGGCCCCACGCCATCAGCGTGCTCGCGGTGGATGCGGCGCCGCCCGGCTTCGACGCGCGGCTGTCGGCCACCGGCCGGACCTACCGCTACCGCATTCTCAACCGCCGGGCGCCGCCGGCGCTGGAGCGGAACCGGGTATGGCACGTCGCGCCGCCGCTCGACCTCGCGGCGATGCAGGCGGGCGCGCGGCATCTGGTCGGCCACCACGATTTCTCGACCTTCCGCGATTCGCTGTGCCAGGCGAAATCGCCGGTCAAGACATTGGATGCGCTCGATGTCTGGCGGGAGGGCGAGGAGATTTGCATCGAGGCGCGCGCCCGCTCGTTCCTGCACCATCAGGTGCGCAACATGGTCGGCACCTTGAAACTGGTCGGGCTCGGGCGCTGGCAGCCCGACGACGTCGCCCGCGCGCTTGCCGCCCGCGACCGCCGCGCCGGCGGCCCGACCGCGCCTGCCGCCGGGCTCACGCTGATCGCCGTCAGCTACGATCGCACCTAGTGTGCCGAATCAGAAATCCGCCACTAGAGCTTGATAATCGCCTCGACGCCGAGCGTGACCAGCAGCAACAGCCACAGGCACCCGACGACGCCGAGCGCCAGCCCCACCGCGAGGGCGCGGCCGTCGTCCTCGATCAGGCCGAGCGCAATGACGACGATGGCGAAGCTGATCGGGATGTTGCCGAGCGGCACCGGCAAGGCCAGGGCGAGCGCGTAGAGCGTCAATACCACCCCGAGACAGCGCCGCCCCGTTCCCGCCGTCAGGAAGCTCGGACGACGGGTGACCCAGCGCTCCATGCGCAGCAGAAACGGGGTCGCCCGCACCACAAACCTGACGAAGCGCTCGCGCTGAAAGGTCACGCGGCGCAGAAACCCGGGCAGCCCCGCCTCGCCGCGGCCGAGCGCAAGGCGCGCGCCCAGCCACATGATCGGCACCGCCAGCAATGTCGAAACGCCCGGCACGTAGGGACCGGGAAGGCAGTTCGGCAGGGCCAGGCAGAGGATGATGATGCCGAGCTGGCGTCGGCCCAGCACCTCGGCCACCGCGCCGAGGCTGATCCGCTCCCCGGTCGATAGCGACAAGACGCGCAGCACCTCGGAAATTCTGTCTACGGCGTCTTCCGGCATGTCCCACGAACGCCGCAAATCAATAAAGGCTCTCGCCGACCTGCGTCAGCACCGTCGCCAGCAGGAGGTCGGCGGCGACCACCAGCATCGCGGCCGTCACGGAAACGGCAAGCGCCGCCCGGGCGATGAACCATTCGTAGACGAGCGCCGCGGCGGCCGCCGCCAAGCCGAGCGCATCGCCCACCGCAGCATCGACAAGCCCCGCTCCCCGGGCCAGAACGATCGCCGAAAACACGACGATCTGCGGCACTTGGCACCAGTTTTCGGCAACCATGTAGGCGAAGAAGCGGTCCTCTCGCCGCAGCCAGTCGCACAATTTGAGGATGATCAGCGGGAACGCCGTCCACGAGATCACGTATTCGATCGTCGCCACGGCCGCGACGCGCGCGCCGCCCGCAGCCGCCCACTGCGTCGCACTGACGCGGGAGAACATCAGCATCAGGTACGGCGGGTAGCAGATCGCCGCGGCACGGAACGAGCGCCAGAACCCGCCGAGCGACGCATCGAAGCAGCCGAGCCCGCGGGCGTCGCCGCGGGCCAGCAGCACGGCGCCGTCAAGCGCCAGCCGGAGCTCGCGCCACGCCGGCCCGGCCATCGGCTGGCCCCGGTTCACGCCGGGCCGAAAAAACGGTCGAGAAACCGGCCGTAAATCGCGGTCAGCGCAGCGATGTCGGCAAGGTCGGCGCGTTCGTCGACCTTGTGCATCGTCTGGCCCACCAGCCCGAACTCGGCGACCGGGCAATAGGCGTGGATGAAGCGCGCGTCGGAGGTGCCCCCGGTCGTGCTGAGTTCGGGCGTGCGGCCGGTGACCTCGCGGATCGCATCGGCGAGGCATTCGCTGATCCGGCCCGGCGGCACCAGGAACGATTCGCCGCTGACCTCCCAGGCAAGGCGATACGGCGTGCCGACCGCGTCGAGCCGCTCGGCCACCCAGGCCTTGAGCGCGTCGCTGGTCCAGCGGTCGTTGAAGCGGATGTTGAAGGCGGCGCGCGCGATGCCCGGGATCACGTTGGTCGCCGGGTTGCCGATGTCGATCGTCGTCACCTGCAATCCGGAAGGCTGGAAATGCTCGGTGCCGCCGTCAAGCGGAGCGGCGAGCAAGGCATCGAGCAGCCGCACCAGCCGGTGCGCGGCGTTGTCGGCGAGATGCGGATAGGCGACATGCCCCTGCACCCCGTCGACGACGAGCCGCCCGGTCATGCTGCCGCGACGGCCGATCTTGATCATGTCGCCGAGCGCGGCGGCCGAGGTCGGCTCGCCGACGATACAGGCGTCGATCGCCTCGCCCCGCGCCCGCAGCCAGTCGAGCACCCTCTTCGTGCCGTTGACCGCGACTCCCTCCTCGTCGCCGGTGATCAGGAGGCTGATCGATCCCTCAAACCCGGCGCCGCGGTTGGTGAGAAACCGTTCCGCAGCGGCAGCGAAGGCAGCGATCGCGCCCTTCATGTCGACAGCGCCGCGGCCGCACAGCGCGCCGTCGCGCAATATTGCGGCAAACGGGTCGAACGACCACGCCTCGGCCGCGCCTGCCGGCACGACGTCGGTATGGCCGGCAAAGCACAGATTGGGCCGGCCGCGGCCGCAGCGCGCATAGAGGTTTGCGATCGGGTCGGTTCCCGCTTCCTCGAAAGTAAGGCGGTGACAGCTAAAGCCGAGGCCTTCAAGCGTGCGCGCGACGACCTCCAGCGCGCCTTCGTCCTTGGGCGTGACGCTCGGGCGGCGGATCATCTCGGCCGCAAACGCGACCGGATCGATCCTCGGGCTATTTGCGGGCGCTTGCGCCACGACGCCTCCTGCTACCCCTGTCGTCACTCCGCGAAGGCGGGGGTCCAGGGCGGGCGACGGAGCGGCCATCCCGGGTTCCCGCGTGCGCGCGGATGACGAGCAAACTGGTCAATCGCGCAGCAATTCGTTGATCGCGGTCTTGGCCCGGGTCTGCGCATCGACGGTCTTGACGATGACGGCGCAATAGAGGCTCGGGCCCGGACTGCCGTCGGGCAGCGCCTTGCCCGGCAATGACCCCGGCACCACCACCGAATAGGCCGGCACCCGGCCGATGTGAACCTTGCCGGTGTTGCGGTCGACGATCTTGGTGGTGGAGCTGATGAACGTGCCCATCGCCAACACCGCGCCGCGCTCGACGATGACGCCTTCGACGACCTCGCTGCGTGCGCCGATAAAGCAATCGTCCTCGACAATCACCGGCTCGGCCTGCAACGGTTCGAGCACGCCGCCGATGCCGACCCCGCCCGACAGGTGGCAGTTTTTGCCGATCTGCGCGCAGGAGCCGACCGTCGCCCAGGTATCGACCATCGTGCCGCTGTCGACATAGGCGCCGACATTCACAAAACTCGGCATCAAGACGACATTGGGCGCGATATAGGCCGAGCGCCGCACGATCGCGCCCGGCACCGCGCGAAACCCGGCGTCGCGGAAGCGGTTCGACGACCAGCCGGCGAATTTCGACGGCACCTTGTCCCACCATTTGGCCGCGCCCGGCCCGCCGGAGATTTCGCCCATGTCGTTGAGGCGGAACGACAGCAAGACCGCCTTCTTCAGCCATTGATGAACGCGCCAGCCGCCGGCGCCGTGCTCGGCGACGCGCAACGCGCCGCTGTCCATGCCGTCGAGCGCCGCCTCGACCGCATCGCGCCAGGCGCCTTTCGTTGCCGGCGAGATCGTGTCGCGCGCCTCCCAGGCGGTATCGACGGTCGCGGCGAGGTCGGTGTCGGTCATTCACAGGCCCTTGTCGGCAAGTTGTTCGGGGCGGCGAAGATCAGCGCACCGGCGAGCGGGTGTCAACCGGCCGCGCAGCCGTGGCGGGCTACCTCAAGTCGAGCGCGCAGCTCGCGGCTTGTCGTCTTGCAATTCCCCATCCGTTCCGACACTCTGATCGGCGTACCCGCTGATCGTCAGCTTCTCATTGCAGAAGCGAAAGAATCTCCTGCCCGAGGTTTGGGTCATGTGGGATATGATAAGCCGATTCATCGAGACTGGTGCCGGTTCCCGTGCTCGAGGCTCGGCGACCTTTTCGTTGATCGCATCGACTTTAATAAGCATCATCATTTATTTTATTACGGCAATCGTTTCCGGAACGGTACACGGGAATACCGTATCTTTTTCGTGGAACGTCGGCGTTCTTGGGGCGATCGCCGTTTGCTCCATCTATGTGTTCTTATTCGCGGCCATCTGGCTTGTCTTATACATTTTGGAAAACCGCGAGGCTGAGGACATTTATACCTGGGTTCGCAAAACGCTGTTGGGAACCTGGACGGTCAGCTATTCGATACAGGACGGCGTCGACTCCCCGAAACTCAGACCCGACCCGGTGGTGGGATGCCAGATCTACATCAATCAGTTAGACAAAAAACTGGAAATGAAATTCATCGAAAACCAAAATCCGATCTGGGCAG
>JASHNY010000017.1 GCA_030041385.1 Alphaproteobacteria bacterium
ATTCACTCTGCATTCGTGGAGCTCGATCGAAAATATCAATCGTTTCGCGATATGAGGCGCAAGGGAGTCGAGCCCGATCCTGAGCAATACAAGCTTACACCCGCTGAATTGCATGCACTCCTATCCATTGACGACCACACATCGTCAAACCCGATCTGAGGGGCTCACGCGGCTGGTCTGGGCGCCGAGCGGGACCGGGCACCAGGCTTTCGCGGAGGCGCCGTACCAGGACGAGTTTGACGAGTGGCTGGCGTGCATCGTCTGCTACGCGTTTTCGCTGCCGCCGACCCCGTTCATCAAGCAGGTCAACCGCGCTACCGCCGACACCGCGCAGGAGGCGGCGCTCGACGAGGGCATGGCGCCCTTGATGGGCTGGGTCAAGCGGCTCGCCGATCATGTGATCCAGGACCGGCTCGGCGAAGGCGACCTCGAATTCGCCTGGGCCGAAGAGCGCGCGACCGATCCGGCGGAGCAGGCCAAAATTCTCGACACCTACGTTCGCGACGGCATCTACGCGATCAACGAGGCGCGCGGCCTGCTGGGCCTCGACCCGGTTCCCGGCGGCGACCGCCCGATGATCTACCGTACCCAGGGCGCGGTGCCGCTCACTGTCCCCGCAGCAGCCGTGAAAGCCGCACACACAGTCAATCTGCGGAAATACAATTCAGATGAGCCGCGCGTCCCGGCTGGCAGTCCTGCCGGCGGGCAATGGACGAGCGAGGGTGGAGAAGGCGAGGTTGAGGTTGCGGCCGGCGGAACAAAATGTGACGGTTTCGCCGGTGGATGCCGAAGTGGCGGAAGTTACGGAACTAGCCCATTATACACGATCAACGGTAGAAATTTATGCAGAGATTGTGCGGTAAAGTATCTGGGACTTGAGAATCTGCCCGCAGGGGCCCAAACGAAAACCCTGGAAGACTACTACATTGACAGTGAGTAGGACCTGCCTCATGGACGAGAAAGAGACCGCCCTGGGCAAACTCGCTGTGGAAGACATCTTCCATGCCCGGAACTCCGTCACCAGGGCAAGCCTCACTTGTCTGGTGACCGCAGTTGATGAAGCGACGATCTACGCGCGGAGGATACACACCCAGGAGGACGTGCAGTTCGACCGGAAAACCGGCGTTAAACGTGGAAATGTAAATACGAAGATCGATTGTGCCGCGCCGCTTGCGCCCGAGATTTACGACATCCTTGTAGGCTTGGACCGAAGATATCAAGCGCAAATGGAACTTGTCCGCAAAGGACGCGAACCTGACATGATGCAGGCCAGACAAACGCCCGATGAGCGGCGCGCGCACAGCTTTCTCGACAGACATATCGCCGCCAATCCGATCAAATGACCGTACCGGTAGGTCTGGCGCTGGGGATGCGAAGTACTGGGCCTTTGCCAAGGCGCCCCGCAAGAAGGGACAAATGGCAATGGGCGACTCCGTCACACCGCGTGCGCTTCGGCGGGCGGGCTGATCATCCAGGTGCCGGCGAGGATCAAAACGGCCATCACGCAGGGCACGACCGCCAGGTGCGAACCGGCCGCGACAAGCGCGGCGGCACCGGCCCAGGTGATCGACGACAATGCTTCGGCGATCGTGGCGATGCGCGACGAGGTCTGGCGCCGGCTGAATGGCTGCGTTTGGCCTGGGCGCGGAACCAGAACTGAATCAGCGTCGCCGAGCCCGCCGGCGAGCTGGCCGCCCGACATGACCAGCACCGGCACCAGGAGCGACGAGATGTGGCCGCCGTGATAGAATCCTTGATAGAGCAGGAACACCGGCGGCAGCAGGTAGAGAAGCTGCATCAGGCTTTGCGACACGAGCCACGGGTCGCGCAGCAGCAACGCCCATTCCTTGCGCCGCGCACTCTGCCGCCCGAAACGTACACTTCCGGTTAACGAAGGGTTGCGCGCGCAGCCCCGCCTTTGCAAAGGACGCCGCTCGATGCGCTTCTACGCTCCGCTCGCCAAGATCGACGCCGATCAGCACATGGTCTGGGGCTATGCCTCGACCGAGGCCGAAGACGACCAGGGCGAGACCGTCACCCGCGACGCGCTCGCCGCGGCGCTCACCGACTACATGCGGTTCGCCAACATCCGCGAGATGCATCAGATGTCGGCGGTCGGCGTGGCCGAGGAGGCGGCGATCGACGACAGGGGGCTTTACGTCGGCGCCCGCATCATCGACCCGCGCGCCTGGGCGAAGGTGAGCGGCGGCGTCTACAAGGGATTTTCGATCGGCGGCCGCGTCAAATCGCGCGATCCCGCCGATCGCAGCATGATCACCGGGCTGAGCCTTACCGAGATCAGCCTCGTTGACCGCCCGGCCAACCCCGAGGCGGTGTTCGATTGCTGGAAAGCCGAAGGAGCGAAAACCATGGCCGATGCCGCTGCGGCGGGTCACCAACCGGTACAGATCTGGCACTGCGGCATCGCCGCACACCGTCACCTCGCCAAGGCAGAGGCGGCGCATTGCCTCGAACGGCGGGCCGCCGCCGGCGAAGACGAAACTGACACGGCCGAATACGCCGATCCCGGCTACCAGCCGGATGGGCAGAAGCGCTACCCGGTCGACAACGAGGCCCATATCCGCGCCGCCTGGGCCTATATCCACCAGCCCGACAACGCCGCGCGCTATACCCCGGCCGAGCTGGCGCATATCAAGGCGCGCATCCGCGCCGCCTGGCAGGACAAGATCGACCCCGCCGGCCCGCCGGCGAGCGCCATCGGCGGCGGCAAGGCGGCGCCCGGCGGCAGCCTCGGCCAGGATACGCCCGAGATCGGCCGCATCGGCGAGATCATCGGCCATCTCGAATGGCTGTGCGGGTTTCTCCACGGGATGGCCGGCGGCGAGCCGGCGTCGCCGTCAAATCCCGCAATCAGCGGCGACAAGGCGGCGCGCGCCGGCGACCTCGCCAAGGCGCTCGCCGGCGAGATCGTGCCGCGGCTCGACGCGCTGGCGCGGCGGGTCGAGGACATCGCTGCGACACCCTTGCCGCCGCAGACCGCGGCGCGCGGTTACGCCGGGATCGCCAAGCGCGAGGACGGCGGCGTCTTTGCCGACGACATCGTCGGCGCGCTTTCCCGCATGAGCCAGGAGGAACGCACGCTCACGCTGATCAAGGCCGCCCACGCCAACCCGATCCGCCCGGCCGGCATCCCGCGTGGGTGACATTCGTTTTGTCATACCGGCGAAGGCCGGTATCCACGCCGAAAGTGGGTCCCGGCCTCCGCCGGGAGGACACCGTAAACTTTGCAGCCCGCTCAGGACCCGCCCTCCGGCGGGTTTTTTGTTGTCACCTCCTACGACAACTCCCATGCCAACTCCCACGGGGAGAATTCGATGAACCCGACCCAAGACACGCTCGATCTGGTCAAGGGGGCGTTGCGCGCGCCCGACGATCGGCTCGCCAAGACGATTTCGACCGGCACCGGCCTCGTCGCCTACGATCTGCAGGCGCCGGCGAAAAACCTGTACCCGTTCGTCACCCCGATCCGCAACGTCGTGCCGCGCATCGGCGGCGGCACCGGCACCGCCACCAATTGGCGCCAGGTGACGGCGCTGATCGGCTCCGGCTTCGACGCGATGGGCTGGGTGCCGGAAGGCCAGCGTTCGGGCCAGATGTCGTATGAGACCGCGACCAAATCCGCCACCTATGTGACGATCGGCGAGGAGGACGCGGCGACCTACGAGGCGATCAGCGCCGGCCGCTTTTTCGAGGACATCCAGGCGCGCATGACCTTTCGCCTGTTGCAGAAGATGATGCTGAAGGAGGAGATGGCGATCCTCGCCGGCAATGCGTCACTGCAGCTCGGCACCCCGGCGACGCCGGTATTGTCCGCTTCCGGCACCGGCGCCACCTTGCCGGCCGCGACCTATTACGTGAAGGTCGTGGGGCTGACGCTTGAAGGCTACCAGAATTCGAGCCTTGCCGGCGGTGTCGCGACGACCAAGGCCATCACCGGCGCCGACGGCCACAATTACACGCTGAACGGCGGCTCGTCGAACATCAGCGCAGAGGCGAGCCAGGCGGTGACGCTGGGTCAGACCTTGTTCGCTACTGTCGCGCCGTTGCCGGGTGCGGTCGCCTATGCCTGGTATGTCGGCACCGCCACCGGCGCCGAGACCCTGCAGGCACTCACGACGATTGACAGCGTCGCGATCTCGGCGCCGCTCGCCGGCGGTACGCAGGCGCAATCGGCGATCACGGCCGACAACTCGGCCAATCCGAGCTATGCCTATGACGGGTTGCTGACGACGGCGCTGCTGCCCGGCTCCAACGCCTATGTCGCGACGCAGCCGACCGGTACCGCCGGCACCGGCACGCCGCTGACCGCCTCCGGGCGCGGCTCGGTCGTCGAAATCGACACGATGTTCCAGACGATGTGGAACAATTTCGAATTGTCGCCGACCGTGCTCTACGTCAACGTCCAGGAGCTCAAGAACATCACCGACAAGGTATTGTCGAACGCCTCGGCGCCGCTGTTGCGCTACGAGGCGAGCGCTGACGGCAACGCCTATGACCTCGCCGCGGCCGGGGCGGTGTCGTTCTACTTCAACCCGTTCGCCCTGAACGGCGGGCTGCGCATCCCGATCCGCATCCATCCGCGCGTGCCGCCGGGGACGATCATCGGCTGGGCCGAGAACCTGCCGATCCAGTACCAGTCGAGCGAGGTTCCCAACGTCGCCGAGGTCAAGACCCGGCAGGATTACTACCAGATCGACTGGCCGGTAGTGACGCGGCAACGCCAGGTCGGGGTTTACGCCGAAGAGGTGCTGGCGGTCTACGCCCCGTTTGCGATGGGCGTCATCACCAATATCGGCAACGGCTGAACCGCATTCACCACAGAGAACACGGAGAACACTGGGACCGATGGGCTCTCGGTGACCTCGGTGTTCTCCGTGGTGAACTTTTCAGGATTTCAGATGAAGACAAAGGCTGAAACGGCGGCGGGGCGGATCGCCTTGCGCCATCCCGATGCGTGCGCCTGCTCGGTTGCGGGGCGCGTCTATGTTGCCGACGAGCATGGCATGTTCCTGGTACCGGCCGAGGCGGTGACGGCGCTGGCCGCGCACGGCTTCGTGCCGGTGGCGCCCGCGCCCGAAATGGCGCCGGAGTGACGGATGGCCTTCGGCGATCTGACCACGCTCGACAATGTCAAGGCGTGGCTGCAAACCGGGCAGAACCCGTTTCCGGCGACCGACGACGCCCTGTTGACCGGGCTGGTGACGGCGGCGAGCCAGTTCATCCAGACCTGGCTCGGCCGCTCGATCGCCGCCGCCGATTGGGTGGAGATCCGCGACGGCACCGGCGGGCAGCGCCTGGTCTTCGCCGCTGCGCCGGTGACCGCGGTACTGTCGCTGACGATCGACGGGCTCACGGTCCCGCCGGTTCCGGCCGGCAGCGGCTTTGCCGCCGGCTACGTGTTCTCGCCGACCGAGCTGGCCCTGCGCGGCTACGTCTTCACCCGTCGCGCCCAGAACGTCGTGGTGACCTACACCGCCGGCTATGCGGTAACGCCGCCCGAGCTGGCGCAGGCTTGCACCGAATTGGTGTGCCAGCGCTATCGCGAACGCACCCGCATCGGCGAGGTGTCGAAATCGCTGGGCGGCGGCGAGACCGTCAGCTTTTCGCAAAAGGACATGAGCGACGACGTGAAGACGATTCTGTCGCAATATCGCGCCGTCGCGCCGGTTTCCGGCTTTGTGCAGATGCTGGCCGGCACCGCGACCGACCCGGCGACCGTGGCGGCCGTGCTGTGATCGAGGCGACCGTTTTCGGCGCGGACGCGCTCGCCGCCCGGCTCGACGCAGTGCCCCAGGCGCTGGCGACGAATTTGGCGCAGACCGCCGAACGTCTCGCCGGCGAACTGAGCCGCCGGGTCAGAGGCAACCTTTCCGGCGCGGTGTTGCAGCAGCGCAGCGGCCGGCTCGCCGCCAGTGTCGCGGTGACGGTACAGCCCGCCGGCAGCGGCGTCACCGCGACCGTCGGCAGCGATGCCGTTTACGCTGCGATTCACGAATACGGCGGCACGCTGCCGGCGCGCACGATCGTGCCGCGAAACGCCCGTGCGCTGGCCTTTCCGTGGCAGGGCGGCGAGCGCTTTTTCAAGCACGTCGCGGTGCCGCCGGTGCAGATGCCGGAGCGCTCGTTTCTGCGCTCGGCACTGGCGGCGATGACGCCCGAGATCCGCACTGCGCTGGCCGAGGCGGCGTTTGCCGCAGCCGCCGGCAAGTCGGTGCCGCCATGATCAGCCGCGAACCGATTTACGCGGCATTGTTCGCGCTCGCCGCAGCGGCGGCCGAATTCGTTACCGGCGGCCGGCGCTTGCGCCACTGGAGCGACGTTGCCCCGGCCGAGCAGCCGGCGCTGTTCATGAGCCAGAAATCGGAGGCTGCCGCGATCCCCGCGCTGGGGGCGCCGACCGTGTGGACGCTGACGGTCGATCTCTACGTCTATGTCCATTCGAGCGATCCGTATCTGGCCCCGGCGACGATGCTGAACCCGCTGATCGATGCGGTCGAGATGGCGCTGGCGCCGTCGCCGACGACCGGGCTCCAGGATCTCGGCCTGCCGGCGATGGTCCAGCACGCCTATATCGCCGGCGACATCGCCACCGACGAGGGTGTGCTGGGCGACCAGGCGGTCGCTATCGTCCCGGTCAAGATTCTTTGCCTGTAAAGGAGTGCACTGATGGATGAACCCGCCGAGCCCCTCGCCGGCGAGGGCGACCCCGCCCCCGTCCACCCGCTCGCGGCGATCGTCGAGCGCTGGTGGCAAGACCATTTCCCGGGTTCCGTGGTGGCCCAGGTGGCACCGATCTGGAACCACGCTTTCACCGCCAAGGAAGAGTTGAAGCGACGCTTGAAGGAGGGCGCGTGACATGCAGCTTGCATTCGGCGCCGGCGCGTTGTGGGGCAACCGCACCGACACGACCGGCTCGGGCATCGGCCCAGACCAGTTCGCCATCCTGCAGGATGTCGAGATCGACTGGGACTGGCAGACCAAGGAACTGTTCGGCCAGTACCAGTTTCCGCTCGATATCGCGCGCGGCCAGGGCAAGGTGACCGGCAAGGCCAAGTTTGCCCGCATTTTCGGCGCGATCTACGGCGATCTGTTCTTCGGCCAGACCGCTGCGACCGGTCAGCTGACGGTATCGGAAAACGAGGCGGCGGCGGTGCCGTCGACGACGCCCTACACGGTCGCGGTCGCCAATGCCGCCACCTATTCCGACGATCTCGGGGTTTATTACGCGAGCGGTGCCAATGCCGGCGGCCGCTTTACCCGGGTGACGACACCGGCGGCGGCCGGGCAGTATTCGGTCAACCTGGCGACCGGCATCTATACCTTCGCCGCGGCCGATGCCGGTGCGGCGGTGCAGATCAGCTACCTCTACACCACGACGGCCGGGAAAAAGCTGGTATTGACCAACCAGTTCATGGGCTACACCCCGACCTTCAAGGCAACGTTCTACACGCTGAAGACGACGCAGAACGTGCCGGCCGGATTGTCGCTGGTATTGAATGCGTGCACCGCCAGCAAATTGACATTGCCGACCAAGATCGACGATTACGAAATCCAGGAATTCGATTTCAGCGCCTTTGCCGACGCCACCGGCACGATCGGCACGTTGAGCACCAACGAATGAGCGCGGCAACGATGCGGCTGGCCGGCCGCGAATTCGCGATCCGGCCGCTGACGCTGGGCCAGTTGCGCCTGGTGCTCGATGTCGTCGCCGGCCTTCCCGGCAAAGGCGGCGGCGATCTGGTCGAGGCCGCCGCGCGGATCATCCACGCCGGGCTGGTGCGCAACGATCCTGATCTCACTCTCGACGCGGTGCTGGCGATGGAGGCGAGCCTCGACGAGATCAACGCCGCGGTCGCCACGGTCTTGCGTACGGCCGGGCTGGCGCCGAGGGATTTGGCACCGGGGGAAGCGGTGCCGGTGGCGATGCCCGAGCCCGGCTCGCCGGCGTCTACGGCGCCCTCGCCACCGGCTGCGGCTACCCCTATCCCGTGATCGATGCGATGACCCTGGCCGAGGCCGAGGAGGTCTTCACCTACTGGGCCGACAACCCGCCGGCCCACCTGATGGTCCAGACGATCGCCGCGATGCTCGGGTGGAAGCCGCGTGCACCCGCTGCAACCGCCAGCGCAATGGCCGCGATCGCCGCGGCGCCGCCGCCCGGATTGGCGGTGGTGCGCGGCGGCGCGGCGATGCTGCAAGCGAGCTTCGACATCGACGCCTTGCGCGCAGCCAACCGCGCGCGGGCGGCGGATCAGCAGAACGGAGCCAAGCATGGCGGATGAAGTCCAGATCAAATTCGGCGCCGATGCCAGCGCGGCGATTGCAGCGATTGCCGAACTGCAAGGGGCCGTCGCCGGGATCGGCCCGTCATTCGCACGCATGGGCGCGACCTCGGTCCGCGCGTTTCAGAACTCGATGCAGCAGATGGTCGACCTCAAAGAGATCACCACCCAGCAGGCGCTCGGCTTCGACATCGAATACACCGCGCAAATCTACGACCAGGAAGCGCAGCGCCTCGAGGCGGTCATCGCAAGCGATTCGGCGATGGTCGCGGACAAGATGAAGGCGGTCGCGCAGTTGCAAGCGCTCGACACGCGCTACACCGCCGCGATCGGTGCCGATCAGCGCCGCATCGCCGACCAGTCGCGCCAACAGGCCGAGGCGGTGCAGCGTTCGTACGAGCAGGCGTTCGACCGCATCGGCAGCTCGCTCCAGCGCACCTTCAACGAGATGCTGACCGGCCAGACTACCTGGGCCAGGGGCTCGCGCCAGCTTGTGCAGCAGGTCGAGAGTTTTTTCCTGCAAGAGGTCGAGACGATGGCGGCGAAATGGGCCGCCTCCGGCCTGGCCAGCCTCGCTGGCGGCGCGGTTTCGACCGCGGTTTCCGGCGCGCAGGCGACCGGGGCGAGCGGGCTTGGCGCCGGGCTGATGGCGCTCGTCGGCCTCAACCAGCCGGGCGGCCTGTTCGGCAGCGGCCTGTTTTCCGGCACCGGCGGCGCCGCGCAAGCGACCGCGCTGACCGCCAACACCACCGCGCTGACCGCGAGCACGACGGCGCTGACCAGCCTGACCGCGGCGATAACCGGCGCTGCGGCGAGCAGCGGCGCCGCCGCGGTCGGCGGCATTGGCACGGCCGGCGCGGCGGCTGCCGGGGCCGGAGGCGGCGGGTTCTTTTCCTGGGTCGGGGGGCTGTTCGGCTTTGCCAAAGGCGGCATCGTGCCGAGCGCGGCGGGCGGCTGGGCCTTGCCCAATTTCGCCGGCGCCACGCCGGCCTTGTTGCACGCCCGCGAGATGGTATTGCCGGCGCCGATCAGCGAGGGATTGCAGGAGATGATCGGCCGCGGTGCGTCAGGGGGCGGCCAGCATTTTCATGCCCATTTCCACGGGCCGGCCGACGCGCCGGCGATCGCCCGCTGGTTCCGCGACAACATGCGGCAGAATGCCGGCGCGATCCGCGACATGTTTCGCCAGAACGCGCTGACGCCGCGCAGCCTGTAGCCGCGACATGACCGCGATCTTCCCGACGCTGCCGGGGCTGGCCTGGAGCGTCAGCAAGCAGCCGCGCTTTGCCACGCGCATTCAGCGCGCCGTCTCCGGCCGGGAATTGCGGGCGCTCGACCAGCCCAACCCGATCTGGACCTGGACGCTGACCTATTCGCTGTTGCGCGACAAATGGGATGCCCGCGGCGGTGCCGGCCCCGGCGCCGGCTATGACGAACTGCGCACGCTGATGGGATTCTTTCTGGCGCAGCAGGGCTCGTTTGCCCCGTTCCTGTTCGAGGACCCGAGCGACAGCAGCCTTGTCGGCCAGTTCCTCGGCACCGGCGACGGCAGCACCGCCGCGTGGCAGCTCGTCCGCGAAATGGGTGCCGCGCTGCCCGGCGGCGGGTTCTACGAGCCGGTCACCGCACCCAATACCGTTACCAACATCTATTTCAACGGCGTGGTGCAAAGCCCGGCGGGTTATACGGTCGATCCCGATACCGGCCTGGTCACCTTCACCGCGCCGCCACCCGCGGGCCAGGCGGTCAGCGCGGATTTCACCTATTACTTCCGCGTCCGCTTCTCCGACGACACGGCGGAGTTCGAGAACTTCATGTACCAGCTCTGGTCATTGCGCCAAGTCAAGCTTCAATCGGTGTTCCTATGAGAGAGGCATCGGCCGCGCTGCAGAACTATCTGGCGCAGAACGACACCTTCGTCATCGTCGATCTGTACACGTTCTCGCTGCCGAGCGGGACGGTATTGCGCTATTCGGGCTGGACCACGGCCTTGAACATTCCCGGCACGCTGTTTCCGGCCGGCAGCCTCAACTACAACGCCACCGGATACACCGTGTTCGCGCTCGGGCCGCGGTTTGGCCGGTCGATGGTCACCACCAAGATCGGCGTCGAGCCGACCGAGCTCGACATTTCGGTATTGGCGGGCGCCGACGACATGGTCGGCACCTTCACCTTTGCCGAGGCGATGCGGGTCGGCGAATTCGACGGCGCGACCGTCGAGCTCGACCGCTTCTTCGCGCCGCCGCAGGCAGCGGGCGGCAGCCTCGCCAACACGCTCGGCGCCATCGTGTGGTTTTGCGGCCGTGTCGCGGAAACCGATGTCGGCCGCACCAAGATCGCGATCAAGGTGAAGTCGCTGATGAATTTGCTCGCCGTGCAGCAGATGCCGCGCCGGTTGTACCAGGCGGCCTGCACCCACATTTTCGGCGACGCCATGTGCGGGTTCAACCGCGCGAGCCTGGCGACGACGCAAAGCGCGCTCGCCGGCTCGAACCAGGCGCAGATCGTCACCGGCCTGACCCCGAGCCCGACGACATTGTATGACCAGGGCACGATCATCGGCCTCAGCGGCGCCAATGCCGGGCAGACCCGCACGATCGCCCAGCTCAGCGGGGGCACCGTAGCACTGCTGCAGGCCTGGCTTTATCCGGTCGCGACCGGCGACACGTTCCAATTGCTGCCCGGTTGCGACCACACCACCACTACCTGCCAGAACACGTTCAACAATCTCGCGCGGTTCGGCGGCTTTCCCTATATCCCACCGCCCGAACTGGCAGTGTGAGATGAACGAAACCGACACGCGCCGCGCAGCGGTCGTCGCCGAGGCGCGCGAATGGCTCGGCACGCCGTTTCACCACCAGGGGCGGGTCAAGGGCGCCGGGGTCGATTGCGCGATGCTGCTCGCCGAGGTCTACGAGCGCTGCGGCCTCGTCGCCCATGTCGATGCCGGCTACTACCCGCCGGACTGGCACCTGCACCGCGACGCCGAGCGCTATCTCGACCGGTTGCTGCTCTATGCCCGCGAAGTGGAAGGGCTGCCGCTTCCCGGCGATGCCGCCGTGTTCCGCTTTGGCCGCACGTTCTCGCACGGCGCGATCGTCATCGCCTGGCCGGTGGTGATCCATGCCTATTGGGCGGCGCGCCGGGTCGTCTGGGGCGATGCGACGCGCTACCCGCTCGTCGGGCGCGAGGCCAGGTTTTTCGGGGTGATCGATGACTGAGATGGCGCCGGTCGGCAAGGGCGGCGGCCCGACGCCGTTTGTCAATTCCTTCGACCACCCGCAGGTCGGCTCGTTTCGCTACAACACCAGCCAGGCCGGCAGCCCGGTCGTGTTGTGCTATGGAACCCAGCGGGTGACGGTAAACCTGCTGGAGTTCTGGAACTTCACCGGCTCGGCCGGCGGCAAGGGCGGCAAGGGTCTGGGCGGGGGCGGTGGCAAAAAGGGTTCGGCAAACCAGCAATATGCAGTGGACGTGGCGATGGGCATCTGCCAGGGGCCGGTGTCGTTCACCGGTTCGGTCTATGGCAACAGCTCCGGCAACCGCATCTGGGCCAATGACGGCGTGGCCAACGGGCTCGGCCAGGTCGGCCTCAACGGCTATGCCGGGAATGACGGCCAGGCGCCGGATCCGGTCTTTGCCAGCAGCGATCCCAACCAGCCGGTCGTGGGCTATTCCGGCACCTGCTATGCCACCGGGACGCCGCTGCAACTGGGCTCGTCGCCGGCAATGCCCAACATCTCGTTCGAGATCACCGGCTTTGCCGCCGGCAGCGCCGGCACCGCGTTCCCGAACGATGCGCGGCCGGACCAGATCGTCACCGACCTGCTGACCGATCCCCGCTACGGCGCCGGCTTTCCGCCAGGCAATCTCGATGCCGCCGCGATCGCCGATTGGGGCAATTACTGCCAAGCCGCGGGGCTGGCGATGTCGCTGTTGCTCGATCGGCAGCAGCCGGCGGCGCGCTGGATCGAAGAGGTCGCCGACCTGACCGTGTCGGCCGTGGTGTGGTCGGGCAATGTGCTGCGTATCATCCCTTACGGCGACCAGGCGCTGTCGGCCTATGGCGCCGGCTGGAGCCCGAACCTTACCTGGCAATACAGCCTCGGCGACGGCGATTTCCTGTCGTGGGGCAAGGGCGGCGACAGCGACGACCCAGTATTGCTGACCCGCAGCGACCCGGCCCAGGCGACCAACTGGCTGTCGCTCGAATACATGGACGCCAACAACAGCTACAACCCGCAGATCATCGCCACGTTCGATCAGGGCCTGATCGACCAGTACGGCTTGCGCACCGAGCCATCGATCCAGGCCCACGAGTTCACCAATCCGACCAGCACGGCGATTTCGGCGCAACTGCAATTGCAGCGCAAGGCCTATGTCCGCAACACCTACCAGTTCAAGCTCGGCTGGCGCTACGCGCTGCTCGAACCGATGGACATCGTATTGATCACCGACGCGACGCTGGGCCTTGTTGCCGCGCCGGTGCGCGTCACCCAGATCGAGGAAGACGACAACGGCGAATTGACCGTCACTGCGGAAGAGATACCGGGGCTGACGCCGTAACATGACCGGAACCATCGTCCCGATCGGCGTCGGCACGGCGCTCCTGCATGCAAAGCAGGCCAGCGCGGGCGCGGCGCTCGCGCCGTTTGTCGATCCCGGCAATACCAATACGCCGATCCTGTTCGAGCCGCCGCCCGGATTGACCGCCGGCATCAACGAAATGTGGGTGCTGGCGACGGGCGGCGCCGACTGGGGCGGCTGCCAGATCTGGGTGTCGAGCGACGGCAACACCTATGCCTATGCCGGCACCTCGTACCGCGGCGGCCGCCAGGGCGTCTTGACCGCGGCGCTGCCTGCGCACGCCGATCCAGACACCGCCGATACGATTTCGGTCAGCCTCGCCGAGAGCCAGGGGCAATTGCTTTCCGGCACCAAGGCGGACGCCGACAATTTCGTGACGCTATGCTACTGCGACGGCGAGTTGGTGTCGTACGAAACCGCGACGCTGACCGCGCCGTTCAGCTACAACCTCACCTATCTGCGGCGCGGCCTTTACGGCACGCCGATCGCGGCGCATGGGAGCGGCATGCAGTTCGGTCGGCTCGGCCCCAACGACCCGGCCCTGTTCCGCTATGCCTATCCGGCGAGCTTCATCGGCCAGACGATCTATTTGAAGCTGCCGAGCTTCAATATTTTCGGCCAGCAATTGCAGAACCTTGCCGAGGTGTCGGCGTATTCCATCACCCTGACCGGCGCCGGCACCAACCCGCTGTCGAACCCGCTGCTGGTCGCGCTCGCCGCCGGCATCGACGAGGATCTGGGCGCGGTCGGCACCAGCCTGATCGGCGCCGCCGACCTCGGCAATATCGCGGTGGCGGTCGGCGCCACGATCAATCTCGGGACGATTCCCTGATGTCGCATACCGAATTGCAGCTCGCCCGCGGCAACACTGCCGCCGTCGCCGCCTATACCGGGCCGCAGGGCGAGGTCGTGCTCAATACCGACGATTGGAGCCTGGTACCGCAGGACGGCGCCACCGCGGGCGGCATCGCCCGCTTGCGCCCGGCGGCGAACTGGCAGTTCCCCGGCGGCGCCGCGACCTACACCGCGGCCGTCGCCGATGGCGGCAAGGTGTTGTCGAGCTACAATTCGACCGGCGCCGCATTGGCCGTCACCTTGCCCGCGGTCGGCAGCTTGAGCAACGGCTGGTCGCTCGCCTTCGTCACCGACAACGGCAAGGGGTTGACCGTCGCCACCGCGGCGGCCGGCCAGAACATCCTGGTGCCCGGGGTCGGCGCGGCCGGCAACCTCGCGCTGGCGAGCGGCAATTACGAGTATCTGCGGCTCGAATACGACGGCGCCGGCAGCGATTTCCGCATCGTCGCGGCGACGCCGGCGACCTGGGCGGCGATCGGCGCGCGCGGCGCCGGCAGCAACTACGCCTATGCGCAGCCGGCAAGCGGCGCGACCCTCACCGCGGCCGCCGCGCTCGGCGCCTATATCATCGACCCGGCCGCCACCCTGGCGAGCCTCACCGTCACCTTGCCGCCCGGCGCGATCGACGGCCAGCTCTTCGAGCTTTCGACCTCGCAGGCGATCACCGCGCTCAGCGTGTCGCCGGCCGCCGGGCAGACGGTCAACGGCGCCGGCCCGTTCCTGCTCGCCGCCGATGGCGGCTGCGGCTGGCGCTACCGCGCCGCCAACAACACCTGGTATCGGAGGTTCTGATGCGACGCATCCTTGCAGCGCTCGCGCTGGCCGCTTCCGTCATCGGCCCGGCGCAGGCGCAGACCACGGTGTCCGGCCCGATCACCTTCGCCACCGGGCTCAGCGTGTCGGGCACCGGCGCCGTGTCGGTATCGACCAGCCAGTCGGGGCTCACCTGCTCGAGCTGCACGTTGTCCTCGCCGACGGTCACCGGCGGCACGATCAACAACACGGTCATCGGCGGCTCGACGCCGGCCGCGGCGACGTTCACGACCGTCGTGGCTACCTCCAGCGTCGAGGGCAGCGGCGGCACGACCCAGCTTAATTCGCAGGGGTTCACCAACAACAGCAGCAGCAGCTACGGGCTGCTGAACATCACGACGAGCGGCCCGACGATCTCGCGCAATGAGGCCGACGCCAACCCGACGTTCACCATCAACAACATGAACGCCAGCTCGACCGGCGACATCCTCGACATGAAAAACAGCGGCGGCCTCGTCGCCAGCGTCAGCCAGGCCGGGGTCGCGAACTTCACCGCGGGACTCGCCGGCGTCGCCACCAACAGCAACGCCGCCACCGGCATCATCGGGCAATATGTCAGCGCCGATGTGGCGGCCGGCTCGGCCGTGGCGCTGACCTCGGGAACCCCCGCCAACGTAACCTCGATCAGCCTTTCGGCCGGCGACTGGGATGTCAGCGGCACCGTGGCCTTCGCCCCGGCGGGCACGACGACCACCACATCCTGCACCGCCGCGATCGGCACCAGCTCGGCGACGGTGCCGACGCTCTCGGATACGGCGCCGGTGGCGATCGACAATGCCTCGCTCGGCGCCGGGCTCGGCCGCAACCTTTCGACCGGCACTGCGCGGCTGTCCCTTTCCACGACGACGACGGTCTACCTCGTCGCCGAGAGCACGTTCGCGACATCGACCAGCGCAGCCTACGGCTTCATCCGCGCTCGGCGGGTCAGATAGGTGCGCGGGCACAAGCTGGCGCCACCAGTCTCCATGGCTTTCAGGCGGAAAATACGGCCTCATGCCGGTTAACGAGGCGACCAGCGTCGATCGGGCGCTCGGCATGTTGTGCGCTGAGGTGCGCGCGCTGGGCCAGCGGATCGATGAATTGCGCACCGATCTGCGCGCCAGGTCGGGAGATCTGGCCGAGCTTGACCGGCGCCTGCGACTGGTCGAATCCTATATCGCCAGCGAGGCCGCGGCGCGGGTCACGGCCGATCGCGCTCGCGCGCGGCGGCATGTATTGTGGACCGCGCTGTTGAGCGGCCTTTCGGGCGTATTGGGCGTATTGGCGGCGCGGCTGCTCGGGATCGGGCGATGAACCCCACTCGCGCAGCGCCCGCCCCTCTCGGTTCGCGTTGTTTAACGGGTCTCTTCTCTCTTTCAAGGAGCCTCGCGATGGCGCGCCAAATCAATGAAGCCGGGCTCGATCTGGTCAAGCGCAACGAGGGCCTGCGCCTGACCTCCTATCAGGATGTCGCCGGGATCTGGACGATCGGCTACGGGCACACCCCGGCGCAGCCCGACACCACGATAACCGAGGAGCAGGCAACCTCGCTGCTGATCGGCGATCTCGGCCTCGCTGAAGGCACCGTCGATGCGGCGACCGCCGATGTGGCGACCGGAGACAACCAGTTCGCGGCGATGGTCTCGCTCGCCTTCAACATCGGCGGAAACGCCTATCGATCCTCGACCGTATTGCGCTTGCACCGCGCCGGCGACTATGCCGGGGCGGCGGATGCGTTTCTGATGTGGGACAAATCCCGCGTCGGCGGGCAACTCACCACCGTGCCCGGCCTGCTGCGCCGGCGCCAGGAGGAGCGCACGCTCTATCTGGCCGCGACCGCCTGATCGCGCCCCAACCGTCTTAATCGCCGCCGACCGGCCCGCGATCGCGGGCCGGCGTGCTGCCATTTCCCGACACCCGCGCCGCTGCGCCTTATGGCGGGGCGCGGCCGATTCTCGCGTAGAGGAAGACCCATGAACAAGGACCATGTCGTCGCCGGAATCGGCTGCACCGGCGTCACCCAGATGCTCGCCACCGTGTTCGCCAACGTGCTGCACCAGGCCTCGGACACCGCCAATGCCGAGGCCGGGCTGATCGTGCTCGGCCTCGGCGCCGCCTACGCGCTGGCCCAGACCTGGCTGGGCCGCCGCGCCGCCGCGCCCGGGCGGACGGCGCCTGAGCCGGTACCGACCGCCGCCTGACCGTTCTGCCCGGGCCGCATCGGGCGGCCCGGTTTTCAGGAGCATTCCCAATGAGCAAATCCCGCACGGCCGTCATGGCCGCGGCGCTGCTGCTGTGCGCCGCCGATCTGGGCGCCTGCACCACCGGCACGGCGCCATCCGCGCCCACCGCGCCGAACCCCGGGCAGGCCGCCGCCAACGGCGTCACGCTCGTCACCGCCGCATGCCAGGCGGCCGAGCCGGTCGTCGACGCGGTGCCCGCCGCATTGCCAAATGCCTCGGCCTCGACCAAGGCGACCGTCGACAACATCCTGACCTATTACCAGGCGGCGTGCTCGAGCGCACAGGCGATCGACGCGGTCGTCGCCGCCGACCCCAGCGGCGGCAGCAGCACCGTCACCTGGGTCAAGGGGCTGGCCGCCGGCATCGTCGCGGCCCTGCCGACCGTCGGCACCCTGGTTCATTAGGGCGATGTCCGCTAATACGGAATCGGCTCTCCGTCGCGCTTTGGCCCCCGGAACGCCCGCAGGGCGGCCATCCGGGGACCGGGGGAAGCGAGAAACAGGAACGCCTCAATCCAACAGAACCACGCGCTAGTGTGGCAGATTTGAAGTTCGCACGGTTTTGTGGCAGCCGCGGTTGCGAACTTCAAATCCAAGGCCACACTAGCTTTTTCAGAATAGCCCCGGGTGCTGTCGAATCCGAAATTCACGCTCAGCCTCACCCCAAGATATGGCGAATTTCGGATTCGGCACACCAGCGCCGCCGCTCAGGCGAGGTCGAGCGGAAACTCCCGCGTGATCAGGCAGTCTTCGAGGATGCCGCGGCCGCGGTTGGGCAGGCGCCGCTCGCGGGCAAAGCGCTCCTGAGCCGGCGCTATCCCCTCGGGTCCGCGCGCCGGGCCGGTCGGCAGGTATTGCACGAGGTTGTCGCGAAACCCGCGCCGGGTCACGAAATTGCAATCGAGGCCGCGGGCGCGGGCCAGTTCGGCCTGCTGCTCGGCGATCGGCTTGACCTTGCGGTTGGTGGCGAAATCGGCCCAGTTGGTGGCGAGGCAGCCGCCGGGCGCGAGCGCGTCGAGGCAGCGTGTCCAGAACGCGGCGTCGATCGGCGCCGGGCCGTGCGCGTCGTAGAGGTCGACAAGGATCGCGTCGAAGCGCTGGGTCGTGCCGGCGAGAAAGCCGCGGGCGTCCTCGACCGTCACCGGCTGGCTCAGATAAAACCAGCGCCGCGCCACGGCGACCACGGCCTCGTCGCAATCGACCAGGGTCGGCGCGCATTCCGGCAGGTACGCGCGGACGAAGCGCCACATCGCCGCGCCGCCGACGCCGAGCAGCAGCGCCGTCACCGGCCGCTCGACCAGCGCGAAGGCCAGCGCCATCAGCCGCTCGTAATGGAACACCAGATGCGCCGGATACATCAGATCCATGCTCGATTGTTCGGTGATCTGGTCCGGACCGGCAAATCCCCCGACCGAGCCGAGCGTGCGGTAGTGCCGCGCGCCGCGGTCGAAATCGACGACGAAAACCGGGGCGTCGAACACCGCCGCCTCGCGCAGCAGGCGGATGCGCGCATCGTGGCCGAAATAGCCGTAAATCAGCCGCCGGTGACGCTCGGCGGCGGGGGTCGCCGACATCAAACGGCTGTCGAGGCCGTTTGCGGGGGCGCGGGCAGGTTCAGACTGGTTCGGGCGACGGGCCATGCTCAAATCAAAGGAAGCGGAATTTTGCCGCCGATGCCAGCGCCTTGTGCCGCGCCGGGCGGCATGCGGCGTATGCTGAAACGCAGCGGCTTCGTCGCGCCGCCGCCGGAATCGGCGATTCGCCGCAGGAGGCAAGGAAATGCGTGCGCAAATCCTGACCGCTGCCAAACGCGAGCTGGCCGCCGCGGAATTGCCGCCGCCGCGTCCCGGGCCGGGGCAAGTGCTGCTCAACGTCGCCGCCTGCGCCGTGTGCCGCACCGACCTGCACATTCTCGACGGCGACCTCGCCCACCCGAAACTGCCGCTGGTGCCCGGCCACGAGATCGTCGGGCATGTGGTCGAGGTCGGTGCCGGGGCCGAGCGGTTCGCGCCCGGCGACCGGGTCGGCGTGCCGTGGCTCGGCTGGACCTGCGGCACGTGCGAGTTCTGCCGCAGCGGGCGGGAGAATTTGTGCGACCGCGCCCGCTTTACCGGCTACGACATCGATGGCGGCTATGCCGAGCTCGCGGTTGCCGATGCGCGCTATTGCTTTGCGATCGATGCGGGCTACGGCGATGTCGAGGCGGCGCCGCTGCTGTGCGCCGGGTTGATCGGGTATCGCAGCCTCAGACTCGCCGGCGACGGCGAGCGGCTCGGCCTCTACGGGTTCGGCGCGGCGGCGCATATCGTCGCCCAGGTCGCCCGGCATCAAGGGCGCAAGGTTTTCGCCTTCACCCGCCCTGGCGATACCAAGGCGCAGCAATTCGCGCTCGCCCTCGGTGCCGTCTGGGCCGGCGATTCGACCCTGTCGCCGCCCGAGAGGCTCGACGCCGCGCTGATCTTCGCCCCGGTCGGGGCGCTGGTGCCGGCGGCGCTGGCGGCAACCAATAAGGGTGGCACGGTCGTCTGCGGCGGCATCCATATGAGCGACATCCCGCAATTTCCCTATCGCCTGTTGTGGGAGGAGCGGGTGGTTCGCTCGGTCGCCAACCTGACCCGGCGGGATGCCGAGGAATTTCTCGCACTGGCGCCCAACGCCGGGATCAAGACGCGCACCACCGCCTATCCGCTCGCCATGGCCAACCGGGCGCTCGCCGATTTGCGCGCCGGCGCGCTCGACGGCGCCGCCGTCCTGGTGCCTTAATAGGCTGAATATCGTCAGTCCGCTCCAGAAGCGAGGGCCTTTCCATGTCGCAGCACCACGCGGTTTCGTGCCGCCCCGAGCATTGCCATTGGGGGTTTTTCGATGCGGCGCTGGCGCCGGTCGCGACAGTTTCGTCGGGCGACACGATCACGGTGGATTGCGTCTCGGGCGGGCCGGACATCTTGCCCAAGGGCGCCGGGTTCGAGGTGTTGCCCGACCACCTCGGCATCCATAGCGGCCTCGAGCCGAAGCTCGGCGCGCACATCCTCACCGGCCCGGTCGCGGTCTCCGAGGCGATGCCCGGCGACGTATTGCAGATCGATATTCTCGATATCCAGTGCCGGCAGAACTGGGGCTACACGCGCATCCGCCCGCTTGCCGGCACATTGCCCGAGGATTTTCCGGTCCGCAAAATCTGGCACAGCGGCATCGACCGGCAGCGCGGCGTCGCCACGCTGCCCTGGGGCGCCGAGATCGCGTTGGCGCCGTTTTTCGGGGTGATGGGGGTGGCGCCGCCGCCGGTTTATGGCGCCTGCACCTCGATCGTGCCGCGCGAGTTCGGCGGCAACATGGACCTGAAGGAACTGGTCGCCGGCACCACATTGTATCTGCCGGTCTTTGCGCCGGGTGCGCTGTTTTCGTGCGGCGACGGTCACGGCGTGCAGGGCGACGGCGAGGTTTGCGTGACCGCGCTCGAAACCGCGTTGTCCGGGACGTTTCGCCTGACATTGCGCAAGGATATGCATTTTGCCTTGCCGCGCGCCGAGACGCCGACGCACCACATCACGATGGCGTTTGACGACGATCTCGACGATGCGGCCAAAACCGCTCTGCGCGAGATGATCAAATTGATCGGCGAGCGCATCGGGCTCGCGCCCGATGATGCCTATATGTTTGCCAGCCTCGCGGTCGATCTGCGCGTGACCCAGCTGGTCGACGGCAACAAGGGCATCCACGCGATGCTGCCGAAGCACCACGTAAGGGCATGATGCCGACCGCGGGTTGCGTCGAATGATAAAGCAAGGGCCGGATAGAGCGGGAATGAGGCCTGGCCCATTCTCCTTGCCATGACGATGTCGAGGAGACGGAGGATGTTGGACCAGGAGCAATGCTGGGCGGCGGTGGTCGCCCATGACGCCAGCCAGGACGGCGGGTTCTTCTATTCGGTCAGGACGACCGGGGTCTATTGCCGCCCGGGCTGCGCCTCGCGCCAGCCTTTGCGCAAGAACGTGGCGTTTCACGAAACCGCGGCGGCGGCCGAAGCGGCAGGGTTCCGGCCGTGCAAGC
Source organism: Alphaproteobacteria bacterium (assembly GCA_030041385.1). Lineage (GTDB taxonomy): Bacteria > Pseudomonadota > Alphaproteobacteria > ATCC43930 > CGMCC-115725 > DATARH01. The sequence goes on from JASHNY010000017.1 coordinate 20,830, forward strand.
GCTGCCGGCCCAACGAGGGGTCGCCGGCCGACCGCCACATCGCCGCGGTGGAACGGGCCTGCGCGGTGATCCGCGCACGCGACACCTTGCCGACCCTGGCCGAACTGGCCGAGGCGGCGCATGTCAGCCCGTTTCATTTCCACCGCATGTTCAAGGCGGTCACCGGCACGACCCCGCGCGACTGGGGCCGGGCCTATCGCCTCGGCCGTTTCGCCGCGCGGCTCGACGCCGGCGACGGGATCGCCGCGGCGACCTATGCCGCCGGGTTCGGCGCCAGCTCGCGGGTCTACGAGGCGGCGCCGGCGGCGCTCGGCATGACCCCGGCGGCACGCCAGCGCGGCGGCAGCGGCGAGACGATCCGCTACACGATCGTCGATACGCCGGTCGGCTGTGCGATCGTCGCGGCGACCGCGCGCGGTATCTGCATGACCGCGCTCGGCGACGACCGCAAGGCGCTCGAGGGGGAATTGCGCCGGCGCTTCCCGGCGGCGCTGATCTGGCCGGCCGATGCGCAGCTGGCCGACTGGGCCGGGCGCATCGTGCGCTTTGTCACCGCGCCCGACACCCAGCCCGACCTCCCGCTCGACATTCGCGGCACCGCATTCCAGGCGCAGGTGTGGCGGGCATTGCAAAAAATTCCGCCCGGCCGCACCGCGAGCTACAGCGACATCGCCGCCGCGCTCGGCCAGCCGCGGGCCGTGCGCGCAGTCGCCGCTGCCTGCGCCGCCAACAAACTGGCATTGCTGGTGCCGTGCCACCGCGTCGTCGGCAAGGACGGCGACCTCACCGGCTACCGCTGGGGCCTCGACCGCAAGCGGGCGCTACTGGAGCGCGAGCGGGACGCAGCGGCAACCGCGGCGGCGGAATAGGCAGGCCGCGCGTGCTTCGAGGCGGCGCGCTGCGCACGCCTCCTCAGCATGAGGAAAATTTCCATGAGCCTTGTCGCTCATCCTGAGGTGCCCGGCGCAGCCGCGCCTCGAAGGACGCAAATCGATCCGGCCGCGATCGATTGGGCCAGGATCGCCGCCGCTCTCGACGCAGAGGGTTATGCGACGGTCCCGGCGCTGCTCGATGCGCAGGAGTGCCGGGACCTGGCGGCGCTTTACGACGCCGAGGGCGCGTTTCGCAGCCGCGTCGTCATGGAGCGCCACCGCTTCGGCCGCGGCGAATACAAATACCTGCGCTACCCGCTGCCGGCGGCGGTCGCGGCGTTGCGGCAGGGGCTTTATCCCGGTCTCGCCGCGATTGCCGAGCGCTGGCGCCGGGCGCTCGGCGAGGACGGCGGGTTTCCGCCATCGCTCGACGCCTACCTCGAAATCTGCCACGCGGCCGGCCAGTCCCGCCCGACCCCGCTGATCCTCAAATACGAGGCCGGCGACTACAACTGCCTGCACCAGGATTTATACGGCGCGCTGGTGTTTCCGCTGCAATTGACCGTGCTGCTCAGCGATCCCGCGGCGGAATTTACCGGTGGCGAGTTCCTGCTGGTCGAGCAGCGGCCGCGTACCCAGTCGAAGGGCGAGATCGTGCCGCTGCGGCAGGGCGAGGCGGTGATCTTTCCGGTGCATCACCGCCCGGTTTTCGGCACGCGCGGCGCCTACCGCGCGGTGATGCGGCACGGGGTCAGCCGGGTGCGCTCCGGTCGCCGCTTTACCCTCGGCATCATTTTCCACGACGCGGCGTGAATGTCGGACCGCTTCCGTCTCGGCCGCAGGCGGGCGGGACGCCCGCGTTCCATTTTCCGCGATGCGGGGTGAACGAGAACGGCACCACCACGCCCCTCATCCTGAGCGCGAGCGCAGCGAGCAGTCGAAGGACGCACCGCGGTTGGGCTCAAGCGTCCTTCGAGACGGCGCTCCGCGCCTCCTCAGGATGAGGCTTCGAGACGGCGCTCCGCGCCTCCTCAGGATGAGGTTGGATGGAGAACGGCGTCACCCACGCCCCTCATCCTGATCAGGATGAGGGGCGTCAGCGGCCGCGTCGGCAACTGTGCTTTACGACAGCCAGCGTTTGCGACGGCGGTAGTGCTTGGTATCGCGGTAGGATTTGCGCGTGCCCGACTCGTTGAGGCCGAGATAGAACTCCTTGATGTCGGAGTTCTGGCGCAGCGCCTCGGCCGGGCCTTCGAGCACGATGCGGCCGTTTTCCATGACGTAGCCGTGGTCGGCAATGGCGAGCGCCAGCGCCGCGTTCTGCTCGACCAGTAAGACTGTCAGCTTCTGCTCTTCCTTGAGGCGGCGGACGACCCCGAAAATCTCCTCGACGATCATCGGCGCGAGCCCGAGCGAGGGCTCGTCGAGGAGGATCACCTTGGGGTTCGACATCAATGCCCGGCCGATCACCAGCATCTGCTGCTCGCCGCCCGACAGGTAGCCGGCGATGTGCTGGCGGCGCTCCTTCAACACCGGAAAGGTGGCGTAGGTGCGCTCGATCCCGGCGCGGATTTCGCCGAGATCGTGGCGGGTATGGGCGCCGGCGACGAGGTTTTCTTCGACCGTCAGGTTCTCGAAGGTGCGCCGCCCCTCGAACACCTGGACGATGCCGCGCTTGACGACCTCGTGCGGCTGCAGGCGGTCGAGCCGCACGCCGTCGAGTTCGACGCTGCCTTTCGTTACCTCTCCGCGCTCCGCATGCAGCAGGCCGGAAATCGCTTTCAGGGTCGTGGTCTTGCCGGCGCCGTTGGCGCCGAGGAGGGTGGTGATCCGCCCCTCCTCGGCGGTCAGCGACACGCCCCGCAAAACGAGGATCACGCCGTCGTAGACGACCTCGATGTTGTTGAGCGCCAGCATGTTGCGACCCCGAAGGCGATCCGATGCCCGTGTGCGCCGCCTATTCGGCGGTCTTGACCGCGTGCTCGACCACGTCGCGATAGGCGCGGTACCAGCCGGTGGCCGGCACGAACTTGCCGCCATGCACCTGGAAGATCCGCACCCAGCCGCCGCCCTCGTGGTCGGCCGCGGTGATCTGCAGCGGCGGCACCAGCCCGCCGAGCGTGAAATTGTGGATCTGTTCGAGGCCGGCCTTGACCTGTTCGCCGGTCGGTTTCTTGCCGCCGCTGATCTTCAGGGCGTTCTTGATCGCCTCGATCTGGATCGCCGCCTGGAACACGCCGCGATTGTAGATGACCGTGTTCTTCATCGTGTCAGGCGGGTTCTGGCCCTCTTTCTTGTACATCGCCTTGATTGCCTGGCGCACCGGATAGTTGTCGCCGGCGCCGGCAAACTGCATCGTGTTGTAGCCCTCGGCGACGCCCCAGCCGCCGGCAGCCGCGATATCGGCCTCGGCCGAGGCCCAGACGAGCCCGACCACATGCGAGAGCGGATAGCCGGCGCCCCTCAGCCCCTTGATCAATACCGAGGGTGAGCGCCCGAACAGGTGGGCGATCACGAAATCGGGGTGGAAGCGCTGGGTGATGTCGAGGATCTGCGCGCCCAGCTCGACCCCCGGCGGCGGCACCGCGAAGGTGCGCATCTGGAAGCCTTCGATCTTCTGCAAGGCGTCGAGGATGACGATCGGCTCCTTGCCGGCCGGGTTGTCATAGTAGACGTAGGCGATCTTCTTGCCCTTCAGGCTGCCGCCCAGTTTGTCCTTGGCGAATTTGACCGCCCCCGCGGCTTGCGACCAATAGGTGGCGGCGATCGGGAACAGATAGGGGTAGCGGGTGCCGTCGGCCGCGGCCGAGATGCCGAACCCGGGCGAGGTGGTCGGCATGTGGTCCTGTTCGAGCCGCTCGTTGAGCGCGACGGTCTGCGGCGTGCCGTACAGCGTCATCATCACGACGCCCATCTGCTTCTGCCGCTCGTAGGCCTCGATCCCTTGCGGCACCTTGTACTGGTTGTCGATCTCGTCGCCGCGGATCTTCCAGCCGTCGAGGCCGCCTTGGAAATTGACCAGCTTGTAATAGTCCTGCATGGCGGGGCACAGCGTGGTGCCGACGATCTGCGTCGGGCCGGTGCGGTCGCACTGGTCGCCGATGACGATCTCCTTCTGTTGCGCCGAGGCGGTGCCCGCCAGCGCCAGGAGCGTGGCGCCCGCCGCCAGCCCCAGCCAGGTCCTCGATAGGCTTGTCATGGTCCTCCTCCTCCCTTCTACGCCCGGTTAGTATGAAAATGGCCACATGCGGAAATAATTGCGGATGTTGCCCCACAGCCGGTTGAGGCCGTCGGGCTCGACGACCAGGAAAAAGATGATCAACCCGCCGAACATCACGAGCCGCAGGTTGGGCACCAGGCTCAAGAGGTCGGAATAGCTGAAGAACACCCGCCCGGCCGAATCGAGGACGATGCGGGTGACGACCGGCAACAGGGTCACGAACACCGCCCCGAACACCGAACCCAGCACCGAGCCGAGCCCGCCGATGATCACCATCGCCAGGTAGTCGATCGACACGTCGATCTGGAACTGCTCGTAATTGGCGATGCCCAGGTAATAGCTTTCGAGCGCACCCGCCACGCCAGCGTAAAACGACGAGATCGCAAACGCGTAGAGCTTATAGCGGAAGATGTTGATGCCGATGATCTCGGCGGCGATGTCCTGGTCGCGGATCGCGATGAAGGCGCGGCCGATGCGGCTGCGCACCAGGTTCTGCGTCGCGACGATGGCGATGATCGCGAAGGCCAGGAGGAACAGGTAGATCTGCCGCTCGTGCACCAGCGCCACGCCGAACACCGACGGGCGCGGGATCTGGATCGAGGCCTGCACCCCGCCCGAAATCCACTGCACGTGGTTGATCGTCCATTCGATGATCAGCTGCGCGGCGAGGGTCGAGATGCACAGATAGATGCCCTTGACCCGCAGCGACGGGATGCCGACGACAAGCCCGACCAGCGCGGCCATGATGCCGCCCGCCGGGATCGTCACCCAGAACGGCAGGTGCAGCGCGACCACGAGGTGCGCCGCGGTATAGGCGCCGACCGACATGAACGCGCCGTGCCCGATCGAGATCTGCCCGCTGTAGCCGACGAGGATGTTGAGGCCGAGCGCGCCGACCACCGCGATCAGAATGAGGTTCAGCAGCGAGACGACGTATTCGCCGAAGAACATCGGCGCGATCACGATGAACAGCACGGCGGTCGCCACCACCGCCCAGCGCGTGATCGGCAGCGGATAGAGCGCCATGTCGGCGGCATAGTTCGTCTTGAAGGCGCCGGCCTCGCGATAGAACATGCTTCAGCCCCGTTGTGTCGGCGTGGTCACACGCGCTCGATCCGGCGCCGCCCGAACATCCCTTCGGGCCGGATCATCAGCACGATCAGCATGACCAGGTACGGCGCGAAATCCTTGGTGCCGCCGCCGACGACCGGGTCGAAATACCCGGCCGCCAGGTTTTCAACGACGCCGATGATCAGCCCGCCGACGATCGCCCCGACGATCGAATCGAGCCCGCCGAGGATCACCACCGGAAACACCTTGAGCCCGACGAGCGCGATCTGGTTGTCGACGCCGAGCATCGCGCCCCAGACGACGCCGCCGATCGCCGAGACGACCCCGGCCATCGCCCAGGCCAGCGCGAAATAGCGCCGCACGTTGATCCCCATCGCCATCGCCACCTGCTGGCTGTCGGCGACGGCGCGCATGGCGACGCCCACCCGGCTTTTCAGGAAGAACCAGCTGAACACGGCGAGGAAGATGATGCTGACGACGGCGCCGGCGAGCTGGGCCGGCGGCACCGAGACGATGCCGAGATTGATCGGCATGTCGCCGACCGGCATCGTGATCGCCCGCGTGTCGGGGCCAAAGATCAGCACGGCAACACCGCGCAATACCGCGGCGAGCCCGATCGTCGCCATGACCACGGCGATGATGCCGCGGCCGATCAGCGGCCGCAGCACCACGCGCTCGAGGCCGAAGCCGAGCGCCACCATGCCGATGATCGAAACCAGCGCCGCCACCCAGAAATTGAGCCCGGCGCCGGCGACCCCGGCGGCGATGAAGGCGGCGAACATGACGAACTCGCCCTGGGCGAAGTTGATCACGTCGGTGGCCTTGCAGATCAGCACAAAGCCGAGCGCGATCAGGGCATACATCAGCCCGACCATGACCCCGTTGACGACGAGGACGAAGGTGAAACCCCAGTCGAAGCCCCCCACCGGAACGGCCCTCCTTAGCGCGCTTCGACCGGCTCGGGGCGCACCGCCGGCGCCGCCTTCAGCCGCTCGGCCGGGGCATCGATGTCGGCGATGGCGAGGCGCGAGCGGAGCACCGCCTTGCGGCCATCCTCGTAGGTGATTTCGGCGGAGAGTTCCGCCTCGCTCGCGCCGGCGTACATCGCCTCGATCAGCGCGGCGTACTTCTCGCCGACAAAGCGGCGGCGGACCTTGCGGGTCCGGGTGATCTCGTCGTCGTCGGCGTCGAATTCCTTGTTGAGTACGACGAAGCGGCGGATTTGCGTCGGCGCCGGCAGCGCCGCGTTGCAGCGGCGGATTTCATCGCCGATCAGCTCGCGGATTTCCGCCCGCGTGCTGAGGTCCTGGAACGAGGTATAGGCGATCCGCTCCCGCTCGGCCCATTTGCCCACGGTGGCCGGGTCGATCGCGATCAGCACCGCGATGAACGGCCGGGCCGCGCCGAACACCACCGCCTCGCCGATATAGGGGCTGAATTTCAGCTTGTTCTCGATGAATTGCGGCGCGAACGAGCTGCCGTCGGCGAGCTTGCCGACATCGCGCGCCCGGTCGATGATGACGAGGTGCCCGCGCTTGTCGATGAACCCGGCATCCCCGGTGCGCAGCCACCCGTCGGCCGTCACCGCCTCGCTCGTCGCGTCGGGCTGCTTGTAGTAGCCGCAGAAGACCCCCGGGGAGCGGATCAGCACCTCGCCATCCTCGGCGATCTGCATGTCCATGCCGGACAGAATGGTGCCGACCGTGTCGGGATCGACCTCGCCGTCTTTCTGAACCGCGCACAGCCCCGACAATTCGGTGGCGCCGTAGACCTGTTTCAGGTTGATCCCGAAGGCGCGGAAAAAGCGGAACACCTCGGCGCCGAGCGGGGCGCCGCCGGTATAGACGACGCGGGCGCGGCGCCAGCCGAGCTGGTCGCGGATCGGGGCGTAAACCAGCACTTCGCCGAGCGCGCGGGCAAGCCTGAGCCCGGCCGGCACCGCCCGCCCCTCGGCGACAACGGCCTCGGCGCGTTCGGCGACCCCGCGGAAATAGTCGAAGAGCTTGCGTTTCAGCCACGAGGAATCAGCCGCCCTGACCAGCACGGCGGTCGCGGAATTCTCCCAGAACCGCGGCGGGCCGAGCCCGATCGTCGGGCCCAGTTCGCGCAGATCGCGCGCGACCGTCTCCGGCTTTTCCGGGAAATTGCAGGTGAAGCCGACGAGCAGGTGCAATGCAATCGACACCAGCGAGGTGCCGATCCACGCCATCGGCAGATAGCTCAGGTGCTCCTCCTGCGGGCCGATGTGTTCGGCCGCGGCGAACTGTTCCGCCGGCAGCAGCAGATTGGCGTGCGACAGCATCACGCCCTTGGGCCGCGACGTCGTGCCCGAAGTGTAGGAAAACAGCGCCAGGTCGTCCGGCGTCCCGGAAGCGACCAGGTCCTCGACATAATTGGGATGCGCGGCGCCGAAGGTGCGCCCCGCTTCCTGCACCGCCGGAAACGACTGCAGCAACGCATGCGAAAGCCCGGCGAGCCCGCGCGGATCGTCGTAAACGATCAGCTTGAGGTGCGGCAACTGCCCTTCGAGCGACAGGATCTTGTCGACCTGCTCCTGGTCTTCGGCGACCACCACCGAGGTTTCGGCATGGTCCAGCACAAAGGCCAGTTCGCTGGCGATCGCGTCCTGATAGACCGGCACCGCAATGCCGCCGAGGCATTGTGCGGCAAGCTGCGCGAAGTAGAGCCGCGGCCGGTTCTCGCCGATCACCGACAATTTGTCGCCGCGGCCGAACCCGGAGGCGGCGAGGCCGAGCGCAAAGTCGCGCACCTCGTCCCAGTACCGCTGCCAGCTGTAGGGCTGCCAGATCCCCAGATCCTTCTCCCGCATCGCCGGACGGCGGCCGATCGTCTCGGCATTGCGGCGCAGCAATTTCGGCAGGGTGGCGCCGTCGATCATGCCGCCTGCTCCTCCTCGGCGACGCCGCCCAGATAGGCGCGCATCACGTCCGGGTTGCGCTGCACCTCTGCGGGTGTGCCTTCGGCGATTTTGCGGCCGCGGTCGAGGACGCTGACCCGGTCGGAAATGTCCATCACCAGCGCCATGTCGTGCTCGATCAGGATCACCGTCGTGCCCCACTGCTCGTTGACGTCGAGGATGTAGCGGGCCATGTCCTCCTTTTCTTCCTGGTTCATGCCGCCCATCGGCTCGTCGAGCAGCAGGACCTTGGGGTCGAGCGCCAGCGCGCGGGCCAATTCGACCCGTTTCCGCAATCCGTAGGCGAGGGCGCCGGCAGGCTGCCGGCGCAAATCCTGCAGGCCGAGGAAATCGATCAGCTCCTCGACCCGGGCGCGGTGGCGCACTTCCTCCCTCTGGGCCAGGCCCCAATAGACCAGCGACGACAGGATGCCCGCCTTCATGTGGACATGCCGGCCCAGCATGATGTTGTCGAGCACGGTCATGCCGCTGAACAGCGCGATGTTCTGGAAGGTGCGGGCGATGCCGCAGGCGGCGATTTCCGACGGCCGGAAGCGGGTGATGTCGGTGCCGTCGAACACGATCGAGCCGGTGTCGGGCTTGTAGAACCCGCTGATCATGTTCAACAGCGAGGTCTTGCCGGCGCCGTTCGGGCCGATCACCGAGGCGATCGCGCCGCGGCGGACCGCGATCGACACGTCCTCTACGGCGCGGACGCCGCCGAACCGCTTCGATACCCCGGTAACGGCAAGCTGAATCTGGCCAGGCGCAGTCGTCGGCTCTGTGCGATCAATCGCCATCGCGCACGTGCTCCTCGGCCCCGAAACCGGCGTTTCATGCACCGTCGTTATGGCCGGCATGATGCTGAGGCAAGTTGCCGAATGCAACCACTTGCATCGGGCGCGGCGAGCGGCCGCGGGCGCCTGTCGGGAACGCTCCCTGCGCTGCGGCGCCGGCCGGGCGGACGACCGGCTTGCCGCCGTGTCCCGGTCGTGAAACCATTGCCGCGGCGAGGGAGGATCGGATCGCGCGATGGCTGCCGTGCCGGCGCAGGACAGAGTGCCGACCACCGTGCTGACCGGGTTTCTCGGCAGCGGCAAGACGAGCCTGCTGCGCCGCGCGCTGGCGGCGCCGGAATTTGCCGATACGGCGATCGTCGTCAACGAGATCGGCGAGATTTCGATCGACCACTACCTCGTCGATTTCGTCGAGGGCGAGGTGCTGGAACTGCCCGGCGGCTGCCTGTGCTGCTCGGTGCGCGAGGATCTGGCGCAGACCCTGCGCGACCTCATCGACCGCCGCGATGCCGGCGCGGTGCGGCCGTTTCGCCGCATCGTGATCGAAACCACCGGTCTCGCCGATCCGGCGCCGATCCTCTTCACGCTTGGCGCCGATCCGATGCTCGATGCGCGGCTGTCGCCGGCGCGCGTCGCGACGCTCGTCGACGCGGTCGAAGGCGCCGCGACGCTCGAACGGTTTGCCGAGGCCGCGCGCCAGGTGGCGGTGGCCGATGTGGTCGTCGTATCGAAAACCGACCTCGCGCCGTTGTCGGCCGACCTCGCGGCGCGGCTCGCCGCGCTCAACGACCGCGCCGAACGGGTGCTCGGGGCGGCGGCGCAAAATCCGGCGACGGTGCTTTTCGGCGCCCGGCCCCCACCCGTCCGCTCCGCGGGCTCCCTCCGCCGCAAGCGGGGGAGGGTTGGGGTGGGGGCGGACGCGCACGCCGAACACACTCACGGCATCGACAGCTTCGTGCTGCTGCTCGGCCGCGAGTGCAGCCCGCTCGACTTTGCCCTCGCGCTCGGCGGGCTGGCGCGCGACCGCGGCGGCGATTTGTTGCGGGTCAAGGGCCTCGTCGCGTTCGCCGACCGGCCCGGGCGCCCGGCCCTGATCCAGGCGGCGCAACACGCGATGTCGGCGCCCGAATGGCTCGACGACTGGCCCGATGCCGACCGCCGCAGCCGGCTCGTCTTTGTCGTGCACGAAATCCCGCGCGCCGAGATCCTGGCCCATTTCGCCTTTGCGGCGCCGACCCTGTTGGGAACGGAGGTGTCCCGCCGGCAGGCGGGCGAGACGCCTGCGCTCCTCAATCATTAAGGAGGCTCACATGTTGGACATCGTGATCGCGGGCGGGCTCGCCGTCCTTCCTTCGGGTCCGGAAAAGGCCGATATCGGCGTCGAGCGCGACAAGATCGCCGTGATCGGCGCGCCGGGCAGCCTTGCCGCGCTCGGCGCCCAGCGCACCGTGGACGCCGCCGGCCAGCTTGTCATTCCCGGCGGCATCGACCCGCATGTGCATTGCCGCTGGCCGATGCCGGTGCCGGGGCAGACCCAGCACAACATGACCGATGGGCCGGATCGGGTCAGCCAGGCCGCATTGTTCGGCGGCACCACGACGATCCTCGACTTTGCCCTCGTCGACGGCGACAACACGGTGCAGCAGGCGATTGAGCGGCGCCAGAAGGAATGGGCCGGCGACTGCCATTGCGACTATGCCTTCCACACGATGGTCCAGGGCAAGCTCGACCCGTCGGTGCCCGACCAGCTCGCCGAATCGATCCGCGCCGGCTATCCGACGGTCAAGATGTTCACCACCGACATCACCCCGAGCCGGAAGGGCCGGATGGTCCAGTTCGGCGACATCTGGGAGGTGCTGAAGGTGTTGGCGCGCGAGGGCGGTGTCGCCGCGATCCACGCCGAAGACAACGATATCGTCATGCACATGTACGAGAAATTGACGCGCGAGGGCCGCACCGGCTTCGAGAACCTCGCCGAGGTCCACAACACGCTGAGCGAGGATCTGGCGTTCAACCGGGTGATCCGCCTCGCCGCCAATATCGAGGGCTGCGCGCTCTATATGCTGCACACCTCGGCGGCGACCGGGGTTCGGGCGATCGCGGCGGCGCGGGCCAATGGCGTGCCGATCTACGGCGAGACCCTGCACCAGTACCTGATGTACACGGCCGAGGACTACAAGCGCCCCAACGGCCAGATCTACCACACTTATCCGTCATTGAAATTTGCCGAGGACCACGCCGCGCTGTGGGCCGGCACCGACCACGGCGCGATCCAGACCGTCGCCACCGACGAGATCTGCTGCCCGCTCAAATACAAGCTTCAGGGCCGTCGCATCGACGACACCACCGGCGGCAACGCCGGGGTCGAGCCGCGCGTGTCGCTGATCTACACCGAAACGGTTGAGAAGCGCGGCCGCAGCCTCGAAAATTTCGTCGGCCTGGTGTCGACCAACGCCGCCAAGATCATGGGGCTCTACCCGCGCAAGGGCGCACTTGCGGTCGGCTCGGACGCCGACATCGTCGTGCTCGACACGCGCCAGCGCCACACCGTGCGTGCCGCCGAGATGCACGAGGCCGATTATTCGCCATGGGAGGGGCGCGACCTCGCCTGCTGGCCGTCGATGACCCTGCTGCGCGGCAAGATCGTGGTCGAGGGCGGCGTCTTGAAGGGCGACCTTAAGGACGGCCAGTTCCTGCCGCGCAAGATCCCGGAGGCGGTGCGCGCCCACCCGGTCGTGTAGCGGCCCCTTAACGGCCGCCTGCTCGAAGCGGCGGTTGGTTCCGCCGCAGCGAGGTTCAGGCGGGCGGGCGCGGCGTAAGGGACAACCTCGGGCCGCCGGCGCGCCGCACCCGCTTCGTCATCGCGTCAGTTCCAGTGGCCGTCGATCCACATCCAGCCGTCCGGGCGCTCTTTTGACCCGCGGCGCCGGCGCTTAATCCTGGTACTCGTATTCGGACTGCGCCGGCTTGATCCAGCGCCGCCCGTCGGCGAGGAACGTGCGGCAAAAGCCGGTCTCGCGCTCCCGGCCGGCGCGGTCGCGATAGCGCACATAGCCGACCAGGTGCACGGCGCCGCCCGCCGCGGCCGCAGCCCGGTCGTCCAGCGGGCGGGCGATATAGGCGGTGAAATTCTCGACCTGGAACCGCCCTTTTTCGCCGCTCGCCAGCGTGGTCGAGACGATCTTGCGGCTGTCGAAGGTCAGCCCGGCCAAGTTTTCGCTGCCGGTGAGGGCGGTGCCGATCTCGGTGATCACCGCCGGCGCGTCGCCGGTATTGACGTAAAAAAAGGCGACCGACAGGTTTTCATTGCCCGGCCCGGCCCCTACCGTCTCGAAGCTGCGCACGGTGATGTGCGGGCGGTGCACCGCATCGAATTGCGACCGGGCGATCTGCCAGGATCTGTGCGTGCTGCGCCACAGCCCGCACACCGCGATCAGCAGCAGCAGCGAAAACAGCGCCAGCAGCGAATCGGTGATCTTCAGCCGAACACCCCAGACCGCCGGCCAATATTCCGTGCCTTGGCTCGCGTTTGCCGGTGCTTGCCCGGTCGTTTGATTCAATTGGATGGTCAGCGGCTGGGGAATCGTCACCGTTATGTTGCGCGACGGCGCCTGCGCCGGCGCCGCGCCTTGCGACGGCTGGGCCAGCGCCGCAGGCGCGCCGAGAGAGGCCGGCAATGCCAGCAACAGCAACAGCGCACCCGAGCAAAGCGGATGTCGCATCCCCGGACGCCCCCTACCGAAGATGTGCCTGTCGTCGGCGGTTATAGCCGAGTTGGCACCCGGCGTCTCGTGCGAGGCCCTCGCGCGCCCGGCTGCATAGGGCCATGCGGAGCCGGCGGTTGTACAGCGCCGGGCGCAGGCCCATGCTGCGCGCCGGGCTGCAGGTGGGAGAAACCGGATGCACGACTTCGTCATTCGCGGCGGCACGATCCTCGATGGAACCGGCGCGCCGGGCGCCGCCGGCGATGTCGCAATCGACGGCGCGCGCATCGCCCAGGTCGGCGGCAAGGCCGGCGCGGCGCGGCGCGTCATCGATGCCGACGGCCTCCTCGTCACCCCCGGCTGGGTCGATGTCCACACCCATTACGACGGCCAGGCGACCTGGGACCCGATCCTCGCGCCGTCGTCGTGGCACGGCGTCACGACGATCCTGTTCGGCAATTGCGGGGTCGGCTTCGCCCCGGTGCGGCCACAGCATCGCGGCGACCTGATCGATCTGATGGAGGCGGTCGAGGACATTCCCGGCATCGCGCTCGCCGAAGGGCTCAACTGGGAGTGGGAGAGCTTCCCCGAATATCTTGATGCACTCGAACGGCTGCCGCGGAACATCGATGTCGCCGCCCAGGTGCCCCACCACCCGCTGCGCGTCTATGTGATGGGCGACCGCGGCGTCAACCGCGAGGCGGCGAACCAGGCCGACATCGCGGCGATGCGGCAGCTGGTCGAGGACGCGCTGCGGGCCGGCGCCTTCGGTTTCACCACCTCGCGCACCTATTCGCACAAGACCACAACCGGCGAGCTGGTGCCCGGCCACAAGGCCGAGGAGGCGGAACTGCTCGGCATCGGCCGGGCGCTCGGCGCGGTCGGGCGCGGCGCCTTCGGCATGAACAGCGATTTCGAGCGCGAGGCTGCCGAATTCGCCTGGATCACCGAATTGTCGAAGGCGACCGGCCGGCCGGTGTGGTTCCTGCTGACCGACCGCCCGACCGACCCGGCGCGCTGGCGCCGGCTGATGGCGGGGGTGCACCAGGCGCGCGCGGCCGGGGCCAACGTCACCGCGCAGGTTGCCGGCCGCCCGGTCGGGGTCATTCTCGGCCACGCCACCTCGATGAACCCGTTCACGTTTCGCCCGGCCTATCGCGCGCTCGACAAACTGCCCGCGGCCGAGCGCTGGGCGCGCCTGCGTGACCCGGCGGTGCGCGCCCGCATCCTCGCGGAAGCGCCGTCCGAGCGCGAATTGGCGCGCCAGGGCCAGTTCATCCGCTTTGTCGCGACCGCCTGGGACCGGATGTTCGAAATGGGCGACCCGCCCGATTACGAGCCGCCGGCAGAGCGGAGCGTCGCCGCCATCGCCGCCCGCACCGGCCGCACCCCGGACGAGGTCGCCTACGACTACCTGACCGAGGGCGCCGACCGCTTCCTGTTCTTCCCTGTCGTCGGCTATGTCCACGGCGACCACGAGCAGATTCGCGAATTGCTGCTCGATCCCGGCACCTTATTGGGCCTCGGCGACGGCGGCGCGCATTGCGGCCAGATCGTCGATGCCAGCCTGCCGAGCTATATGCTGTCGCACTGGGGCCGCGACCGAAGCCGCGGGCCGGGCCTGCCGCTCGAGCAGATCGTCAAGATGCAGACCAGCGAGACCGCGGATTTCTTCGGTTTTCACGACCGCGGCCGGCTCGCGCCGGGGTTCCGCGCCGATGTCAACCTGATCGATTTCGCGGCGCTGCGCCTGCACCAGCCCGAGATCGTGCACGATTTGCCGGCCGGCGGGCGCCGGCTCGTGCAGCGCGCCGACGGCTACCGCGCGACCCTCGTCGCCGGCACGCCGGTCTTCGAGAACGGCGAGCATACCGGCGCGCTCCCCGGCCGCCTCGTGCGCAGCGGGCGATAGAAGACCGACGCGATTCGACTGAATCGGGCTGATCCCCGCCCTCGCCGGCGAGGCTTTTGCGGCGAAAACGCGGAAAGCCCCAGCCGGGGGGACCGAGGCTCTCCGTCACAACATCTCCCCGGAACGTGCTTGTTGCCGGCCGGTCCACATACATAAAGCGAAGATCAAAAACCATTCAAATGAAGGTTAATTTTGAGTCATCGCCTCGACCCCCCGGCACCGGGAATTCGTCATCGGAACCGGGGCCTATCGGATAATCGATTGGTAATGCTTAAGCATCT
>JASHNY010000018.1 GCA_030041385.1 Alphaproteobacteria bacterium
GAGGTCGCCGGCGCCGGCGGTTGGGGCGATCCGCTCGATCGAGACCCCGAGGCGGTGCTGAAGGACGTGCGGAACGAATTCGTCAGCGAGACATCGGCGCGCGAGGATTACGGCGTCGTGCTCTCGGGCAAGGCGGTCGATGAGGCCGCGACGGGGGCTCTCCGCCGGCAAATGCGCGAGCGCCGCAACTGGGCCGAGCCGCCGGTCTACGATTGGGGTTTGGCGGCGAAATAGCCGCCCGACTAACGTTGCGGCGGCCACTTGTTGTTGCTACATTAAGTCGTGCAGATCGAGTTCGATCCCGCTAAGGACCGAATAAATCGGGCGAAGCATGGGATCTCGCTCGCGGCTGCGGCCGATATCGACCTGGACAGCGCGATCGTCATCGAGGACCGCCGGTTCGATTACGGCGAAGCACGGTTTTTGGCATACGCGCCAATCACCGGCCGTCTTCACGTTTTATGGTTCACAATGCGCGGCGACGTGTTGCGGGCGATCGGGTTGAGGCGGGCGAACCGCCGCGAGAGGACGAAATATGGCGAAGCAAGCTAAGAAGCCGGCCGATATTTCCCGGGAAGATTGGGACTCGGTCGATGTTCCCGAAGCGACCGAGGCGGAGTTCGCAACCGCGAAGCCGTTCAAGGATGTGTTTCCGGCCCAGTACCAAGCCTGGAAGAAGATGGGGCGACCTCGGGTTGAGGCGCCGAAGGTCCATATCGGGTTCCGCCTGGCGGCCGACGTCGTCAAGTCGATCCGTGCCAGCGGCCGCGGTTACAATGCCCGCGTCGAGAAGGTCCTGCGCGACGCCCTGGCGAAAGGCAGGCTGTAGCAGGGCGCCTCGCCGCGCGTCGAGACGCGACCCGCGGTCGCTCCTCAGGGTGAGGTAAGACGATGATATTAAAGAAAATCCTCATCCTTAGGTGTCGAGCGAAGCGGGGCCTCGAAAGACGCAGGGCGCCGATCCGAGCGGCCATTCGATGACGAAGTCCTTCCGCGTCGGGGTCGATATCGGCGGCACGTTCACCGATATCGTGGCGCTCGGCGAGGGTGGCGAGCGCTACACCAGGAAGGTGTCGTCGACCGTCGATGATTACGCGCGGGCGATCGTCGAGGGGCTGGCGGGGCTGCTCGGCGAAATCGGGGATCCGCGGGTTGTCGAGCTGTTGCACGGCACGACCGTCGCCTCGAACGCGATCCTCGAACACAAGGGCGCGAAGACCGGGCTGATCACCACGCGCGGGTTCCGCGATGTGCTCGAAATCCGCAATCTGCGCATGCCGCGGCTGTACGACATGTCGTGGACCAAGCCGCCGCCGCTGGTCGAGCGGCGCCTCCGGGTCGAGGTCGATGAGCGGATCAATGCCGAGGGCGGCATCGACCGCGCGCTCGACGAAGACAGCGTCGCGCGCGCCGCACGGTTTCTGGTCGGGGAGGGGGTCGAGGCGATCGCGGTGTGCCTATTGCACGCCTATCGCAACCCGGCGCATGAATTGCGGGTCAAGGAGATCGTCGCCGGCATCGCACCGGGCATCACCCTGTGCGTCAGCGCCGAGGTGTTGCCGGTCATCAACGAATACGAGCGGACCTCGACGACGGTCATCAACGCCTATGTCCGGCCGATCGTCGAGCGCTACCTCAACCGGCTGATCGGCGAGGCCCGGCGCATCGGCATCGCCGCGCCGCTGTTGCTGATGCAGTCGAACGGCGGGCTGACCACGGCCGAGGCGGCGGCCGTGACGCCGATGCACATCATCGAAAGCGGCCCCGCCGCCGGCGTCGTCGGGGTGCGCGCGCTGGCCCGGCGCATCGGCATCGACAAGGCGATCTCGTTCGACATGGGCGGCACCACGGCCAAGGCGTCGCTGATCGAAAACGGCGAGGTCACGCGCGCCACCGAATACCAGGTCGGGGCCGGCATCGTGCTCGGTTCGCGGCTGTTGTCGGGCGCCGGGTATTCGCTGAAGGTGCCGGCGATCGACCTCGCCGAAGTCGGCGCCGGCGGGGGCTCGATTTTGTGGATCGATGCCGGCGGGGCGCTCCAGGTCGGGCCGATGAGCGCCGGCGCGGTGCCGGGGCCGGTCTGCTACGGCAAGGGCGGGACCGAGCCGACCGTGACCGACGCGAATGTCGCGCTTGGCTATCTGAACCCGGCCCACCTGGTCGGCGGCGCGCTCAAGATCGAGGCCGAGAAATCGCGCGCCGCAATCACCGACCAGATCGCCCGCCCGCTCGGCATGAGCCTCGAAGCCGCCGCCTATGGCGCGCATTTGATCGCCGCCTCCAACATGATCCGCGCCCTGAAGGCGGTGTCGAGCGAGCGCGGCCGCGACCCGCGCGAGTACGCGCTCGTCGGCTTCGGCGGCAACGGTCCGTTGTTTGCCGCCGGCATGGCGGCGCAGATCGGGATCAAGCATGTGCTGATCCCGCCCTCGGCCGGGGTGTTTTCGTCGTTCGGCCTGCTCTACGCCGATCTCGAATATTATTTCACGCAGACGCGCAAGCGGCTGTTGCAGGCGCTCGCCCCCGACGAGGTGCAGGCGGTGTTCGACCAGCTCGAAGGCGAGGCGCGCGGCCGCCTCAGCGAAGACGGGTTTATGCCCGACCGCATCGGGATCAGCCGCCATGCCAGCCTGCACTACCAGGGCCAATCGTTCGAATTGCGCGTGGCGGTGGCGCCGGGCCCGATCGACCGCGCCGCGCTCGCCGCGCTCGAAGCCGGGTTCGGCGCGGAGCACGAACGCACCTACGGCCACCGCGCCGGCGCCGACGAGCCGGTCGAACTGGTCAGCCTCGAAGTGGTCGGACGCGGCATTCCCGACCAGCCGCGCGCCGCGCTGGCCGCCGCGGCGGGCCTCGCGCCCGACATCGCGATCGCGTCGCCGCTGCGCCACGCCTATTTCGGGCCGCAGCACGGCTGGCTCGACACAAGGGTCGTCAACCGCAGCGCGCTTGCCGTGCCGCATTCCGGCCCGTGCATCGTCGAGGAGTACGATGCGACCTGCCTCGTCCCGCCGGGGTGGACGGCACGGCTTGACGATTTCGGGAACATCGTACTCGCGCGGTGACCCTCACCCGCCCTCGGGCTGTGCGCTCAGCCGCCCCTCTCCCGCCTTGCGGGAAAGGGAAGGGACCCGCGCCGAAGGCGTGGGAAGGGCGAGGGTTACGCCGCCACCTTTTCGAGCTTGTGGATCACCCGCCGCCGCGCCGGCGCATCACCCGAGGCGAAGCGCGACCACGAGCGGCCGGACAGCTCGCCGACATAGATGTTGCCCTTCGAGTCCGCGGCGATGCCGTGCGGCGAGGTGAATTTGCCCGCCTCCATGCCGCCGGGCGTCCGGCCGAGCCGCGCCATGACCTCGTGGTTCCTGGTTGTGTGGATGCTGACGCGCGGCCCGATATTCGGCCAGTTGCGGTTGATCTCGCCCGCGGGTCCGCCTTCGCCGATATAGCACAGCGGGCCCGACCCGCCATGAACTTGGCTGTGACTGAGGCACATGCCGTTGGGCCGGTGCAGATAATTCCACTGCGTCTCCCATCTGCCGTTGCCGTCGAAAATCTGCACGCGGTGGTTTTCGCGGTCGGCGACGTAGATCCAGCCGTCGGGGTCGCAACAGATGTTGTGCGGCACGTTAAACTGGCCGGGATCGGTCCCCGGTTCGCCCCAGGACGACAGCAACCTGCCCCCAGGCGTATATTTGTGGATGCGGGCGTTGCCATAGCCGTCTGAGATGTAGAGGAAATCCCCCTGCGGCGACAACGCGGTATGGGTGCAGCGGTGGAACGGCTCGCCGCTCATATAGGGCGCCGGCTTGCCCGGAATGCCGATGGTCAGGAGGATCTTGCCGTCGAGCGTGCAATGGCGCACCGAATGGTCGCCGTCATCGGTCAGCCAGATCGTGTCGTCGGGCGCGACATGCACGCCGTGCGGGCGGGTGAACACGCCTTCGCCCCAGGTGCGCAGCAGGTTGCCGGCGCTGTCGAACACCGCGACCGGGTGGTCGCCGCGGTTGAAGGCGTAGACGTTGTCGTTGCTGTCGACCCCGACCGCGGCGACATCGCCGAGCACGATCTCGCCGGGGATCTTGGCCCAGTTCTCGTTGACCTCGAAAGTATAGGCGCCGCCGCCGAGCCGAACCGCCGCCATCTCGATCCTCCCGCCTTGAATAAGCCAGAAAGCCATCATAGGCGCTGAGGCGAACCGCGGCGAGCGGTGCGGCGCCGGCGCGACGCTTGAGGAGGATTGCAATACCCGGCGGCTCGGCTAGTGTGCGCAAATCTTCGTGGAGTTCGATCTTTATGC
This sequence comes from Alphaproteobacteria bacterium, assembly GCA_030041385.1. Classification (GTDB taxonomy): domain Bacteria; phylum Pseudomonadota; class Alphaproteobacteria; order ATCC43930; family CGMCC-115725; genus DATARH01. The sequence goes on from JASHNY010000018.1 coordinate 4,301, forward strand.
GCAGATGGGTTCCGGCGATCCTCGCGGTCGCCCTTCTCGCGCCGGCCGCGGCGTTTCCGCAGGCGGACAACGGCACGCAAAACAGCAAAGGTGCGGTTTACGAGCAGCTCAACCTGTTCGACGAGGCGTTCGAGCGCATCCGCCAGGACGCCGTCGAGGCGGTCGGCGACAAGCAGCTGGTTTCCACCGCGATCGCCGGGATGCTGTCGAGCCTCGATCCGCACGCGGTCTACCTGACCGAGGCGCAGTACAAGGCGCAGCAGGCGCCGTCCAAGGAAGAGCAAGGAGCGATCGGGCTGGTTGTCACGATCGCCAACGGCCAGCTGACGGTGGTCTCGCCGCGCGACGGCTCGCCCGCGGCGGCGGCCGGCATCAAGCCCGGCGACGAGATTTTCATGATCGGCAAGGAGCCGACCTACGACATGACCCTCGCCGACATTGCGCAGCGCCTGCATGGCCCGGTCGGCAGCGAGGTGACGCTGCTGCTGCGCCGCGGCACCGAGCCGCCGATGAAGCTCACGGTCAAGCGCGCCGATAGCGCGTTTCAGACCGTCTCGTCGCGCCTCGACGAGGGCGATATCGGCTATATCCGGCTCGGCGGGTTCGACGACAAGACGGCGGGCGACCTGGCCGCGGCGGTCGCGAACCTGCGGCAGCAATCAGGCAACAAATTGATCGGCTTCGTGCTCGACCTGCGCAACAACCCGGGCGGCGACTTCAAGGCCGCGGTGACGACCGCCGACGATTTCCTCGACAAGGGCGACGTCGCCGTGATCAAGGGGCGCAACCCCGCCGACGACAAGCGCATCGCGGCGACTCCCGGCGATCTCGCCAAGGGGCTGCCGATCGTCGCGATCATCAATGGCGGCACCGCGGGAGAAGCCGAGCTCGTCGCCGGCGCGTTGCACGACAACCACCGCGCCGTTTTGCTGGGCAGCAAGACCTTCGGCGAGAGCGGAATCGAAACGACGATCCCGCTCGACGGCGGCAACGGCGCCATCCGGCTGACCACGGCGCGGTTTCTGACGCCGGACGGAAATGAGATCCAAGGCAAGGGGATCCAGCCTGACCTCGCTGTCAGTTCGCTCAAGATCGAGAAGATCGCCAGCGGCGAACAGGTGCGGGAAGCCGACCTGCCCGGTGCCCTGAAGAACACCGACACGATCATCCCGCCCGCGCATCCGTCCGCCGCACCGGGCAATACCAAGCCTTCGGCTGCGCCGAAACCGTCGGCCGGCGCGCCTGCTGCGGCAACGAAGCCCGAGACCAACGAGCCGGTTGCGAGCAAGGATATCGGCACCGCCGAGGATGAGCAGCTGACCGAGGCGCTCGATGTGCTGCGCGGTCTGGCCATGACCAGCGCCCGCAACACCCGCTGAAGGATTTACCCATGCGCATTCTCGTTCTCGGCGCCGGCGCCGTCGGCGGCTATTTCGGCGGCAGGCTGGCCGAGGCCGGTCGCGACGTGACCTTTCTGGTGCGCCCGCCGCGCGCGGCTTTGCTGGCTGAGCGCGGGCTCGCGGTGACGAGCCCGCTCGGCGATTTCTGCGTTCCGGTCCAGGTCACCACCGCAGAGCGCCTTGCCGGCGCCTACGACCTCGTCTTGCTGACCGCAAAACATTACGACCTCGACGCCGCCATCGCTGCGGTTCGGCCGGCGATGGGCCGTGATAGCGCGGTATTGCCGCTGTTGAACGGCCTCATCCACCTCGACCGGCTCGATGCTGCCTTCGGCCCGGAACGCGTGCTCGGCGGCGTCGCCTATGTCGGCGCCGTGCTGACCGAAGCCGGCACGATCCGCCATCACAACCGGCTTTCCGGCATCGCCTTCGGCGAGCGCAGCGGCGGGACCAGCGCCCGCAGCAAGGCCATCGCGGCGGAATTTGCCGGAACCCAGGTCGAGGCGCCGGGAAGCGACAACATCCTGCTCGATATGTGGGAAAAGTTCGTGATGATCTCGGCGATGGCGGGGATGAACTGCGTGATGCGCGGCAATGTGGGGGAAATCGCGGCGACCACGGACGGCGCGGCGCTGACCACCCAGTTCTTCGACGAATGCGCGGCGGTCGCCGCCGCTGCCGGGTTCGCCCCGCGGGCGGCCTACCGCGCCCAGATCCTGGCGATGCTGACCCAGAAGGGCAGCGTCAACAACGCCTCGATGCATGGCGACCTCGCCGCCGGGCGCCGCACCGAGGCCGATGCGATCCTCGGCGACATGCTCGCCCGCGCCCGCCGGTTCGACCTGGCAACGCCGCTGCTCAGCGCCGCCTATTGCCACCTCCAGGTTCACGAAAACCGCATCGCTGCGCGGGGCTAGGCGGCGCTATTTCATCGTCGCGACGCTGCGCAATACCAGGCCGACCAGCTGCGATTGCCGGCTTGTGCCGGTCTTGGCGAACGCGCCCTTCAATTGGGTGCGGGCGGTGTTGATGGTGATGCCGAGCGCGGTCGCAGCCTCGTCGAGCGAAGCGCCTTCCGCGAGGGCCCTGGCGATCCTTGCCTCGCCCGGCGTCAGGCCGAGCAGGTCTTGCAATAACAGCAGCGCGGGCGCGGCCGCTTCCGGATCGCGGACGAACACGATCGCGGTCGGAAACGGCGGCCCGAAGCCGTCGCGTGCCGGGCGAAACGGCGCAACCAGCAGAGTGAGCGGCAACCGGTCCTGCCGCGCGATCGCCATTGCGCCGCCGCCGGCGGCACCGCGCCCCGCGGCGGTATCGGCGGCGCGCCGCACCAGCGCGGCGAGCCGCTCGCTGTCTGCGCGGTTGGCGGCAACCAGCCGCCCTTGCTGCATCCGCAGGGCATCGCATTCGCGCATCAGCCGCTCGGCCTCGGCGCTGGCGTAAAGCACGCGGCCGTCCTGATCGAGCACGAGCGCCGCAGTAGCGCTGCGGTCGAGCGCATCGAGCGCGGCGTCGCGCTCGATCGCCGCCTCGTCCAGCCGCCGGCGGATTTGCAGGGCGCGCTGCAAATGGGGAAGGAAGACGCCGACGAAAGCCTTGTCGGGTTCCTCGAAGGTGCCGGCTTCCCGCGGCCGATGCACGCCGATCACCCCGATCTCGTCGTTGCCGACGGGGAAGACGCTGCCGACGACATAGAAAATATCGAGGTGGCGAAACCAGTCGCTGTAGATCTCAGTGCGCTCGAGCTCGCGGTCTTCGATCAGGTCCTTGCTGGCGACGACCTTTGCCGGCCCGACGCGAAGCGCCCGCTCTACCCATACGTCTCGCGGGGCGTAATAGGATTCGTAGGAAGAGAGCAAATCCGGCGTGAAATTCTGCGTCATGGCGAGCAGATCGATCGTGCCGTGCCGGCGATCCCGCGTGTGCACGGCCGTGCTGGTCGCGCCGAAGGTCTCGGCGATGCGCGGGGCCAGCCCGGGCCAGAGCCGCCGGTCGAGCGCGGCGTCGTACGTCTGGCCGATCAGGTCGAGTATGCGCTCGCTCCGGTCCCGCTTTGCGCCCATCCCCGCCTCCAATGTTCTCCGCCAACCGCCCGCCTTGGTCGTGCATCCGGTCGCTCCCCGGCATCGCGAGTTCACGGCCGATAGCTGCGTTGCACCTTATGCGTGTATTATGGAAGTAATATTCTCAATATTAGAGATTTAGAATTTCATCATATTTATAACCTGAAATTAAGCTTCGAATTCTCCGTAATTTGCTGCAAAAGTCTTGGCGAAATAAGTGGCTAATTAAGTGTCTCGTCTCAACATGGCCATGGTGGCGGCAATGCCGCCCGCGGAATCTGGTCAGCGGCGAGCGCTTCATGTATCCCGAAGGTGTGGAAATCCTGATTGTCGATCACGATGCGGCGCGGCGCCGGTTGGCGGAAACGATCCTGCGCAACGAGGGGTTTCCGGTAACCGCGGTCAGCGAGGGCCTGGCCGCGTTGCGGGCGATCGCCCGCCAGGATTTTGCGCTGGTTATCGCCGCCATCGCCTTGCCCGGGATGCTCGACGGCACCACCACGATGCGCCGGGCGCGGATGCGGCGACCCCGGCTCAAGGTGCTGATGATCGCCGAACCGACGCAACCGCCGCGCTGGCGCGGCCGTGACGGCGACGACGCGGTCGTTGCGCCGTTTGAGCGTTGGGAGTTGCTCGGCTGCGTCTTCGAGCTGTTGCAACGCGATACGGCCTTCGAGGCGATCGACCTGGCGCGCCGCTGCCGATCGGTGGCACACGCCTCATAACAGCCGCACGACCCTCACCCGTCTCCCCCGGATTTCACCGGGGTTCGCCACCCTCTCCTGCATTGCGGGAGAGGGAAGGGACCCATCCCGATAGGGACGGGAAGGGTGAGGGGGCGATCCCCTCAGGTCGAATAGTCGGAGAACTGCACCGTGCCGGCGCGGGCACGGTAATCGGTCTTGACGTTGACGACCGCGACCATGCCGTCATCGACCTTCTTCTGCGCCCGTTCGAGCGCTGGGCGGATGTCTTCCGGGTTCTCGACGTATTCGCCGTAGCAGCCGAGCCCTTCGGCCATCTTGTCGTAACGGGTATAGCCGAGCTCGCGGCCGGGCTTGTTGCGCTGCGGGTCGGCGGTCCAGCCGCCGTTGAGGCTGATCACCACGAGGATCGGCAATTTGTGCCTGACCGCGGTGTCGAGCTCCATCGCGTTCATGCCGAACGAGCCGTCGCCGTGGCAGCAGATGACCTGCCGGTCGGGGCGGGCGGCCTTGGCGCCGACCGCAAACGGCAACCCGACCCCCATCGTGCCGAACGGTCCGGAATTGAGCCGGTGCGCCGGCTCGAAGGTCGGGATCGTCTGGCGCCCGTAATTCAGCGTCTCCTGCCCGTCGACGACGATGATCGCATCGCGCTTCATGAAATTCCGGACCTCTTCGAGCATCCGGATCGGGTGGATGTCGCCGTCGGTCGGATAGTTGCCGCCCGGTCCGGCGCGCTTGGCAGCCTCGCCGTCGGCGAGCGTCTGCCGCCAGGCGGCGAAGCGGTCCGCGGTGTTGGCGGGGAGTGCGTCGATCAATTGCTCCAATACCGACCGGCAATCCCCGACGATCGGGATATCGACGTTGCGCGCCGAGGTGCCCAGCTCCTCGGGGTCGATCTCGATGCGCGCGATCCTGGCGCTGGCGCCGAAGCGCGGCGGCGCCGCGTGGCCGATCACGTAGTTCATGCGGGTGCCGAGAATGATGATCAGATCGGCGTCGCGGAACGCGGTCGAGCGCATCGTCAGGTAGGAATAGGGGTGGTCGTCGGGCACGACGCCGCGGCCCTGCGGCGTGGTGTAGAAGGGGATGCCCGATCTTTCGACGAACTGCCGCATCTCGTTCCAGGCGCGCGACCAGATCACCCCGCCGCCTGAGGCGATGATCGGCCGCTTGGCGCTGTTGATCGCGTCGACGAGGGCGTTGATCGCCTTCGGCTCGGCATAAGGCCGAGCCTCGACGATCGGCCGCCCGGCATAGCTCCAATCGACCTGCTCTTCAGGGATTTTGGCGTAGAGCACGTCGCCCGGCCAGTCGAGGTAGACGGGGCCGGGCTTGCCGTTCATCGCCTTCTGGAAGGCGAAGTTGATCTGCTGCGGGATGCGTTTCAGGTTGTGGATGCGGTCGGCGTATTTGACGCAGCCGCGCATGATCGCCATCTGGTCGATTTCCTGGAACACCTGCCGCCCGAACTGGCTGATCGGGCTCGACCCGCCAAAGCCGATGACCGGGCAGCAATCGATCAACGCGTTGGCAAGCCCGGTGGACAGGTTGATCGTCGCCGGTCCCGACGCCGCCATGCACACGGCGGGCTTTTGCGTCAGCCGGCTATAGGCCTGGGCCGAAAACGCCGCCGCCTGCTCGTGGCGGACATCGATCATGCGGATGCCTTCGTTGATCATGGACGATTCGGCCAGCAGCATCGGCCCGCCCATGATGAAGAACGCGTCTTTGACGCCTTCCGCCTTCAGGCAGCGGGCGAGGATTTCCGATCCGGTCAATTCCGCCATGGGGGTCTCCTCCGGAGCGCGGGCGTCCCGCCCGCAGTGGCACCGCAGCGGCCGGGACGGCCGCGGTCCGCTGAAAACGAAGCGGCCCGCTTTCGCGGGCCGCCGAGTGGCTTGGTGGCTTAGTTGCCGATGACCTTTTCGTCGCGCAATGCCTTGATGTCGCCGCCGCTCATATTGAGCCAGGAGATGAACACCTCGTCGGTATGCTGGCCGAGCTTCGGCGAGGGCTTGAGCTCGGGCGGCCTGCCGTCGAAGCGCACCGGCCAGGTCTCGCATTTCCAGTCGCCGTCGGGGTGGTGCATCACCTGCATGATGCCGCGCTTCTCGAAGCTCTGATCGTTCTGCAGTTCGAGCGTGTCGTGCACGGCACCGGCCGGAACCCCGGCGGCGCCGATGATCTGCATCGCCTCTTCCTTGGTGTGGTTCTGTGTCCACTCGGTGATGATCTGGTTGATGAACCCTTCGTTCTTGTTGCGCTCCTCGTTGGTGGCAAAGCGCGGGTCGCCGATCAGTTCCTCGCGGCCGATAACCTTCAGCAGGCGGTCCCAATGCTCCGGGTTGGCGCGGCTGCAGAAGACGTAGACGTAATCGTTGTAGCCGCCCGGCTTGCACGGATAGATGCCGCACGGGGCCGGCGCGCCCGAGGTCGATTGCGCGCCCATGCGCGGCGCCGCCTTCTTGTTGCCCTGCTGGTTCATCACCGCAAACGAGGTGCGGATATAGTGCATCACCGAATCCTGCATCGCCAATTGCAGGCGGCGGCCCTTGCCGGTGGCCTTCTTTTCATAGAGCGCGCCGAGCACGCTGATCGCCATCAACATGCCGGTGCCGGTGTCGCCGATCGTGCAGCCGGGCTTGACCGGCGCCTGTCCGGGCTCGCCGGTCACGCTCATCGTGCCGCCGGCGGCCTGCGCGATCATGTCGAAGGCGAGGCTCTTCTCGTACGGGCTGCCCTCGCCGAACCCCTTGACCTGGCAATAGATGATGCCCGGGTTGATCTCCTTCAGCACGTCGTAGCCGAGGCCCAGCCGTTCGATCGTGCCGGGCGCCAGATTCTCGGCGAACACATCGGCCTTCTTGACCAGTTCCTTGACCAGCTCGACGCCGCGCCGGGTCTTGAGGTCCACCGTCGCCGATTTCTTGTTGGCGTTGAGGATCTTGAAATAGAAGGAGTCATGCGCCTTCGCATCGGTACTGGCGATCCGCCGTCCCGGATCTCCGCTTTTCGGGTTCTCGATCTTGACGACCTCGGCGCCGAGCCAGGCCAGGGCTTCGGTGCAGGTCGGCCCGGCCTCGAACTGGGTCAGATCGACGACCCGAACGCCTTGCAGACAGGTAAGAGATGCAAAATTTCCGCTCATCGTTTCCGGCTCCCTGATGGCCGATACGGCAGAAGGCTACCGGAACGATAGCGCAGAAGCGGCGACGACGGAAATCGTTGAATCCCGCGAAAATCGCTTTGTTGCCATTCGAAATCGGGATAGGCCGGACTCCCGCGACGAGGATGCTGCGATGAACGGACCGATCATCCTGCCTTACCGGAATATTCTTCCGCGCATCGACCCGCGCGCCTTTATCGCACCGGGCGCCGTGGTGATCGGCGATGTCGAGATCGGGCCCGAGGCGAACATCTGGTTCAACGTCGTCATCCGCGGCGACGACGCGCCGATTCGCATCGGCGCCGGCGCCAACATCCAGGACGGGACCGTCGTACACGTCACCATCGATGGCGATCGGCATATCGCCTGCGAGATCGGCGAGGGCTGTGCGGTCGGCCACATGGCGCTATTGCATGGCTGCCGGCTCGAACCCGGCGCCTTCGTCGGCATGAAGGCATGCGTGATGGACCTTGCCGTCGTCGAGGCGGGGGCGATGGTCGCGGCCGGCGCAGTGGTGACGCCGCGCAAGCGGGTCAAGGCCGGCGAGTTGTGGGCCGGCACCCCGGCCCGCTTTGCCCGCGCGCTGAAGCCGGAGGAGCGCGACTATATGCGCTGGGTGCCGGCGCATTACCGGGAGCTGGCCGAGGAATACCGGCCCCGCTGAGGCTTACGCCGGCGCCGGAGCCAGCTGAGCCAGCAGCAATTCCGAGAGGGCACTGCGCGGCCGGATCAGATCGGCGAGCGTGTAGCCGTCGAGCACGGCGAGAAAGGCGGCGGCGGCCTCGCGCACGGCGCCGCGCAGCACGCAGACCTGCTCGATCCGGCAATAGCCGGTATGGTCGAGGCAGCCGAGCACCTCGAGCTCGTCTTCGGTGTCGCGCACGACCTTGCCGATATTGATGTCGATCGGCTTGCGCATCAGCCGGATGCCGCCGTGGCGGCCGCGCACGGTGTCGAGATAGCCGCGGCGCCCGAGATCGTTGACGACCTTCATCAGGTGGTTCTTGGAAATGCCGAAGCTCGTGGCGATGTCGGCGATCGTCGTTACCTTGCCGTCATTGATCCCGGCATAGATCAGCACGCGCAGAGCGAAATCGGTATGCAGTGTCAGGCGCATTTCCGTCTCCAAACGATCCCGCTCGGCCCGGCGCCAGTGCGCTACGCGGGGCCGTCGTGCGGCGCAAACATCGCCCGCGGCCGGCCGGCGAACACGGCGACGAACGAGACAAGACCCAGCGCCGCGGCGACCGTGATCAGGGTCCACCCGGCTTCAGCCTGCTGGTCTACCCCATAATAGGCGCATAGCCGCGTCGGCGCGGCAAGGTAAAGCCCGCCGACGGCACCGAGCTTGGGGATGAAATTGGCCCAGACGAACGCGCGCCCGAGCCCCGGCATGCGCCGCCAACTGAGGCCGAGCGGCAATCCGCCCAGCAGCGGCAGGCTGAGAAATTTTCCAAGCTCGGCCAGCGGGTCGGCCAGCGCCTGGTCGAGCATGCGCGGCAGCATCCACAGCGAGGTCGCGAAGGCCGCCAGCACCAGGCCGGGAATCCCGAGCCAGTCGGCGTCGGCCAGCAGCCGCGGCTCGAACCGTCGCAACGGCGGTGCCGCCAGGACGCCGATGGCGATCAGCAGCGGCAATTGCACCGCCATGTGCACCGCCATATCGCTTTCGAGCGCGCTGCGCACCGGGGGCAGCCACAGCACGACCCAGAACCCCGCCGCGGCCAGCAGCCGCCCTTCGCTCATCGCGCGGCTTCGTGGATCGCTGCGCCGGAAAGCGACCATGGTGCATCGGCGTCGAAGATGCGGGCGAGCCGCCCCGCGGAATCGACAAGGTACACGTCGCTGCTGTGCACGAAGCCGCCGTTCCCGTCCGGGATCACGACGGCGCCGAAGCTGCGCAGCAGCGTGTCAAGCCCGCGCCGATCGCTCGGCACCGCGATCCGCCAGCGCGGCGCGACCGCGCCGTAGCGCTCGCCGTAGAGCTTCAGCGCCTGGAGGTCGTCATGCGCCGGGTCGAAACTGATGCTGAGCAGATCGAAATTCCGGCCCGCCTTGTTCGCGCCGGAATGTTCCAGCACTTGCCGGAAATTCTCACCCAGCACGCCGCAGATCGTCGGGCAGCGCGTGTAGATCAGGTCGACGAGCAGGGTTTTGCCGCGGTAATCGGCGAACGAAAACGGGTGCCCGTCCTGGTCGATCAGGCGAATGTCGGGCAATGGCAGCGGCCGCCGCTCCACCGCGAGTTGGCGCGCGCCATCGCTGGTGACGACGCGAAACCCGTCTGTCGCCCACGATAGCGCGGCCATCCCGCCGGCCAGCACCAGGGCCAGCAGCGGGATGAAGCCGCGCGTCATCGCACCGAATCGTCGCCGCCCGCAGCCGCCGACCGCAATCCGGCAAGGAAGCGGACGACGAGGATGGCGACCCCCGCTATCGCGAGGCAGGCACCGATCGAGCCGATTTCGTCGTAAGGCAGCCACGCCTGGAGGTGCACGGCGTACCGCCGCGGCACGCTCGCGCTGCCGGCGGAGAGAAAGGCCAGCACGAAAATCGAGCCGCCGACCAGGTAGAGCCAGAACCCGACCGGGGCGAGGCCGAGCGGCGACTTGGCGCCGCCGAGCCAAGTCATGAACCCGAGCATCATCGCGATCATGCCGAGCAGCAGGTAGGTGTGGAAATGGCCCGGCACCCACTGTGTGTTGTGCATGACGCTGTTGATCGCGATGGTGCCGTCGAGGATCGCCGGGATGACCCCGATCGCCCAGCCGGCAACACCGAGGAACACCAGCCCCGACGCCGCATCCCATTTGAGGCCGGAACGGTACGTGTTGGTCAGCGCGCCGAACGCGGTCACCAGCAAAACCGGCAATCCGCTGAGCCACGAGATGATCTGGCCGGCCACCAGCGCCCAGGTCGGCATCGCGAAATCCATCAGGAGGTGGTGCGGATAGACGGTCAGCACCATCAGTGTCGACATGACCCAGGCAAGGTAGAACGCCCAGTTGGTCTTCCACGCCCGGTGCGTGTAGCGCGGCAGGATCTCGTACACCGCGATCACCGCCATGTAGATTGTCGCATTGATGAAGATGTGGCCGAACAGATAGATCATGTTCTTGGCCACGAGCGCGTTGAACGTGAAGCTCGGCACGTACAGGTTGACCAGCGACATCACCAGGATCGCGGCGCCGAACACGATCCCAACGATGTTGACGATCGCCACCATCGTCGAGGCGGCGACCGCCGGCGGCGGCCCGGTGTCTTCCGGGGCAAGGCCGAATCCCTGCTTGAAGCCCAGCCCGGCGCCCAGCCCGCCATAGACCGACAGGATGCCGCGCACGATATCGAGGTGCAGCAGCAGGAAACCGACGCCGATCGAGATGAGGCCGAACAGGTAGCACGCCGCGGCGTTGATCGACCACAGCGAGCCCGAGTGCGCCGGCAGCGGAAACAGGAAGGTCCAGGCCGCGGCGAACCCGCCGATGAATCCCGAGCCGAGGATCAGGACGGCGCCGACCAGGAAGAACCCGAGGTTGGCGAGAAAGACCGCGGTGCTGACCGGCACGTAGCGGCCGACGAAATACCACATCACCGCGGCGCCGCTCAGCCCGGCAATCCCGACCATGCCGGCGCCGTGCATCGTCAGGATGATGTAGAACCAGGTGGGGTCGAGACTGATCCACTGCGCCTGCGCCAGGCGCATCGTCGCCCCGAACAGCATCATCAGCAACAGCACGACGCCCGACACGGCGAGGTAGGCGAGCACGGCGGTGCGCGCGCCGATCGGCGTGCTGCGGGTTCCGATAGCTTCGGTGGTCATGGCTTCCCCCCGCTCGTCGCTATTGGGCCGCGACGTCGATGTCGGTCTTCATGTTGTGGTGGTTGACCCCGCAATATTCGAGGCACAGCACATGGTAGGTCCCCGGCTGGGTAAAGGTGTAGCGCAGGATGTTGGTATAGCCAGGCATCGCCTGCACCTGGGCGACGATGCGCATTCCCGGGTCGTATAGCGCAAACCCGTGGTTCACATCCTTGCTGGAGACATGGAACTCCGCGGTCTGGCCGACTTTGAAGGCGTTCGGCGTGACCATCCAATCCCACTGCTCGCCGACCGCGTCGACGGGCACGACCGTCGCGCCCGGCGCGGGTGTGGCGGCGGACACGTAAGGCAGTTCGGCAAGGGTGCGCCAGTTGGCGGCGATCAGCACGATGACTGCGGCGGCAAACAGCCAGCCGCGCAGGCGATAGGCCGAGGCGATGGCCGGGCCGTAATCGGGCAGCGAGATGTCCGCCCCCGCGGCGACCCAAGCGAAGACCAGCGCCAGCGACCCCATCAGGACTATCGAGACCCCCCACACCACGTCCTGGATCATCTCCCCCCGCCCCCAACGCCCTCAATTATGTATTATTAGTGCATGTTATCGTGAAGGCGGCAGCCGGTCAACGTCTCCCGCCATGATCGCGCTCCGGCGAGAGCACACGACCAACTCTATGAAAGCTGGTGTGGTTTTCGGATTTGACGTTCGCCGGCAAGCGCGCCATCAAGATCATGCAAACTTCAAATCCGCCGCAGTAGGCTGGAGCGCTGGGGTTTCAGCTGGGCCGAGTTCGGCGGATGATGGGGCAGCTTGGGAAGGTGCTGGTACTGGCGGCGGGCATCGGAGCGCTCGTTGCCGGCCGCTCGGTCTGTGCGAACGGCATCGCCGGCGATCGCCTGTTTCCGTCGACCCTGACCGTCGAAGACACACAGGACGACGACGAGATCGCCCTGCCGACGGTCTCGTGGCTCAAGCGCGGCGTCAACGGCGACAACCCGGCGGGGCGCGATCTCGATGTCACTGCCGAATATTCGCGATCGCTGACCTCCGATCTCAGCCTGTCTGTCGGCACCGGATGGCAGCAGCTCGATGGCAGCGGTGCAGCCCGATCCGGCTGGAACAATCTCGACCTGACCCTGAAACGCGTGACGGTGCTGAACGCGCCGCACGAGCTGCTGGTCTCGACCGGGCTCATCGCCGATCTCGGCGGCACCGGGGCGCGACGCGTCGGGTCGGAGGGTTTTGACACGGTCGAGCCGATGGTGACCTTCGGCAAGGGGTTGGGCGACCTGCCGCACGACCTCGACTGGCTGCGCCCGGCGGCAATCACCGGCGCCGCCGGGATTGCATTGCCGACCGGCCCGGCGGCAAAACTGGTCGATTACGGGCTGACCCTGCAATACAGCCTCGTCTACCTCGACCAGCACGTCGCCGGATCGGCGGTGCCGCATTGGGCGGCGCCGCTGATCCCGCTCGTCGAGTTCGCCGCGGAAAGCCCGTTTGGGCGCAGCTACGGCGAGCGAACCACGCTGACGGCCAGCCCCGGCGTCACCTGGAACAGCGACAAGGTGCAGTTTACGCTGGAGGCGCTGTTGCCGCTCAGCCGCGCGACCGGCAGCGGCGTCGGCTTTATCGCCCAGGTGCACATCTATCTCGACGACGTCTTTCCCGAGCCGCTGTTCGGCAGCGAGTAGCCCGCGCCGAGCCTTCGAACGGAGTTGTCATTGCCAGGCTCGACCGGCTCGACCCGGCAATCTTCCGGGCCGCTGCTCAGACCCGCAGGTCAAGCCCGCGGGTGACGAACGCAGGTAAGATTCCGGTCAATCCGCCGGTGCGCCGGACCGCTCAATCCACGGCGCGGACCTTGACGTAGCTGCCCGGCGCGTCTTCGAGCGGAGAAAGCTCGCCGTCGCCGGGCTGGCGCGCCTTGACCGTGCCGCCGGCGTACTGGCCGATCCAGCGCTCCCACACCGGCCACCACGAGCCCTCGTGCGCGGCGGCGTCGGTGAGCCATTTATCGGGGTCCGGCGGGTTGGCGTCGTTCTGCCAATGCCCGTATTTCCCGCCGGGCGGGTTGACGATGCCGGCGATGTGGCCCGACGACGACAGCACGAACTTGACCTTTCCGCCATAGAGCCGGGTCGCCGCATAGGTCGAGCGCCACGGGGCGATGTGGTCTTCGCGGGTCGAGATGATGAAGGACGGAGTCTTGATCTTGCGCAGGTCGATCTTGACCCCGCCCAGCGTGATGCCGCCCGGCGCCGCCAGCAGGTTCCGCTGGTACATGTTACGCAGGTAGAAACTGTGCATCGCCGCCGGCATGCGCGTCGAATCGGCGTTCCAATACAACAGGTCGAACGGAAGCGGGGAGCGGCCGAGCAGGTAGTTGTTGACCACGAACGACCAGATCAGGTCGTTGGCGCGCAGCAGGTTGAACGTCGTGTGCATGTCGGCGGCGTCGAGATAGCCCTTCTTGTTCATGCGCTCCTGGAGTGCCGTCAACTGCTGCTCGTCGATGAAAACCGACAATTCGCCGGCCTCGGCAAAATCGACCAGGGTGACGAAATAGCTCGCACTCTTGACGCGGTGATCGCGCCTGGCGGCCATATAGGCGAGGGTCGCCGCGAGCAATGTGCCGCCGAGGCAATAGCCGACCACGTTGGCCTCGCGCTCGCCGGTGGCGGCCGCCATCGCGTCGAGCGCGGCGAGCGGGCCGTCGCGCATGTAGTCCTCGAAGCTCTTGGCGGCGAGCCGTTCGTCAGGGTTGACCCATGAGATCACGAACACTGTATGGCCCTGGCCGACCGCCCAGCGGATGAACGAGTTCTCTGGGCGCAGATCGAGGATGTAGAACTTGTTGATCCATGGCGGGATGATCAGCAGCGGCCGCCGTTTCACCGCCGCGGTGGCCGGCGCATATTGGATCAATTGCATCAGATCGTTCTGATGCATCACCTTCCCGGGCGAAGCGGCGATGTTTTCGCCGAGCCGGAATGCGGCCGGGTCGGTCATCGAGATCGCCAGCCTGCCCTTGCCGCGGTCGAGGTCGTCGAGCAGGTTCTTGAGCCCTTGCAGCAGGTTGGCGCCGCGGCTGTCGATCGTCGCGCGCAATACCTCGGGGTTGGTCATCGCGAAATTCGACGGCGCCAGCGCATCGATGAACTGGCGGGCATAGAAATCGGCCTTGCGGGCGGTGTGCTCGTCGAGCCCGTCGACCGATTCGACGGCGTTGCGGATCGCACGCGCGGTCAACAGGTAGCTCTGCTTGATAAAGTCGAACACCGCGTTGTCGCGCCACGCCGGATCGCGGAAACGGCGATCCTCGGGCGCGCTGTCGATAACCGGCTCGACCGCGTCGCCGAGCAGGCGGCGCCCGGTGCGCTGCCACAGCGTCAAGGTTTCGTCCCACAGCGCCCGCTGCGCCTCGATCAGCCGCGACGGGTCCGCCATCATCCGCGCGGTCATCTCGAAGAAGGCGGCGCCGAACGCCATCGGGATGGTCATGCCCGCCAGATCGTCGTTGCCCTGGCGAGCCATGAACTCGGCGACGAGGCGCCGGCTGCGCTCGGCGATGTCGGCGAGCCGCCGCGACCATTCGGCCGAATCGGCGCTCGTTTCGGGGGAGCCGGCAGATGCGGTGTCCCGACGCTTGCGGCCGTCGCCGCTCGGCTCGTCCATCCCGGTTTCCCTACAGCGCCCGGCCAGTGAATATTTCGATACGTGAGGGCCAATCGACCGTAGCGCAAGCCCGCCGCGTGCGGTAGGAACAAAGACGGAACTTCGGGTCCAGAATGCGCTAGCCGTCAGCTCGGGTGTCAAAAATCAACGAGGGGGCCATGCCTACCGCCGCTGCAAGAAGAACCTTGATCGAGCAGCACGCCATAATGGAATGCCAGGACAACCTGTCATTCATGCACAATCTTCCCGACGAATGCATGCAGTTAATTGTAACATCGCCACCGTATAACATTGGCAAGATATACGAAAGTCGCTCATCGTTGGATAATTACGTCAAGGAGCAAAGCGAGGTTATCTCTGAGTGCGTGCGCTTGCTGAACCCTCGCGGTTCGTTATGCTGGCAGGTCGGTAACCATGTGCACAATGGCGAAATATTTCCCCTCGATACTGTACTCTACCCGGTATTCAAGAATTACAAGCTTCAGTTGCGCAATCGAATAATTTGGCATTTCGAACATGGTCTTCATTGCTCGAAGCGGCTCTCGGGTCGTTACGAAACAATTCTTTGGTTTACGAAAACCAATTCGTACACGTTTAACTTGGACCCCATTCGGGTTCCGTCGAAATATCCCGGAAAGAAATATTTCAAAGGCCCAAAGGCTGGTCAGTTGTCTTGCAATCCGCTTGGCAAGAATCCAGGAGATGTATGGATTTTCCCTAATGTCAAGAATAATCATGTCGAAAAGACTATTCACCCCTGCCAGTTTCCGGTCGAGCTCGTTGAACGCCTGGTGCTTTCCCTGAGTGACGAAGGAGAGTCTGTATTTGACCCTTACATGGGCGTGGGTTCATCTGTGATCGCCGCAATCAAGCACGGCCGCGCCGGCTATGGCTGCGACAACGTGCCGGAATATGTCGATATCGCGTGGGACCGGGTGAATGCGCTCGGAGCTAGCGCCTTGCGAACTCGACCGATGGACCGGCCAGTTTATGACCCCAGCAAACCGTATGGCGGCCACCGGGAATGCCGGGAGGAAGGGACGCTGTGCCACGTCGCTAGTGACGTGCGCGCCCGGATCTAATACACCACCAGCGCAGTTTTGAGGCCGTCGTGCCGCGGCCGCTGCAATCGGATGGCGGTGGCCGGGTTGCCGCGGCCGCCGATGCGTTGGGGCTTCACGATGTCGTTTCGCTCTGCTCGCCGTCATACCGGACACGGATCGAGCGCACGCTGTTCCGCCGGGCGGCGCCGGC
>JASHNY010000019.1 GCA_030041385.1 Alphaproteobacteria bacterium
CTAGCCAGCGGATCTGGCAGGCCAGCGGGAGCGCGTCACGCGCGCCCCGCTGTGCCGCATCACCCGTAGGCCAACAATTGCAGCCGATGACGCCTGAGCCAATGGCGGGGCGCCGCGGAATCCGGAACCAGCGTTGCGACGAGGCGCCAGAAACGGGCGGAATGGTTCATCTCCGCAAGATGAGCCACCTCGTGCGCGACGACGTAATCGATCACCGCATCCGGCGCCAGAACGAGGCGCCAGCTGAACGACAGATTGCCGCTGGAGGAGCAGCTGCCCCAGCGGCTTTTCGGATCGCGCACGCCGATCCGTCCGACCCGGCGTCCCGCCTGTGCGGCAAAAGCATGGGCGCGGCATGAGAATTCCCGCCGGGCCAGCGCGACCAGATGGTCGCGCACCCGCCGGCCGAGATGCGCCGGGTCGCCGCGAACGCGGATTTCGCCATCGACGATCGCGACCGGCGGCGCCAGCGGATCGAGCTCGCGGCAGATTCGGTGCGGCGTGCCGCGCACCGGCACGACCGCGCCGACGGCAAACGGCGTCGGCGCCGGCAGGGCGGCAAGCCGTGCCGTAATCCACCCGCGCTGCGCCGCCAGAAAGCGCCACCCGACCGCAGCGTCGGCACCGCGCGGCAAGACCAGCTCCACGGCGCGCGCCGCGGCGTCGATCCGTACCGACACCCGCCGCGCGCGCTCGCTGACGCGAATCGCCACCGGCGCGCCGAGGTCGAGCGCATGCGCACCGCGCTGCGCCTCGTCGATGAGAGCGGCGCGGCGCAAGCCGCCGCGAGAACGCCGCATCAATCGGCTCCTTGCCAGGCTGCCCGGACTGTCCGAAAACCTTCCCGCCGCGGTCATGATTTGGCAAGGTGCGGCGTGGCAAATCGCGGCCGGCGCACTGCCGCCGCACCGGGGAGGGGGAGGATGCGTTCGACGATGCTTGCCGCCGTCATGGCGGCTGTTTTCATGGCGATGGCCGGGCCGACCGAGGCGCAGCCGATCGAATTGCAATGGTGGCACGCGATGACCGCGGTCAACGGCGACCGCATCAACCAGATCGCCGCCGATTTCAATAAGTCGCAAAGCGAATACAAGGTCGTGCCGGTGTTCAAAGGCTCCTATGCCGAGACAATGACGGCGGCGATCGCCGCCTATCGCGCTGGCCACGCCCCCGCCATCGTGCAGATTTACGATGTCGGCACCGCGACCATGATGGCCGCGAAAGGAGCGATCAAGCCGGTCTACCAGCTGATGGCCGATGCCGGCGAGACGTTCGACCCCAATTCCTATCTGCCGGCGGTTACCGGCTATTACAGCACCTCCGACGGCAAGCTGCTGTCATTGCCGTTCAACAGCTCGACCGCCGTCGTCTACTGGAACAAGGACGACTTCAAGAAGGCCGGGCTCGACCCCAACAAGCCGCCCAAGACCTGGCCCGAAACCTTTGCCCTGGCGAAAAAATTGCGCGCTGGCGGCGTCAAATGCGGTTTCACGACGGCCTGGGTATTCTGGACCCAGATCGCCAATTTCAGCGCCTGGCACAACATATCGATGGGCACGCTCGACAACGGTATCGGCGGCCCCGGCGCCGTGCTCGAAATGAACAACCCGCGGGTCGTGCGCCACGTCGCCAACCTGGCCAAAGCCGAGAAGGACGGCAGCTTCAGCTACGCCGGCCGCTCGACCGAGCCGGAAAGCTCGTTCCTCAACGGCGATTGCGGGATGATCCAGGATTCCTCGGCCGCCTACGGATTGTTCAAGAAAGGGCTCAAATCGCAGTTCGGCGTGACCGAGCTGCCGTATTACCCCGACGTCAAGGGCGCGCCGCAAAACTCGATCATCGGCGGCGCCAGCCTGTGGGTCATGGGCGGCAAATCGGCGGCCGAATACAAGGGCGTGGCCAAATTCTTCACCTATCTGTCGAGCATCCCGGTGCAGGTGAAGTGGCACGAAGATACCGGCTATCTGCCGATCACCAAGGCCGCCTATGCGGCGACCAAGGCGTCGGGCTTCTATGACAAGAACCCTGGCACCGAGGTGGCGCTGCTGCAATTGACCCACAAGCCGCCGACAGCGAACTCGCGCGGGTACAGGTTCGGCAATATGGTGCAGATCAGCGACATCATCGCCGAGGATCTCGAAAGCGCCTTTGCCGGCAAGGAAAGCGCCAAGGCGGCGATGGACGACGCGATCCGCCGCGGCAACGCGCTGCTGCGCCAGTTCCAGGCCAACACGCAGTAAGATGCGGACCCTCACCCGTTCTTCGGGCACCCTCTCCCGCAATGCGGGAGAGGGAAGGGACCCGCGCCGCGGCCGCGGGAAGCGTGAGGCAATGCGGTGCGGCTTGCGAACACGCCCCACCCCTCCCCACCCGCTGCGCGCGTCTCCCTCCCCCGCTTGCGGGGGAGGGTCGGGGCGGAGGCGGCGGCCCTGAATGGAACGCCGCGTCGTCTTTGCCGGCTGGCTGTGCCCGGCGGTGCTGCTGGTGCCGCAGATGGCGGTCACGATCGTGTTCTTTTTCTGGCCGGCGGCCCAGGCCTTCAACGAGTCGCTGCGGCGCGGCGACGCCTTCGGCCTGACCACCCATTTCGCCGGGGTGGCGAATTTCGCCGCATTGTTCGCCAGCCCGAACTATCTCGCCTCGTTCTGGATCACCGCGGTGTTCAGCGCCTCGGTCGCGGTATTGGCGTTGGCGCCGGGATTGTTGCTGGCGGTGATGGCCGACCGGGTGGTGCGCGGCGCCGCGCTCTACAAGACCGTCTTGCTGATCCCCTATGCGATCGCCCCGGCGATCGCCGGCGTGTTGTGGATGTTTCTGTTCAACCCCAGCATCGGGGTGCTGGCCGCGTTATTGCGCTGGCTCGGCATCGACTGGAACTATTTCCTCGACGCGCCGCAGGCGATCATGCTGGTGATCCTCGCCGCGGCATGGAAGCAGGTCAGCTATAATTTCCTGTTTTTCCTCGCCGGGTTGCAGGCGATCCCCCCGTCCCTGGTCGAGGCATCGGCGATCGACGGCGCCAGCCCGCGCCGGCGGTTCTGGACGATCGTGTTTCCGCTGCTGACGCCGACCACGTTCTTTCTCCTCGTCGTCAACATCGTCTATGCATTTTTCGACACGTTCGGGGTCATTCACAACGTGACCCAGGGCGGACCCGGGCAATCGACCGAGATCCTTGTCTACAAGGTTTGGTACGACGGCATCGTCGGGCTCGACCTTGGCGGATCGTCGGCGCAATCGGTGATCCTGATGGCGATCGTGATCGCATTGACCGCGATCCAGTTCCGCTTCATCGAGCGCCGGGTGCATTACGCATGAGGACGCCCGCCCGATGGTAAGCGCCCCGCGCAGCGCGATTGTGCCGCACGCGATCCTGATCGCCGGGCTCGTCATCGTATTGTTCCCGATCTTCGTCGCGTTCGTCGCCGCCAGCCACACATTGCCGGAAATCCTCAACGCGCCGATGAGCCTCGTGCCCGGCCCGCATTTCCTGTCCAACACGATCGAGGCGCTCTATGCCGGCACGGTCAAGACCAGCGGCACGCCGGTCGCGCGGATGCTTTTCAACAGCGCGGTCATGGCGCTGGCGATCGCCATCGGCAAGATCGCGATCTCGCTGCCTTCGGCTTATGCCGTCGTGTTCTTCCGCTTTCCGCTGCGCCGGACCTGCTTCTGGGCGATCTTCGTGACGCTGATGCTGCCGGTCGAGGTGCGGATCATGCCGACCTACCGGATCGCGGCCGACCTTTCGCTGATCAACTCCTATGCCGGGCTGACCCTGCCGCTGATCGCCTCGGCCACGGCGACGCTGTTGTTCCGCCAGTTTTTCCTGACCATCCCCGACGAGCTGGTCGAGGCCGCCAAGATCGACGGCGCCGGGCCGTGGCGGTTTCTTGTCGATACCGTCGTGCCGCTGTCGAAGACCAACATCGCGGCGCTGTTCGTGATCCTGTTCATCTATGGCTGGAACCAGTATCTGTGGCCGCTGCTGGTCACCGATACCCCGGCGATGACGACGATCGTGATCGGGATGCGGCAGATGATCGGCAACGGCGACGCCGAGACCGAGTGGCAATTGATCATGGCGACGGCGATCCTCGCGATCCTGCCGCCGACCGCGGTCGTGGTGTTGATGCAGCGCTGGTTCGTCAAAGGCCTCGTCGAAGCGGAGAAATAGCGTGGAAGGGATCGCTTTCCGCCGCGCCGAACTGGCCGAGGCCCCGGACATCCTCGCCGTGCTGAAGGACGTCGCCGCGGAAATCCCGGTGCAGGTCGAGCCGCTCGAACGCGAAGAGGCATTGTACCGGCTGATCCGCACCTGCGCCCGCTCGGGCGAATCGTGGGTCGCGACCGATGCGGAGGGGCATATCGTCGGCTTCCTCTTGGTCGAGCCGAACCAGACCGACCGGTTCTGGGGCGAGGCCGAGGCGCTCGACCTGCGCTATGCCGGGGTCGTCGCCAGCCATCGCCGCGCCGGCATCTTCACCGGATTGCTCGGCCGTGTGACGGGCCGGCTGGTGCCGCTGACCGCGATGGTGCCCGCGGCCAACCGCTCCGGCGTCGCGCGCCGCCTCGAAGCCGCCGGGTTCGCCCGGCACGCCACCCCCGGCGGCGAGCGCTATCGCCGCGAACCCGGGACCGCCTGAGGTGGCCACGCTGACCCTCGACGGGCTGCGCAAATCCTATAACGAGCGCGAGGTCGTGCACGGCGTCAGCTGCGCCGTCGCCGACGGTGAATTGGTCGTCGTCGTCGGCCCCTCGGGCTGCGGCAAATCGACCCTGTTGCGCATGGTTGCCGGGCTCGAAACCGTCACCGCCGGCACCGTGTCGATCGACGGGCGCGTCGTCAACGCGGTCGAGCCGAAGGACCGGGACATCGCCATGGTGTTCCAGAACTATGCGCTCTACCCGCACATGAGCGCCTACGACAACATGGCCTACGGCCTCAGGATGCGCGGCATGGCGCGCGAGGAGATTCGCACCCGGGTCGAGCGCGCCGCGGCGATCCTGCAGCTCGACGGCCTCCTGGAGCGCAAGCCGCGGCAATTGTCGGGCGGGCAGCGCCAGCGCGTGGCGATGGGCCGCGCCATCGTGCGCGACCCCAAGGTGTTCCTGTTCGACGAGCCGCTGTCGAACCTCGACGCCCAGCTTCGGGTGCAGATGCGGGTCGAGATCAAGCGGCTGCAGCAGCAGCTCGGCACCACCTCGCTCTATGTGACCCACGACCAGGTCGAGGCGATGACCCTGGCCGATCGGCTGATCGTGATGAACGCCGGGATCGCCGACCAGATCGGGCCGCCGCTCGAGCTTTACGAGCGGCCGGCGACGGCTTTCGTCGCCGGGTTCATCGGCTCGCCGGCGATGAACCTGGTGCGCGGGCGGTTGATCGCGGCCGGCGTCGAGGTGGCCGGCGGGGTGGTGCCGCTCGCGGTCGCCGGCGGCAGAGGCGAACCGGGCCGTCCAGTCCTCGTCGGCATGCGGCCCGAGCACCTGGAACCGGCAGAGAGCGGCCCGCTTTCAGTGCGCGTCGAACTGCTCGAACGGCTCGGCGCCGACACGATCGTCCACGGCGCCGCCGGCGGTGACGGGATACGCTTGACCGCGCGCGCCCCCGGCGGCTTCGCTCCGGCGCTCGGCGACCCGGTGGCGCTGGCGATCCGCCCCGAGCACATCCACCTGTTCGATCTCGACACCGGCAAGCGGCTATAGCCGACTCACGCCGACCGTCGCAGCCCCGCCAAGATCAGTTTGGCACCCAGATTGCCGCCCTGATCTCACCGAATTCGCGCGCGATCTTGCGCCAGGACGCGCCGGCATCCTCGGTAACGTACACCTCGCCGAACAGGCTGAACGCCACGATGCGGTTGGCGTTGGCGGGGTGCGTGGCGAGGCCCCACACGGTGGCGTTGGGCTGCGTGGGCAGCGGCAGGATCTCCCACGTCTCCCCGAAATCGGCCGTCCGCAGCACATGCCCTTTTTCGCCCGTCGTGGTCTCGCCGCATCCGGCGAACAGCACGCCGGGATCATCGGCCTTGACCGCCATGCCGCGGGCATAGGGCAGCGGCCATTTCTCCCTGATGTCCAGGGACTCCCAGGTGTTGCCGAGATCGCTGCTGACAAACATTTCGCGTGCCGTGCTGGCGTAGAGGCGTTTGGGCTGGGTCGGCGCAATCGTCACGGCGTGAATGTCCGGGTCGTACAAACCCGTCTTGAGGTGTGTCCACGTATCGCCGCCGTCGAGACTGCGGAAGACGCCATCGATTTCGATGCCTGCCCAGACCCTGCGATGATCGTCGGGATCGACGACGAGCCCGGTCACGAAGGGTACGCCGATGGAGCACTCCGGCGCGATGTCCACGGCCAGCTTCTCCCACTGCCGTCCCCCGTCTTGCGAACGGTAGACCCCGGCCGGCCGGGTGCCGGCAAAGAGAATATCGGGATCGACCGGGTCGATGGTCAGCGACCAGATCGTCGGCAGGGCCCCGGCGGCAGTGACGCGCTCCCACCGCGCGCCGCCATCGCGGCTGACGAACAGCCCCGTGTCGCCGCCGGCGAGCACGGTGTGCGCCTCTTTGGGATGGGCGACCAGCGCCTGGATGCGGCTGTTGAGCGGAAACGGGGCGCGATGCCGCGTCCACGACTGGCCGGCATCCGGGCTGTGCCATACCCCCCAGCCCGCCGTTCCAAGACAGATGCTGTAGTCCGCCGCCATAGGCCGCCTCCCTGCGTCGCGGTCGCCGCGCCACCTTGCGGGCGGGAAACATTACACGTTGCCGGATGCCCCTGAGAACAACAGGATCGGACACCCGCCGACCCCATCGGACGAGGCGCTCATCCCGCCGGCGCAAACCAGGCCAGCGCCGCGGAAAGCTCGGCGACCGCGCCGATCACGACGATCGCCGGCGGCTCGATCCTTTGGGCCGCAGCCTCCGCCGCCGCGGCGGCGAGCGTCGAGATCAGCACCCGCTGCTCTGCGGTCGTCGCCCGGCTGACGATCGCGACCGGCTCCGCCGGCTGGCGCCCGGCCGCGATCAGCCGCGCCGCGACCGCGGCGAGATGCTTCAGCCCCATGTACAGCACCAGTACCGGCGCGCCGTGCGCGATCGCCGCCCAGTCGCGCCTGTCGCCGCCGTCGCTGCCATGGCCGGTGACGAAGGTCACGGCCGAGTTGATGCCGCGATGAGTCAGCGGGATGCCGGCATAGGCGAGGCCGCCGATTCCGGCGGTGATCCCGGGCACGATGCGGAACGGAATGCCGGCCTCGGCCAGCGCCAGCGCCTCCTCGCCGCCGCGGCCGAAGACCATCGGGTCGCCGCCTTTCAGCCGCAACACCCGCCCTCCGGCGCGGGCAAGGCGGACGAGCCGGGCCGAGATGTCGGGCTGCTGCGGCGACGGGCGGCCGCCCCGCTTGCCGGCATAGTCCAGCGCGGCACCGGGCCGGGCCAATTTCAGAATGCGCGGATCGACGAGGGCGTCGTAAACGACGGTGTCGGCATGGCGCAGCGCATGCAGGGCCAATAGCGAGAGCAGGCCGGGGTCGCCGGGTCCGGCGCCGACCAGCCAGACGCTGCCGGGGGCGAATTCGGGCAGGCCAAGATGCGCGCTGTCGATCACCCGCAAACGCTACACGACTGCCCCGCCCTGCGGTAGCCGGCGCCGCGCTCTTGCCAGGATCGCAGGACGGGTGGGCGCCGAAATCAACCCTCGCTCTGCGACCGGATCGCGCGGTGGCACCAAGCTTGGCGAGGGCGCATACTGGTTGCCACACACCGGGGAGAGCGATGACGCGACGGCATCTTCTCATTCTCGGCGGGACCGGCGAGGCCGCCGCGCTGGCCCGTGCCGCACTGGCGCGGTTCGGCGAGACGGCGGTGGTGAGCACCGCGCTTCCGGCCGGAACGCGGCGGCCGGGCCCAATCCCCGGCCGGGTCCGCATCGGCGGCTTCGCCGATGCCGCGGCGTTGGCGACCTACCTTGCCGCCGAACGGGTCGATTGCCTGATCGACGCGACCCACCCGTTTTCCGCCGCAATCTCGGCTGCAGCGCGGCTCGCCTGCGACCGGATCGGGCTGCCGCGCCTGATGCTGCTGCGGCCGCCGTTGCGGCGCCATCCGCTCGACCGCTGGATCGAGGTCGACAGCATCGAGGCCGCGGCCGCGATTGTCGACCGTGTCGGGCGCCGCGCCTGGCTTGCCGTCGGCGCCGGATCGATCCCGCCATTCGCCCGGGCCGAAGGGGTGCGCTTTCTGGTGCGGCTCGATGAGCCGCCGCCGCAGCGGCTGCCGTTGCGCTTTCATCAGGTCGAGATCGGGTGCGGCCCGTTCACCCTGGCCGAAGAGCGGCATCTGTTGCAGCGCCACGCCATCGACGTGCTGGTGTGCCGGGCCGGTGGCGGCGCCGCCGGCGAGGCGAAATTGATCGCGGCGCGCGAGTTGAGCCTGCCGGTCGTCATGGTGCGCCGCCCGCCGCCGGAGCCGGGACGTTCGGTCGACACGATCGACGCCGCGCTCGACTGGCTCGGCGGAGACGAGCGGCGCTCTGCCGCGTGGGGCCGGTCGTGACCGCGCGCCGCGGCATCCTGCTCGCCATTGCCGCGCTGGCGGCGTGCGGCGTCGGCGCGCCGGCGCGCGCGCAGCTGAACCTCAACCCGTTTTCCGGCTATTGGGACAGCGTCGCCACCGCGACCTTGCAGAACAACGCCGCCGCGGTGCAGCAATTGCTGCTCGACGACAAAAGCCCCAACGCGACCGACAACAGCGGCCGCCCCGCGCTCGGCATCGCCGCACTTAACGGCAATGCCCAGATCGCGGCGATGCTGATCAAGGCCGGCGCCGACATCGACCAGAAGGACACGCTCGGCAACACCCCGCTCTACTACGCCGCCCAGCGCGACGAGATCGACATCGTCAACCAGCTGCTGACCGCCCATGCCGACCCCAACAGCCAGAACCACAGCGGCATGACCCCGCTGATGGAGGCGGCGCGCCGCGGCAATGGCGATGTCGTGCGCGCCCTCCTCGACAAGGGCGCCGACCCGACCAAGACCGACTTTACCGGCCGCGACGCCATCGGCTGGGCGCAGGAAAGCAACCGGTCGGCCGTGGTGGAGACCCTGCAGCGCGCCTCGGCGCGGCGTCGATAGAGCGAGCCGAGGCCCGGCTCAGCCGCGTGTGACCTGGCACAGGGTCAGCACCAACCGTCTTCCGTTCGAGTAGTCGATGCCGCGCACATTGCCGAGCGGGCGCATCGCAAGACCGCGGGCGCCCAGCGCCTGCCGGAGCGCGGGGCGCTGGCGGTCGCTGACCAGCACCTCGCCGCCCTCAGCCAGCAATGCGGCCGCTTCGCCGGGACCGGCCAGATGCACGTCGGTGCCGAGCAGAAATACGAGGCTCGGCTCGTCGTAGCCGACCGCGACCAGCGGTGTCGCCGCCGGCGGCTCGTGCGCGGCGACGAGGGCGGCGGCCGACCGGCTGAGCCACAGCCGATCGAGGCCGGGCAACACGGCGCCGAGAGCCAGCGCAAAGACCGCCGCCAGCGCGGCCAGCAGCCCCGGCGCCGCCCGGGCGCGCGGCCGCACGCAGGGGAACGCTGCGATGACGACCAGCACGGCGGCGGCGAGTGTGCCGACGACCGAAGGTCCGCCGCCGTAGCGCACCGGCAGCACGACCAGCGATGCGGCCAGAATTGCCGTCGTCACGCCCCACAGCGCCCGTACTACGGCATCGATCCGGTGCGCCCATCGGGTGCCATCGAACCCGCCGGCGTCGGCGAGCGCGCCGGCCGCCAGGAACGCCAGCGCCGGGTAGAGCGGCAGCGGGTAATGCGGCAGCTTGGTCGGCACCAATTCGAGGATGACCCAGGCCGGGACGATCCAGGCGAGCAGGAACCGCGCCGCCACACGGTCACGCCGTCGCCAGCCCTGCACCAGCGCCGGAACGAGAAACAGCGATCCCGGCCAGAACGTCACGAGCGACGAGGCCAGGTACGACAGCGGCGGCGCGCCGTGCGATTCCTGCGGGCCGAGCAGCTTTGCCAGCAGATCATGGCCGAGCGAATCGGCAAGAAACCGCCCCGCCGTCGCATGCTCGATCGCGATCAGCCACGGCGCCAGGACCAGCGCGGCCAGCACGATTCCGGGCACTGGCCGGATCCCGCGCAGCCAGCGCAGATCGCGGTCGGCAATCGAGAGGGTCGCGGCGGTGACCACGGCAAGGCCGGGCGCAATCGGCCCCTTGACCAGGATCGCCGCGGCCTCGGCGATCCAGAACCCGGCCGCGGCCCAGCCGGGCACCGGCCGGCCGCTGCGGGCACGGATATAGGCAAGGCCAAGCAGCCCCTGCCCGGCCATCACGGCGGCGAGCAATACCGCATCGGTCTTGGCGATATGCGCCTCGGCCACGACCCCGAGCGCGCTCGCCAGCAAGGCGGCGGCGACAAAGGCGGCGCGGCGCGGTTCGGCGATGCCCGGATCGGTGCGGAACAGCACGGTTCCAAACCCGAACGCCAGCAGCACCGCGGCGGTCGCCCCCGCCAGCGACGGCAGGCGATAGGGCCAGATCGCGGTGCCCTCGGCGCTGCCGAAGGCGCTCACCGCGGCGGCCTGCAGCCAGTAGATCCCGGCCGGCTTGTTGTTGCGCGCCTCGTCCTGAAAGCGGATGTCGAGAAAATCGCCGGTCTGGAGCATCTGCCGGGTCGCCTGCGCAAACCGCGATTCGTCGCGGTCGAGCGGCGGGATCGACGCGATGCCCGGCAGGTACAAGAGCAGGCACAGCCCCGCCAGCAGCGCATAAGGCCGGACGCCGCTCAGCCAGGTCCGCGATCGCCGCGCCGCGGTCTTGTCCTGCCGCATCTCAGCCGGGCTTGGCCGCAACGCCGGACGCACCCGCCGGCACTGGCGGCGGCGCGCGCTCCGCCGTGCCGGCGCGGAGGATTCGCGGCGCCCGTTTCGGCCCGGTCACCCCCAATGTCCACGCCTCCTCGCGCTCGATGATCCGCCGTTGTGCCGCGGCCAATTCCGGGGCGCCGGCGAACAGGGCGGCGAGCCCGCCGGCGCGGTCGCATTCGGCGAAAAACCGCGCGACATGCCTGACCTGGGCGCGGTCGCTGATCTCGCCCGGATCGCGCGTCGGCTTCCAATCCCACCACGACGGCCACACCTCGGCGAAGACGATGCGGGCGCGGGCGGGCAGCGACAGCCCGGTTTCAAACGGCCACACCTGCGCGCAATCGGCCCAGCGCGGGTTGTCGCGCAGGCTGCGCACCACCGGGATCCCGGTCAGCGCCTGGCCACCGACCGAGCCGACGCCGAGCAGTTTCCAGCATGGCTGCGCCCCGGTCATGATGTCGTCGATCAGGCGCCGCTCGCGCAATTCCCCATCGACATGGCCGCGGTGGTGCCGCATCTGCAGATGCGCGCCGACGAGCGCCGCCGGGCAGCCCCAGAACGGGAACGCGGCGCCGGAAATGCGCCGGTTCAGCTCCGCGGCGACGAGAAAGCGGTCGTTGCGGTTGTCGTCGCGGTCGTGCAACAGCGCGGCGATCTCGTCCCACACCGCGCGCCACGGCACTCCGGCGAGATCGAGCCGAGCTGCAAACCCGGCCGGGTAGCCGAACGGGAAGTCGAAGCCGAGCAGAACACGCTCGCCGCTTGCGACCGCTGCGGCCAAAATATCGGTGAGCAGCGCCTGCGCCGCGGCGCGCGTCGGCGGGTTGGCGAGAGTTTCGCCGGCGCGGTCGAGCCGGCAGATCCAGATGCTGTCGCGGCCGGTCTTGGGCTGGCTCGCCGCGCTCCAGTCGGTGATCACATAGGTGTCGAACCGCGCCGCCATGCCGCGTCAACCGGGCTCGTGGCCGCAATCGAAGCATTCGCCGACGCGCTCGGCCAAGGCGTCGAGCACCAGCGGATGATCGCCGAGATGCCCCGCCTTGACGAAGGCGACGCCGGGACATTTCGCTGCGGCGATGGCGGTCTCGGCGGCGATGCGCCCGGCCAGCACGCCGGCGAACAGCAGGTACGGAAAGACGATGATGCGATCGAAGCCGAGCCCTGCGGCGCGCTGCAATGCCGCCGCGACGCGCGGCTCGGCGATACCGGCAAAGGCCGCCTCGGCACCGCCGAAACCCAGCCGCTCGCCGAGATCGCGCGCGGTCTCGGCGATACGGCGGTTGGCGGCCGGATCGCTGGCGCCGCGCCCGACGACGACGAGCAGGCTCCGCTCGCGCCGGCCCGGCGCCGCC
>JASHNY010000020.1 GCA_030041385.1 Alphaproteobacteria bacterium
CTGCGCAAGCGCCGCCTGTTCTGCGCGGGATCGCTTCCTGTTATCGAACGGTATCAGGCCCTGTTATTCTCCTGTTTTGAGGAGACGAATCATGAATAATCCGTGGCTTGGGCCTGATCTTTTTTTGCGCGGAAGGACGCGGGGATGATCGAAGGCCGTACCGGCGCGTGGGAGGTCGTCATCGGGCTTGAGGTTCATGCCCAGGTGATCGCCGAGGCGAAATTGTTTTCCGGTGCCGCGACCGCGTTCGGGGCGGCGCCCAACAGCCAGGTTTCGACCGTCGATGCCGCATTTCCGGGCATGCTGCCGGTGCTCAATCGGCATTGCGTCGAGCAGGCGGTCAGGACCGGGCTCGGCCTCGATGCCGCAATCAACCTCGTCAGCGTTTTCGCCCGCAAGAACTACTTCTACCCGGACCTGCCGGCCGGCTATCAGATCTCCCAATATGAGCAGCCGCTGGTCGGGCACGGCCAGGTCAGCCTCGACCTGCCGGACGGCTCGACCCGCACGGTCGGTATTACCCGGCTGCATCTCGAGCAGGACGCCGGCAAGAGCCTGCACGACCAACACCCGCGCGACACCTATGTCGACCTCAACCGTGCCGGCATCGGGTTGATGGAAATCGTCTCCGAACCCGACCTCAGAAGCGGCGAGGAAGCCGGCCTCTATCTGCGAAAGCTGCGCTCGATCCTGCGCTATCTCGGCACCTGCGACGGCAACATGGAGGAGGGGTCGCTGCGCTGCGACTGCAACGTCTCGGTGCGGCGGCCGGGCGAGCCTTACGGCACCCGCTGCGAGATCAAGAACCTCAACTCGGTGCGCTTTGCGATGCAGGCGATCGATTACGAGGCGCGGCGCCAGATCGAACTGATCGAAGGGGGCGGAACGGTCGCCCAGGAAACCCGGCTGTTCGATACCGCGCGCGGCGTGACACGGCCGATGCGGTCAAAGGAACACGACTACGACTACCGCTATTTTCCCGATCCCGACCTGCTGCCGCTGATACTGGACCCGGACTGGGTCGCGCAGATGCGCGCCGAATTGCCCGAACTGCCCGATGCCAAACGGGCGCGGTTCGTCTCCCAATACGGATTGCCTCCGGCCGATGCGATGGTGCTGGTGACCGAGCGGGCGACCGCCGATTATTTCGAGACGCTTGCCAAAGGCCGCGATGCCAAGGCGGCGGCCAATTGGGTGATCGGCGATTTGTTCGGCGCGCTGAACCGGAAGGGAATGACGATCGAGCACTCGCCGGTTGCCGCGGCACAACTCGGGGCGCTGATCGACCTGATCGCCGACGGCACGATTTCCGGCCGCATCGCCAAGGATGTCTTCGCCGAGATGGTCGAAACCGGCGCCGACCCGGGCGCGATCGTCGCGGCCAAGGGGTTGCGCCAGGTCACCGATGCCGGGGCGATCGAGGCCGCCGTCGATGCCGCGCTCGCCGCCCACCCGGCGCAGGTGGCGCAATACGCGGCCAACCCCAAGGTGCTCGGCTTTTTCGTCGGCCAGGTCATGAAGGCGACCGGGGGCAAGGCCAACCCGGCGCTGGTCAACGAGTTGCTGCGGCGGAAGCTCGGCGGCTAAACCCTAGCTATTCCGGTCGATCGTCCGCTCCCGCGCCCGACTGATGCGATGCCGGCGGTGCTGCCCGCCCGCCCTAATCCCGGCGGTACGGATAGCAGCGGGCCCGCTCCAGGACCATGCCGAAGTGATCTGCGAGCGCGGCGATCGCGTCGCCTTCTTCCTCGTACGGGTCGATATTGTTCGGCCCGACGATGATCGGGCGAAAGCCGCGGTCGTCGCGCCCGCCCGGCGGCAGCATCGCCGTGGCAAGCGCGTTGCCCTCGCCGTCGCGCAGGGTCAGGAACAGCGGCATCTGGCGCTGGATATGCGCGTTCAGCCCGATCTCCTGCTCGAAATTCACCTTGGAGAGCGGATGGAACGTCTGCGCCGCCCGCTCGCGCTCCTTGCGGAAATATTTCTCGACGGCGTGATGCATGATCTCGGACTCGGATGCAGCCTCGCCCTCGGTTTCGATCCGGAACCAGGTCTTGCCGTCCGGCGCATCGCACACGTATCTCATGCTCCCTCCACGCTCGCCTCACACGGCCCGGTATCTCGGCGTTCAAGGATGCAATGCGGCCCAAGAAAAATCCTGAGCGGCGATCGAGTCAACACCTCGCGCGGGGATTGCCGGTGAGACCTTTTGCCATCGCCGTTGCGTCGCATTTTTCGTCGCAAATTGCGGCGCGGGGCGTACGGCACTCTCGAGCTGCCATCTTAAGCCATTAAAAAGAAAAGGCTCTTTATATTGGCCGGTGCTGGGAGCGGTGGCACGCGTCGTGAAGCGGCAGGGGCCACCACTCAGGCTACCGTTTCTGCAAGGAGTTCACGATGTCGTTGTTGGAGGAACTGGATATTTCCCGGCGTATCGGCGGCGGACCCGACCCCTTCGCTCCGCTCGCCCCGGCGCCGGTGCGTCGCCGGTCGTGGTTCGCAGAGCTGGTGCTGGCGCCGTTCCTCCACCTCGACGAGCGGGTACATTACAGCGTCGCCAAGAAAAACGAGGCCAGGGCTGACGCCGCCGCTCCCGTCCGCAACGCCGCCGGCACCGCGAACTGGCCGGGCGGCGCGCCGCAATGGATGGGCGCGCCCGGCAAATAGCGACGGCCGGCACCTGCCGGTCGGCAATGCCTATCCCTTGCGACCGCCGGTCCGCCGCCCGTTGGGTTGCGGCGGCGCCGCGGCCGGTCGGGTGGCGGCCGGCCGGGCCGGAACCGGCCGCCGGGGATGCTCCGTCCCTTCGCGCCACAGCGCCAGCAATGCCGCCATGATCGCGGGACCGACAAACAGGCCGAGGATCCCGAGCGCCTCCAGCCCTCCGAGAATCCCGAGCAAAACCCACAGGAACGGCAATCGGGCAGCGCCGCCGATCAGCGCCGGGCGGACCAGATGGTCAGCGATGAAGACGACGAAGCTGCCGCTCGCCAGCACGATGATCGCCGCACCCATGTTGTCCTGCGCGGCCAGATAAAGCGCGGCGAGGCAGAATACGGCCGGTGAGCCGAACGGGATCACCGCGGCGACGCCAGTCAGGGCACCGACCGAGGCCGGGTCGGGCAGGCCGACGGCGAGATAGACAAAGCCGAGCACGACGCCCTCGGCGAGGCCGACCAGAACAAGACCGGTGACGGTGCCGTGCACGGCCGCGATCATCTGGAACGCGATCCGTTCGCCGTGATGGCCGAACAGGCGATCCCCGAGGATGCGGGCCTGCGCGGCGAGCCGGTCCCCGTCGCGAAACAGGAAGAACAGCGTCAGCAGCGTGAATGAAAACAGCACCAGGCGGTGGACGATCTCGGCCCCGAAATGCCGCGCCGATTCGGCCAAGAGCTTCGGGTTGAGCCGGCCGAGCAGATCCTGTACCACTCCGGGATTGCTCAGATTGTCCTGCCACCATCCGGCGAGCGGAGCGCCGACCAGCGGCAACCGGGCAATCCATTCCGGCAACGGGACGCCGTTGCCGCGCGCGTGCCCGACGAAATGCACGACGACATGCCCCTCCCGCGCCAGGGCAAAGCCGAGCAGCACGAGCGGGAGGATGAATATCAGCCCGACGGCCACGACCAGCAGCAACGGGGCGAGCTCGCGTTCTCCCCGCGCCGGCAGAACCTGCACGAGACGGCGCCGCAGCGGCCATAGCACGATCGCGAAGATCGCGGCCCACACCAGTGCGGGAATGAAATCCCACAAGATCCAGATTCCCGCGGCCACCAGCGCCGTGGTCAACGCCAGGCGGGCGATCACCTGAGGCAGCGGGGTATGAGAGGAAGCGCCGGGCTCGCGATCCATGCGGTCTCCTCCCTTAACCGTGGGTAGCAAAGTGCATCGCCTCAGACCAAAAGCTTACGACATTTCCGGCCCCGCCGGTGCGCCCTAAACGGCTGAGCAGGCTTGCCGGTTCGCTCGCCGCGGAATACCCTCGTCGCGGGCCGGCACATCTTGCCGCTTGGGCGTTTGCCTGCATTGCGCCGGGCATTTGCGGTCCCGGCCAGGGCCTATCGACCGCAATCGAAGGAGGTTCGCTGATGGAGCGCACACTCGATCAGTTCTCGGCTGAACTGCACCGCATTCTCGCCGATGATCCCGGCCCCGAGGGCCGCAAGAAGGTCTGCAAGGTCGTTCAGGAGATGTGTCTGGACAAGGCCTTCACTGCCCGATATCTACCCGACAACGCGCCCGAGCGAAACATCCTCTACGAGGACAAGGATCTCGGCTTCTGCATTCTCGGCCACGTCTATCACGGCGCCAAGGAAAGCAAGCCGCACGATCACGGCCCGACCTGGGCAATCTACGGGCAGGCGGACGGCGAAACGATCATGAGCGATTGGGAGCTGGTATCGCCGCCGCATGACAGCGAGCCCGGCCGGGTCCGCCTGGTGCGGAACTACACGCTGAAACCCGGCGCCGCCTATGTCTACAACGAGGGGGATCTCCACTCCCCGCGCCGCGAAGGCTCAACCCGGTTGATCCGAATCGAAGGCCGGAACGTGGAAAAGATCAAGCGTCTGCCTTACGAAGCGGTATAGACCCGGAGCCGCCGTCGACGCGACGGCCGGCGCAAAAAGCCGAGGGCGCCCGCGAGCGGGCGCCCTCATTCCTCTGCATCGTCAGGTGCGGCTGAACGCGCCTAGCCTTCGACCACCGTGACGCGACGATTACGCGGCTGGCGCACGCCCGGCCCGGTCGGCACGGCGTTGTCGTTCTCGCCGCGGCCGGTAACCGTCATTGCCTTCCACGGCACGCCCATCTTGGCGAGGATATGGGCGACGTGCCGCGCCCGGAGAACCGACAGCCGCTGATTGTAGCGGTACGTGCCCGAGCGGTCGGTGTATCCCGTCACCTGCACGGTTACGACCCCGCCCGCTTTGTAGACATTGGCTGCCTGGCGCAGGATGGCCACTCCCTCGGGGCCGACCCAGGCGCGGTTCCAGCCGAAATAAACGACGAAATTGTGCGAGACGGCCGGTGCGGCAACCGCCGGGGGCGGCGGGGGCGGCGGCGGAGTGGGAGCCGGGGGCGGGGTGGGAGCGCACGCCGCCATTGCCAGCAGCGAGCAGAGGACCAGGGCGCGTTTCATCGGTTTCCTCCGATAGTTGAGAACTACATGCTATAAGAAATCTCCTTTTTATACTAGGGTGAAGCGGATTTCGGCCGGTAAACCCAGCCACCGGTTGAGGCGCCTCCGACAGTGGCGGAACTGTTGTCTTGCGGCTCTCTATGCCGCGTTGGCGCGGGCCACGGCGCCGAACCAGTCGTAGGATTCCTTCGGGGTGCGCTCCATTGTCGCGCGGTTCACCTGCACAATCCCGAAGCGAGCCGTGTAGCCGTGGGCCCACTCAAAATTGTCGAGTATTGTCCAAATAAAATAGCCGCGCAGATCGACCCCATGAGCCAAGGCGCGCCGGCACGCGGCGATGTGGTCGCGCAGGTAGGCGATCCGCGCGCGATCGTCGACCCGACCGTCGCTACCCGTGCGGTCGCGGTAGAAGGCGCCGTTCTCGGTGACGTAGATCGTCGGATTGCCGTAGCGGTCGCGCAGTTCCACCAATAATTCGACGAGAGCGCTTGGATCGACCGGCCACCCCATCGCGGTCTTTTTCATGTCCGCGGGCATCGCGCCCCAGTTCGTGCCGATGATCCCGGCCGGGTCGGCACGCTGGTACATCGGCCCGTAATAATTGACCCCGAGGAAGTCGATGGGCTGCCGGATCTCCGCAAGATCGCCCGGTTGTACCAGCGGCGCCGCGAAAGGCTCGATCAGCGCCGGGTAATGCCCGTGGAACAGCGGGTCGAGAAAGGCGCGGTTCCACAGGGCGTCCCACATGGCGGCGGCCGGCCGATTCGCATCGAGCCCGCCGCCCGGCCGCACCGGCTGCAGGCTCAGGATCGTGCCGAGGCGAAAGCGTCCGCCGCCCGCGGCGCGCAGCGCCGAAAGCGCGCGGCCCTGGGCCAGGTTCTGGTGGTGCATCGCCGCAAACATCTTCGCGCGGCTGCGGAAGCCGGGCGCATGCTCGCCGAGCCCATGCCCCATCACCGCGACCACCGAGGGCTCGTTGAGCATGATCCAGCGCGTCACCCGGTCGCCGAGGTGCCGGGCCATCAGCCGGGCGTAATCGGCAAACCAGCCCGCGATCGCGCGCTCGCCCCATCCCCCGCGATCCTGCAATGCTTGCGGCAGGTCCCAATGGTAGAGGCAGACCCACGGCTCGATCCCGGCCTTCAAGGCCGTATCGACGAGCCGGCTGTAGAAATCGAGCCCTTTCGCATCGGGCTGCCCGGTGCCCTCAGGCAGCACCCGCGGCCAGGAGATCGAAAACCGGTAAGCCTTGAGCCCGGCCCGTGCCATCAAGGCGATGTCTTCGGGGTAGCGGTGGTAATGGTCGCAGGCGATGTCGCCGTTGCTGTGGTCGGCGATGGTGCCGGGGAGGCGGCAAAAAACATCCCAGATGCTGTCGGCTCGGCGGTCGCCCCGGCCTTCGACCTGGTAGGCCGAAGTCGAGGTGCCCCAGAGAAAGCCGGGCGGAAACGCGGAGGGCTCGGCGCCGGCAGGCAAGGCGCCGAGGAGTGTTCCGGCGACGCCGGCAGCGCCGGCCTTGAGCAGATCGCGCCGGTCCATGCCCGCAGCGCTCCGCGTCAACCGCCGGCCGCTCCCTCGGTATTGACATAGACGGCGTACAGCGAATGGCTCGCGGCCATGAACAGCCGGTTCCGCTTGACCCCGCCGAAGCAGAGATTGGCGCAGCGCTCAGGCAGGGCGATGCGCCCGATCATCCTGCCGTCTGGGGCGAACACGGCGACCCCGTTCAGCGCCTCGCTCATCCCCCAGCCGCACCAGAGGTTCCCCTCGGCATCGCAGCGGAAGCCGTCGGGCGTGCCGTCGCCGACCTCCCCGAAATCGCGCCCGTTGGCGAGGCGGGTGCCGTCGCCGATTACGTCGAACAGGCGGATCGCGCGGCGCGGCTGGGCGCGCGACTCGACCACGTAAAGCCGCGATTCATCGGGCGAGAAGCACAATCCGTTGGGGCCGCGGATGTCATCGGCAACGATCGTCACCCGGCCGGTGTGGCCGTCGATCCGGTAGACGTTGGTGACGGGCAGCTCGGGCTCGCTGCGGTTGCCTTCGTAATGGCTGAGGATGCCGAAGGGCGGGTCGGTGAACCAGATCGACCCATCAGACTTGACCACGACATCGTTCGGCGAATTGAGCGGCTTGCCGTCGAACCGGTTGCACAGCACCGTGATCGTGCCGTCATGCTCGGTCCGGGTGACCCGGCGCATGCCGTGCTCGCAGGTGACGAGCCTGCCCTGGCGGTCGCGGGTATTGCCGTTGGAATTGTTCGACGGATGGCGAAACACGCTGACCGCGCCGGTCTCTTCCTCCCATTTCAATATGCGGTTATTGGGAATGTCGCTCCACAGCAAAAACCGGCCGTCGCCGAACCATACCGGGCCTTCGCTCCAGCGGCAGCCGGTGTAGAGCCGTTCGACCGAGGCGTTGAACGGCGGCCGCACGCGCTCGAAGCGCGGGTCGAGCGTGATCACCGCAGGATCGGGATAAAGCGGGCTCGGCTGCCATTCGGCTGCGGTCATTTGCGGCTCCCTTGCTGGTTCCGGCGCCGTGTGGGCGGGGACGGACGAAGCATGGAGCGTTTCTACCGGCGGCTCAAGACCGCGTGGCGCACTGCACCGGCTGCGCGGAGTACGCGCCTCGTGTGCCGAATCCGAAATTCGCCATATCTTGGGGTGAGGCAGAGCGCGAATTTCGGAGTCGACAGCACCCGGAGCTATTTTGAAAAAAGCTGGTGATCCAATTCAGACGAGTGAATCCCGACCGTCATTCCGGGGCGGCCCAAAAGGGCCGAGCCCGGAACCCCATGTTCCAGAGGCCGGTGTTCATGGGTTCCGGATTCGCCGCTGCGCGGCGCTCCGGAATGACTCGAGTGAAGGGTTTCAAATGTCAGATTCCGACCACTGGTGTGGCCGTGGATTTGAAGTTCGCCAACGCGGCCGCCGCCAAACCCGTGCGAACTGCAAATCCGCCACACCTAGTGATCCAATTCAGACGAATGAATCCCGACCGTCATTCCGGGCTCGGCCCACAGGGCCGAGCCCGGAACCCATGTTCCAGAGGCCGGTGTTCATGGATTCCGGACTCACCGCTGCGCGGCGCTCCGGAATGACTTGAGTGACGGGTTTCAAATGTCAGATTCCAGCCGCTAGTGCGGCCTAGGATTTGGAGTTCGCAACCGCGCCCGCCACCAAACCCGCGCGAACTTCGAATCCGCCACACTAGAACGAGCTGGCGATATTGTTGAAGAAGGTCGACACCGAGCTGCCGACCTGGGTGACGCCGGTAACGATCAGCAGCGAGATCAGCGCTGCGACCAGCGCGTATTCTATCGCTGTGACCCCCAAGGCGTCGCGAATGATCCGTATCAATGCCGCGTCCATCCGCCGGTGCTCCGAAATCGGTCGGTGATCCGATCATCGAGATCGCACGTTTACAAGTCGTAAATTCGCTCTCGATACCGAAAACCTTGGCTTTGGCGCGTCGGTCGAGTTGGTTGTCATCAACGCTTCTTCAACGATATTCGCGCCGTTGGCGCCAGCGGGCTTCAGTACTCCCGGGTCGGCCGGCGACGCGGGTTTGCGCCGGCGGTCGGGGCGCGCCACAATCACCGCAAAACCGGATCAGCGGAGCACCGCCATGCCAACCCTGCCGAGGCCTTTCGAATGACCATTCCGGCCCCGTTTGCCCGCTTCGAAGGCGAAGTGCTGCCCGAATGGATCGATTGGAACGGCCATTTGAACCTCGCCTATTACGTCGTCCTGTTCGACAAGGCGACCGACCTGTTGTTCGACGAACTGGGACTCGGCCTCGATTATCGCCGCACCACCAATCTCGGCACGTTCGCGGTCGAATCGCATAACCGGTACGAGCGCGAATTGCTGGTCGGCGAGCATGTCCGGGTCGCCACGCAGATCATCGCCGCCGACGACAAGCGGCTTTACGTGGCACACGAGATGTTCCGCGCGGCCGATGGGGTGCGCGCGGCAACGCAGGAATTGATGTTCCTGCACGTCGACCTGGTCGCCCGGCGCGTATGCCCGTTCCCGCCCGGCCTCAAGGCCCGGGTAGCCGCCGCGGCGGCCGCGCATGCGGTCTTGCCGCGCCCCGACTGGGTCGGCCGCCGCCTGGCGATGCCGGGAGAGCGCTAGCGTGCCGAATCCTGCAATTCGCCGTATCTCGGCGCGAGCCTCAAAGCGGATTTCGGATTCGACAGCACACCAGCAACTCTATGAAAACTGGTGCGGATTTGACGTTCGCCAGCAAGACCGCCGTCAAAATCACGCGAACGTCAAATCCGCGACACTAGCCGCGCTGTTCCGCACGATGCGCATCGGCCAATTCGGCAAGGCTGGTGAAGCGGAAATCGTAGCGGGCTTCGGCCGCCGGGGTCGCACCCCAGCCGGGCGCATCGGCGCGGCGGTCGATCCAGGCCGAATGGAGGCCTGCCGCATTGGCCGGCGCGTGGTCGTGGTAGAGGCTCTGCGCGACGTGCAGCAATTCGGCCGGGCGGTGCCCCATCTCGCCGAGCCGTGCGACCAGGTAGCGGAAATTGGCGCGATCGGGCTTGTACGAGCCGATCTCTTCGGCGGTGCAGATCGCGTCGAATTCGACGCCGAGCCGGATATTGCTTTTGGCAAAGCTGGCGCGGTCGACATTCGACAGGATGACCAGTTTGTAGAACCGCTTCAGATAGGCGAGGGCCGCCGCCGAATCGGCAAAGGCCGGCCAATCCCCGACCGAGGCGCCGAACGCGCGGGCGGCAGCGTCGTCGGTTGCGATTGCCCATTCCGCCGCCAGCCGCGCGTAGACGCGCGCCAGCACCTCGCTGTAGCGGAGGCCCGGCGTCTCGGCCTCCTGCACGCTTTCGTGATGGCCGAAGCGCGCCAGCGCCGCCTCGCGCGCGAGCCCGCCGCCGGCTTTCGCCACCAGCGGCTGCAGCGCGGCCCAGATGCCGCTCTCCCAATCGATCAGCGTGCCGTAGCAGTCAAAGCTCAAGACCTTGAAGTCACTCAGCCGCACGATGAGCCTCCTCGGGCTTCCGGCCTGCAACTTGCCGTCCCGGTGCGCGGGGGGTGACGACCGGGAGCGGCCGCTCGTAATTTAGCGGCGCGGCGAGAGGGTGGCGAGGCGGCGATGGCGGAGTTTCCGTCCGAGGTCGATATCGCGGTGATCGGCGCCGGCGCCGCCGGCGTCGGGGCGGGGCGCCGGCTGGCGGCGGGGACCGCGTCGTTCGCGCTGCTGGAGGCGCGCGAGCGCATCGGCGGGCGCACCTGGACTCGGCTCATCGACGGAATTCCCAGCGATTTCGGCGGCGAATGGCTGCATTCGGCCGACCGCAACGCGATCTCGCCGCTGGCCGAACCGGCCGGGTTTTCGCTTTACAAGAAACGGCCGGAGTGGACGACGCGGCTGCGCAACAGCGGCTGTACCCTCGAGGAAGAGGCCGACTGGCTTGCCGCGCGCGAGGCGCATCGCCGGGCGATGCGCCGCGCCGCCGAAGCGCCGGAAGACCGGCCGGCTTCGACCGTGCTGGTCCCGGGCGGGCGCTGGAACCCGCTTTTCGAGGCGATCAGCACCTGGGGCAACGCGGTCGAATTGGAAAAACTGTCGATCAAGGACAATGTCCGCTACGAGGATAGCGGGCTCAACTGGCGCGTGCGCGAAGGTTATGGCGCGCTGATCGCCGCGCTCGGCAGCGCCTTGCCGATAGCGTTCGGCGCCGCCGCGCTCCGCATCGATCATCGCGGCACGCGCATCCGCATCGAGACGGCGCGCGGGGTCTTGAGGGCGGCGAGGGTCATCGTCGCCGTGCCGACCCCGCTCATCGCGAGCGAGGCGCTGCGCTTCGACCCGGTCCTGCCGGGCAAGATCGATGCCGCGGCGGGATTGCCGCTGGGTCTCGCCAACAAATTGTTCTTCCGCTTCGACCACCATCTGGCGGGGATCGCCGGCGAAATTTTTGCGGTCGGCTCGACGCGCCGGCGCGAGACGATGAACTATCAGCTGCGCCCGCTCGGCCGGCCCCGCGTCAACTGCTTTTTCGGCGGCGAGTTTGCGGCTCGGCTCGAACGGGAAGGGCTGGAGGCGACCGCCGCCTTCGCCGGCGACGAGCTTGCCGCACTTTACGGCAACGATATCCGCCGCCACCTCGTGCCGCTCGGCCGCTCGACCTGGCACAGCGACGAATGGGCGCGCGGCTCCTACTCCTATGCCATGCCGGGCCACGCCGGCGATCGCGCCCGCCTCGCTGCGCCGGTCGACGAGCGGATCTTCTTTGCCGGCGAGGCGTGCTCGCCGAACTTCTTTTCGACGGCGCACGGCGCCTACGAAACCGGCCTCGCCGCGGCCGAGGCAGCGCTTACCAGCCTGCGGCCGCGGGTGACCGCGACCTCGTGAGCAAAGCGCTACGCCAGCGGCATCCCGGCCAGACGCAGACCCTCGTGAAACTGCTCTCGGCCCTCGATGAAAAACGGGTCCGCATCCGGGCTTCTCTGTTCGTTCCTGATGACGCGGGCGATCGTGTATCCGGGAAACCTCGCGTCGAAGGCGCGCAGCGCCCGCCTGGCGCTGGCCAGCTTTCTGCTGTGGGCATAGGCGCTGACCAGGTAGAGCCGGCTGTACCAGAGCGTCGGCCAGAGCCGGATCGACTTTTGCAGCCAGGGGATAGCGGACGGGTACTCGCCCTTGAAGAAATGGATCCGCCCCATGATCCAGAAAAACATCCCGCGGGTGTAGCTGCGCTGCGCAAGCTCTATCGCCTTTTGGACTTCCGGCAGCGCCTCGTCGGGCTGCCCGAGATAAAGGAGCTCGTTGCCCTTTTGCGCGTAGCCCCGGAAGAAATTCGGGTCGAGCCGGACCGATTCGCTGAAGGCGGCGAGCGCCTGCTCGTGTTGGCCCTTGATGCGATGGAGAAAGCCTTGCGCGTAATGGGCGAGGGCGAGATCGGGGGTGAGCGCCAACGCGTCTTTTATGTCCGTTTCGACCTTGTCGAGGTCGCTCGGCCCGGCCCGGTTCCAGCGGTTGAGGTATTCGCAGGCCGTGACGATGGCGAGGTAGGACGAGCGCTCGGCCGCACTGCGGCCATCGACATCGGCCTTTTTCAGCAGCGCTTCGATCTCGCGGCTGGTTTCGGGGGTCAGCGACGTGTCGTAAAGGCTCTCGGCCTGGGTGAGAGCGTCGTTGCGGGTGCGCGCCATAATGTGCCTCCTGATCGATCTGTGGGTAGCTGGCGGGCTTCCCGGCGCGGTCGTTTACCGGCTCGGCGCCGGGTTATGCGGCTGCGTCAAGGCTGCAGCGATAGGGAGGAACGGTGCCGGCGGCGGACAGAGGTCAATTCTCGGTCATGCCCGCCCGCAATAAGCCTTGGTGAAACTTGTCGCGCCCGGCAACCATGATCGGCTCGCTGCTGGGCTCGGTCTTTTCCTGGTTAAGCACAAACGCCACGGTGTAAGCCGGCTTGGAAAACCGGCGATTAAATTCCGCCAAGGCCTTTTGGGCCTCGCCGATCTTGTCGCTTAATGCATAGGCGCTGACGAGATAGAGCTGATTGTACCAGAGGTTCGGCCGCTCCTCTACCGACTTGCGCAGCCAGACGATCGCCTGCTCGTAGCGTCCGCTGAAAAAATTCGCGCGGCCGATCGTCCAGTAGAAAATCCCCAGCGACGGATCGCGCGGGCTGAGCGCGATCGCCCGCTCGACCAGCGGCGGCGCCTCGTTCGGACGTCCGATCAGGATCAGCTCGTTGCCCTCCGTGGCGTAGGCGAGGGCGAAATTCGGATCGAGATCGATGGCGTGGGCAAAGGCCTCGTATGCGGCGTGATGGTCGCCCTGCGCGCGCAGCACGAAGCCCTTGGCCAGATGGGCGAGAGCGAGGTTCGGATCGAGCAGCAGCGCCTTGTGCACCGCCTTTTCCGCCTCGTGCAGTTGGGCGCGCCCGGTGTTGTTCCAATGGTTCAGGTAATCCGACGCGGTGATCTGGGCCAGCCGGGCCCAAGCCTGGGCCGAG
Source organism: Alphaproteobacteria bacterium (assembly GCA_030041385.1). Classification (GTDB taxonomy): domain Bacteria; phylum Pseudomonadota; class Alphaproteobacteria; order ATCC43930; family CGMCC-115725; genus DATARH01. The sequence continues at coordinate 13,143 of JASHNY010000020.1, forward strand.
TTCGGGTCGAGCTGCAACGATTCCGTCAGGAGCTGCCGGGCGGCCAGCGTGTGCTCGGGGGTCACCGACTGAAAAAACAGGCTCGTGGCATGCAACCGCAATTCGAGCGCATCGGGAGTGTCGGTGTGGTCGGCGCGGCGATCCTCTGCCTGGACCAGCTGAAGATCGAGCGATGCCGCAATCCTGCCGGTGATCCCTTCCTCGAGCCGCATCAGATCGACGAACTCGTTCTTGAAGCGGTCGGCCCAGAGCTCGACCCCCGAAGCGGCATCGACAAGCTGGACGTTGGTTTTCACCTGCTGGCCGACGCGCCTGATACTGCCGACGACGAGGTAGCGCACGCCGATCTCGCGGTATATCCGCCTGGCATCAGGATCGCTGCCCTTGTAGGTGAACGCCGTCGCCGGCGAGATCACGGCAAGATCACGCACCTTCGACAGGTCGGTCGTAACGTCGCTGGTTACGGCGTCGGCGAAATATTCCTGCTTCGGGTCGTCGCTGACGTTGCGGAACGGCAAGACCAGGATCGATGCGGCATGCGAGACCCCCGGCTTCGGATTGGGGAAGAACGACAGCCCCAGCGTGGCGGCCACGATCAACCCGACCACGCCCAGCCTGACCGCCCAGCGGCGCCGGAAAGCCGGCCCTCGGGGACGCGCCTCGGCCGTTGCGGAAACCTCGGGCGCAGCGGCGATCGTCTCTGCGCTCCCGGCATCGTGAACACGAAAAACATGGATCGGATGGCCGATGTTTTTGACCTTGTGCGCCCCGCGATCGACAAAGCGGAGGCCCGGATAGTCGCGCAGTTGGTCGTGGACCGCCGCCGAGACACAGACGGAGCCGGCTTCCGCCAGCTGCTCCAGCCGTGCGGCGATGTTGATGCTGTTGCCGTAGATTTCCTGGTCGTCGACGATGACGTCGCCGGTATTGATGCCGATCCGCAGCAGGATGCGATCCCGCGGCCCGGCGCTGTCTCCCCACTCGGCGAGACCGCGCTGGATCGCGAGCGCGCAATGCACCGCCTTCAGGGCGCTGTCGAATTCGACGCGCAGCCCGTCGCCCATGGTGCGCACAAGCCAGCCGCCGTACCGCGTGACCTGCGGTTCGATCAGCTCTTCCATGACGCGGTTGATGCGCAGATGGGTGTCGTCTTCATTGGCACCCATCAAGCGGCTGTAGCCGACCACGTCGGCGAGCAGCACCGCGACCAGCTTGCGTTTTAAGGGCGCGCGTTCCATGTCGGCCACGCGAATGTTCGTGCGCCCGCAAATTTTACCATAAGGCGCCCGGGCGGTCAGCCATGTCAGGCGCCTGGTGCCGGGTCAGGCAGCGGTGATCGCCGGCCCCCGTTCGTTGACGGCGACGACGCGGATGCCGGCGACATCGATCCGAACCGTGCTGAGCGAGGCGGTGGCGACCTCGAGCCGGCCGAACATGTCGAGCGGCATGCCCAGGGCGAAGGCAAGCCCCGAGCGGATCACGTCGCCATGGCTGACCAGGAGCACCGCCGCGTCGCCGTGGACTTGATGCAGTTCGATCAGGATTTCGACGATGCGCCGCTGCACCTCGCGCATGGTTTCGCCACCGGGGATCGCGGCGATGCTGCGGAATGTCGCCCACGGCGGCCAGCGCGGGTCGAGCCGCACCGCTTCAAAGGTCGAGCCGGTCCATTCGCCGAAATCGAGTTCGTTCAATTCGTCTCGCACCACCACCGGCAGCGCCAGCTGCGCGGCGACGATCTCGGCGGTTTCCCGGGCGCGCTCCAGCGGGCTCGAATAGATCGCCGCGATGCCGCGATCGGCGAGGCGCGCGGCGGCGCGCGCCGCCTCCTCGCGGCCATGTGCGGAAAGCCCGATCCCGGGCAGACGCCCGGCGACGACGCGGTTCTGCAGGCGATGCTCGGCGTGGCGCAGCAGATGCAGAACGGTCATGGCCGCGCCGGCCAGGCCGGCTCGTTGTAGCCGAGCGGGACTGACGGGCGCGCCCAGCGCGGCGGCGTCTCGGAGAGCTGCACGGTCGGCCGCAGATGGGTCAGCCGCCCGACCGGGGTGTCGCTGACCATCGACCAGCGCGCCAGTTCGGCCGCAGTGAATTCCTTGGGCACGTCCTTCAGCTCGGCTTCGGGCACCTGGCCGCGGCCGACCAGCCAGCGCCCGGTCTGGGCCAGCGAGATGCGCACCAGCCAGCTCCCGCCCTCGCGCGCACGCCGGGCCAGCGCCGCCATCGCGCCGAACGCCATCAGGTACCCGGTCAGATAGTCGATCGCCGAGACCGGATAGAATTGCGGGCCGGGTTCGGCGCCGGGGAACAGTTCGCCCTGGCGGGTGGTGATGCCGCTGACGTTCTGCACCACGGTGTCGAAGCCGCGGCGCGACGCCCACGGGCCGACATGGCTGAACGCGCACAGCGACACGTAAACCAGGCCGGGGCGCAATTTGATGAGCTCCTCGGGCGACAATCCGCGGTTGCCGAGCGTGCCGGGGCGATAGCCCTGCGAGAACACATCGGCCTCCCGCACCAGGCCTTTGAGGGTTTCGAGGTCTTTGGGCTGGCGCAGGTCGAGATGGGCCGACAATTTGCCGTGCCCGGTGTCGAATTCCTGGTAGCCGATATTGGGCAGGTGGGCGCCGGTGATCTTGAGCACGTCGGCGCCATGCTCGGCGAGGGTCCGGGCGCAAGTCGGCCCGGCCAGGACGCGGGTCAGGTCGAGCACGCGGATGCCCGAGAGCGGCCGGTCGCCGTCCGGCAGTTTCTCGGCCGGGGCGTCGCCGATCCTGACGATCTCGAACAGCGGCAACGAGGCGATCGCTGCCGCCTGCGGGTGCTTGGCCCACTCGTCCATGCTGCGGACCATGCCGCCGGCGCCGCCCGCGGCGATGATCGCCTCTTCGAGTTCGAGCGCGTCCCATTTGGCGACGGCCGCACGCACCGCCGCCTTTTCCTCCGGCACGCCCAGTACCTTCAACGCGGCGGCGCGGTGGTTGGGGAAATTGGCGTGGATATAGCTCCAGCGGCCGTTTTTGGCTGGGTACATGCCCATCACCGGGTTGCGCTCGTGCGAGACCTCGCTCTTTTCCATCTTGAGGTAATGCCCGCTGCGCAATGACGCGGTCGCCTGGCGCAGATCGACCGCGACATCCTGCTTGCGCCCGGTGCGCAACTCCCACAAATCGGCGACCGCGAGGCCGGTGGCGGCGAGCGCCGCGGCGCTGGTTTCGCCGATGCGGAACGGGGTCGGCAGGACGGGATCGGCACCGCCGGTGATCTCCACGTTGCGGGCGCGTTCGGCGGCAATTCCCGCAACCGGCAAGATCGTGCGCAAAGCGTCATGGGCCATGGTTGAAACTCCTTCGCGATCGTCGGACAGGCTTGCCTCGCCATTGTTCGGTCGCCGATGATGCCGCGGAACACCACCGCAGGGAAACGCCGATGAGCCGCATCATGATCGTGGTCGAGTTCGAGGTGAAGCCGCAGCATACCGCTGCCTTCATTGCATTGATGAAGGACCATGCCGCGCTGTCGCGCGCCGAGGACGGATGCCTGCAGTTCGACGTGATGCAGGCGCAGGACAACCCCAACCACGTCTTCTTCGTCGAGGCGTGGCGGGATCAGGCCGCGCTCGACGTGCATTCCAAGCTTCCGCGGATGGCGCAGAACCGCGAGACCTACACGCCGTGGCTGCAGAACCGCTGGGCGACGCGCTGCACGATGGCGTGACGCGCCGGTCCGGGCGCCGGTGTGCATTTCCAGGTCATCCATTGCCATCCGCTCGCCGACAGCTACAACCACGCGCTGTTCGAGACGACGGTGGCGGCATTGCAGGCGCGCGGGCACGAGGTCTCGGCGACCGACCTCTACCGCGAGGGGTTCGACCCGAGGATGAGCGCGGCGGAGCTGCGAAGCTATTACCTGGTGGCCTACGACGATACGGCGGTGGCGCGGTATACCGAGTTGCTGCGCCGGATCGACGGGATGATCCTGTGCTTCCCGCAGTGGTGGTTCGCCATGCCGGCGGTGCTGAAGGGTTATTTCGACCGGGTGTGGGGTCCGGGCATCGCCTTTTCCCACCACGTCGCCGGCGGCATCAGGCCGCGACTGACCAATGTCAGGGTGTTCGGCGTCGTCACCACCTACGGCTCGCCGCGATGGGTTGTGTGGATGGCTGGCGATCCCGGGCGCAAGGTTCTGATGCGGGCGCTGAAGCCGCTCTGCCAGGCCGGGGCCCGGTCGTTCTATCTTGCCCACTACGACATGGACCGCTCGACCGAAAGATCGCGCCGGGAATTTCTCGACCGGGTCCGCCGGGCGATCACGAAATTGTGAGCGGCGGGCGAGCGGTTACGCGGCGCTTGCGCCGGAATACCGCACCCGTGGCCAGTTGCGCAGGGAAGCGGTAATATCCATTATCTACAATATATACGGTTCATAATGCGGGCGTAGGAGGAGAAGCGTCGCATGAGCAAGCTCGCGATCGCCGCGGGGGTGATCGTCGCTGTCGGCGCAGCCGCCGCGGTATGGGTGGTGCACGAGGTGCCGCGTCATGCGGTCGCCGCCGAGCGGCCGGCGCAGCCGGTCGGCGTCCCGGTCACGGCCGGCAAGGTGGCGGCCGCCAACATGCCGGTGTTTCTCAACGGCATCGGCACCGTGCAGCCCTACAACATGGTAACCATCAAGAGCCGGGTCGACGGCCAGATCGTGGCGGTCAATTTCAAGGAGGGGCAGGAAGTCAAGGCAGGGGCGCCGCTGTTCCAGATCGATCCGCGCCCCTACCAGGCGACGCTCGAACAGATGCAGGCGGCCAAGGTGAAGGACCAGGCTGCGCTGGTCAGCGCTCAACTCGACCTGGAGCGCTATAGCCACCTGATCAAATCGGGGTATCAGACGCAGCAGAGCTACGATCAGCAGCAGGCGACCGTGGGCCAGCTGAAGGCGGCGATCAAGGGCGACCAGGCGCAGATCGATGCGGCCCAGCTCAACATCCAGTACTCGGACATCCGCGCCCCGATCGATGGACGCCTCGGCGCCCGGCTCGTCGATATCGGCAATATGGTCCATGCGACCGATACCAACGGGCTCGTCACCATCGCCCAGATCAAGCCGATCTATGTCAGCTTCACCCTGGCCCAGACGCATCTCGACTCGATCCGCCAGCGCCAGGCCGAGGCGCCGTTGGCGGTAGAGGCGTTCACCAGCGACGGTAAAACCAGATTGGCCGAGGGCAAGCTCACGCTGATCGACAACACCATCGACCAGACCACCGGGACGATCCACTTGAAGGCCACTTTTCCCAACCAAGACGAACGCCTGTGGCCAGGCGAGTTCGTCAATCTGCGGCTGATCCTGAACACCCGCAAAGGGGTGCCGACGGTGCCGGCGCAGACCGTGCAGATCGGCGAGGACGGCAGCTACGTCTACGTGATCAAGCCGGACCACACGGTCGAGCGGCGCCTGGTCAAGGTGGCCGACGTGCAGGACGGCCTCGCCGTCATCGACAGCGGACTGAAACCGGGAGAACCGGTCGTCGTCGAGGGCCAGTACCGGCTGGTCAACGGCGCCCGGGTCAAGACCGAGGCCGCTGCGCCCGGAACCGCGGGCTGATCCCACCGCATCAAGCAACAGCGCATCTGTCGCCCAGATACCGGGACCCTTGCCGATGAGCATATCCGAACCTTTTATCCGGCGGCCGATCGCGACCTCGCTGTTGATGCTGGGCGTGCTCGTCTTCGGCATCGTCGCCTACGGCCTCTTGCCGGTGGCGGCGTTGCCGAACGTCGATTTTCCAACCATTACCGTTTCGGCCACCTATCCGGGCGCCAGCCCGGACACGATGGCGTCGTCGGTCGCGACTCCGCTCGAACAGCAATTCGCCTCGATCCCGGGCCTCGAGCAGATGACCTCGACGAGCGGCGTCGGCACGACCTCGATCACATTGCAATTTGCGCTCGAGCGTAACATCGACGGCGCCGCCGTAGACGTGCAGCAGGCGATCAACGCCGCCTCGGGCGTGCTGCCTAAGGATTTGCCGAGCCCGCCGACCTATCGCAAGACCAACCCGGCAGACCGGCCGATCCTGATCTATGCGGTTCATTCCCAAGCGTTGCCGGTCTATCGCATCGACGACTATGCCTACACGATCCTCGCGCAGAAGATCGCGACGGTGCCGGGCGTCTCGGAATCGCGCGTTTTCGGCCAGAAGCAGTTTGCGGTTCGGGTCCAGGTCGACCCGGCCGCGCTCGCAAATCTGGGCCTCGGGCTCGAGGATGTGCGCAACGCCATTTCGGTCGCCACCGTCGATTTGCCCAAGGGCAATATCGAGAACAACTACCAGTCGGTGACGCTCGATACCAACGACCAGCTCTTCAACGCCGCCCAGTTCCGCAAGATCATCGTCGCGTATCGCAACGGTGCGGCGATCCGGCTCGGCGATATCGCCAAGGTCACCGACTCGATCCAGAACGACCTCGTCGGCGCCTGGTACGACGGAACCCCGGCCGAGGGCATCGCGGTACAGCGCGAAGCGGGCGCCAACACGATCCAGGTGGTCGACACGATCAAGGGCCTATTGCCCGACCTGATGAAATCGGTGCCGCCGAGCCTGCATGTCGATCTGATGTCGGACCGTTCCCTGGGCATTCAGGCGGCGGTGCACGACGTGCAGTTCACGATGATGATCACGGTCCTGCTCGTGGTGCTGGTGATCTTCGTATTCCTGCGCACCCTCTGGGCGACGGTGATCCCGAGCATCGCCGTGCCGCTGTCGCTGCTGGCGACCTTTGCGATCATGTATGTGCTCGGTTACAGCCTCGACAACATCTCGCTGATGGCGCTGACGATCTCCGTCGGCTTCATCGTCGACGATGCGATCGTGATGATCGAGAACATCGTGCGCTACCTGGAACAGGGAGACAACCCGTTCGAGGCGGCGCTGAAGGGCGCCGGGCAGATCGGCTTTACGATCATTTCGATCACCTTCTCGCTGATCGCCGTGTTCATCCCGCTGTTGCTGATGGGCGGGATCATCGGCCGCCTGTTCCGCGAATTCGCGGTGACCGTGACCGTGGCGGTGGTTTCCTCCGCGGCGATTTCGCTGACGTTGACCCCGGTGATGTGCTCGCTGTTCCTGAAATCGCGAGCCGAGGAACACGAGCCCGGGCGCATCAACCGCGTTGCCGAACGCGCCTTCCAGGGTTTCCTGAACGGCTATGACTGGGGCCTTCGCTGGGTCCTGCGCCATCAGCTGCCGATGCTGGTCGCGACGTTGGCGCTGATGGTCGGGACCGGCTACCTCTATATCACGATCCCCAAAGGATTTTTCCCGCAGCAGGATACCGGCTTCATCTTCGGCCAGCTGCAGGGGCGCGAGGACAGCTCGTTCGCCAGCATGGCGAAGATGGCGGGCGAGGTCGAAAAGATCCTGATCAAGGATCCGGCGGTCGCCGGCGTGTTCAACACGGCCGGCACCTATGCCTACAACCCCACCGAAGACGCCGCGCGTATGTTCATGCAGTTGAAGCCGCATGACGAGCGCAACGTCAGCTCGGACCAGGTCATCGAGCGGCTGCGCCCCCAGGTCGCCAAGGTCGAGGGCGCCAAGTTCTACATGCAGTCGGGGCAGGACATCACGATCGGCGGCCGTCTGACCAAGACCCAGTACCAGTACACGCTGACCGACGTTGACAGCGACGAATTGAACCATTGGGCGCCGCTGCTCGAAGCGGCGATGCGCAAACTCCCGGTGCTGCAGGATGTCACCTCGGACATGGAAGTTGCGGCGCCGCACCTCTCGATCGAGATCGACCGCGACGCCGCTTCGCGTCTCGGGCTGACCGCCCAGATGATCGACAATACGCTGTACGACGCGTTCGGGCAGCGCCAGATCGCCACGATGTATACCTCGACCAACCAGTACAAGGTGGTCATGGAGGTTTCGCCCCAATACCTGCACGACCCGAGCGCGCTGTCGAAAATCTATGTTCCGGGCCCGAACGGAGCGGAGATTCCGCTCAGCTCCTTCGCCCACTACGTCACCAAGCTCGAACCGCTGTCGGTCAACCACCAGGGGCAATTCCCGTCGGTGACGTTGTCGTTCAATCTGCCGCCGGGGGTGGCGCTCGGCACCGCGGTCAACGCGGTCCAGAACCTCGAGGCCCAGCTTCACGTGCCGGCGACGGTGCAAGGCTCGTTCCAGGGCGCGGCCCAGGCATTCCAGGATTCGCTCAAATCGACGCCGCTGCTGGTCGCGGCCGCGATCCTCGTCGTCTACATCGTGCTCGGCATGCTGTACGAGAGCTACATCCACCCGATCACGATCCTGTCGGCGCTGCCGTCTGCCGGTGTCGGTGCGCTGCTGGCGCTGATCGTCATGCACTACGACCTGACCGTGATCGCATTGATCGGCGTTATCCTCCTGGTTGGCATCGTGAAGAAGAACGCGATCATGATGATCGACTTCGCGCTCCAAGCCGAGCGGATCGAGGGCAAGAGCCCGCTGGAGGCGATCCACCAGGCCTGCCTGTTGCGCTTCCGCCCGATCATGATGACGACGTTTGCCGCGTTGTTCGGCTCGCTGCCGATCGCGCTCGGCCACGGCGCCGGGTCGGAATTGCGCCGTCCGCTCGGGGTCGCGCTGGTCGGCGGGCTCCTGGTGTCGCAATGGCTGACGCTGTACACGACCCCGGTGATCTATCTCTACCTTGAGCGCGCCTCGCGCTGGCTGGGGCGGGCGCACAAGCCGTCGCGGCTCGCGAACGCATTGACGGACGCACCGCGGCCGGTATTGGCGGAGGATCCTCATGGCGCCGCCGAGTGACGCCGTCCCGGTTGCGGCGCTGCGGCGTACCGCGATCGATCTGGTCATAGACCGGCCGCCGCCGGCCGCGCTGCAGCCCAATATCGGCGCGTTATTGACCGATGTTCACCGCCGGATGCGGCGCCGCTTCGAGCGCCGTGCGCGGCAGACCGGATTGCCGATCACTCGGCAACAGGCGCGGGTGTTGCTGTGCATCGCCCGCAACGAGGGCGACAGCCAGGCCAGCGTGGCGACGATGCTCGACATCGAGCCGATCGCATTGGTGCGCGCACTCGACCGGCTGCATGAGGAGCGGCTGGTCGAGCGCCGGCCGCACCCGACCGACCGGCGGGTGTGGACGCTGTGGATGACGCCGCTGGCCTGGCCGGTGGTCAACCACATCCTGGCGATCAACGAGGAGGTGCGGGCCGACGCCTGCGCCGGGTTGACGCCGAGCGCACGCACCGCACTGCTCGGCACGCTCAATCACATGAAGGCCAACCTCGCCATCGAGGAAGAAAGCGCCGGCGAGGCGGTATAGCGGCGCCTCAACCCGCCAGGTACCCGCCGTCGACGTACAGCTCGGCTCCGGTGATGTACGAGGCCTCGTCCGAGGCGAGGAACAGGACGGCGTGCGCGACCTCCTCGACGCGCCCGTCGCGGCCGAGCGGCACCAGCTCCAGCATCTTGGCGCGCACCGCCGGGTCGGCAGTGCGGCCCGAGGTGCGCATCGGCGGCATCAGCCCGGGATGCACCGAGTTGACCCGGATGTTATGGCGCCCCTGCTGCACGGCGCCGACCTTGGTCATCGTCCGCACCGCGCCTTTCGAGGCGTTGTAGGCGGCGTGAATGCCGCGCTGCCCGGTGACCCCCGAGATCGACGACAGGTTGACGATCGAGCCGCCGCCGGCCTTGCGCATCTCGGGGATCGCGTACTTCATTCCGAAAAACGCACCGCGCGCGTTGACGTCCATGATCTTGTCCCATGCCGCGGTGTCGAACAGGTCGTTGACCGCGCTGCCGCTGATCCCGGCATTGTTGACAAGAATGTCGAGCTTGCCGAATTCCGCGACCGTCGCCTCGACAACCTGCTTCCAGTTTGCCTCGTCGGTTACGTCGAGGTGGTGAAAGCGGGCGGCGCCGTTGGCCTGGGTGATGTCGGCGACGACCTTCCTTCCATCGTCGTCGAGCACGTCGGCGACAACCACCTTCGCGCCTTCGCGGGCGAAGACCCGGGCGGTGCTGGCGCCCATGCCGGAGGCGGCGCCGGTAACGATTGCGACCTTGCCGTCGAGCCTCATGTCGTTTCCTCCTCGGTGTCATGGATTTGAAGTTCGCATCATCCGGGTGGCGATCGTTCGCGAGCTTCAAATCCGAAAATCACACCAGCTTTATAGAGTTGCCGGTATGCTAGCGAATCCGAAATTCGCTTCGGGCCTTACCCCGAGACACGGCGAATTCCGGATTCGGCACACTGGAGCGTGGGCGTCACGCCCGGTGGCAGACCCGAGGCCCGCGGTCTTTCAATTCACCCCGACCGCGTCGCCGAGCACATCGCCGATCCCGTCATGGACGACCAGATCGGCGAGCGGGTCGAGGCCGGTCGGTTCGCGGTTGACGATCGCCAGCGCGGCGCCGTTGCGCTTGGCCAGCTCGGGAAACCCGGCGGCCGGATAGACGACCAGCGACGAGCCGAGCACGATGAACAAATCGGCGGCCAGCGTCTCCCGGTGGGCGCGCTGCATCGCCGCCTCCGGCATGGCCTGGCCGAACGAGATCGTCGCGGTCTTGACGAAGCCGCGACAGCGGAGGCAGCGCGGGGCGGCGCCGTCCTGGTCGAAGGCGACGCGGATTGCCGCGATCTCGTAGCGCGTGCCGCAATCGAGGCAATGGGCATAGGTCGTGTTGCCGTGCAACTCGATGACCTGCTCGGCCGCGATCCCCGACGCCTGATGGAGCCCGTCGATATTCTGGGTGATGACCGCCGCGACCTTGCCCCGGCGCACCAGCGCCTCGACCGCACGGTGGCCGCGATTGGGCGCGGCGGTGCGGAACATGTCCTCCATCGCGAAGCGCCGGCGCCATGTTTCCTGCCGCGCCGCCTCGGAGGCGAGGAAGCTGTCGAAATCGATCGGTGCCATCCGGGTCCAGATGCCGCCGGGGCTGCGGAAATCGGGGATGCCAGACTCGGTGCTGATCCCGGCGCCGGTGAACACGACGGCGCGGCCGGCAGCGGCGATCAGGCGGGCGAGGGCGGCGCTGCCGCGATCGTCTGGCATGCGCTACTTTGGCAAAACCGCCCCGGCGCGCCAAGTCCGCCATCGCGTGATGTTCTTGTTTCTGCGCCGCCGGCGGGAGATGGTGATCCGCCGCGGGGGCGACGAGGGGGAGGCATTGATGGCGATGCGGGCGCGTAACCTGCCGGTGCTGGGGCCGCAGGGCTTCCTCAACCTCGCCTATTGGGATTGGGAGGGACCGCCCGGCGCGCCGGTGGTGATCTGCGTTCATGGGCTCACCCGCAACGGAAGGGATTTCGACCCTCTGGCCGAGGCATTGTCGGCCAGCTTCCGCGTCGTCTGCCCCGACATGCCGGGGCGCGGCCGCAGCGATTGGCTCGACGGCGGCGACGGCTACGGTTTTCCCCTCTATCTCGCGGTTGTCGCAGCGCTTTATGCGCGGCTCGACGTCCCCACGGTTGACTGGGTCGGCACCTCGATGGGCGGGCTTATCGGCATGCTGTTCGCCGGTTTGTCGAACGCGCCGGTGCGCCGGCTGGTGTTGAACGATATCGGCCCCCTGTTGCCTAAGGAGGGGCTCGAGCGGATCGCACAGACGGTCGGCCGCGATCCCGCATTCGCGAGCCATCACGAGCTGGAGGCCTATCTGCGCGAGACCTATGCCGGGTTCGGCCGGCTCAGCGACGAGCAATGGGCGCATCTGGCCGCTCATTCGGGGCGCACCCGCAGCGATGGCCGGCTCGGCCTCGCCTACGACCCCCGGATCGGCGAGCCGTTCCAGGCCGGCCCGGCCGAGGATGTCGATTTCTGGCCGTTCTACGAGCGGCTGCAGAACCCGGTTTTGGTGCTGCGGGGCGCGGATTCGGATCTGTTGCGGGTCCGCGACGCGGCGCGGATGGCGTTGCGCGGGCCGGGCGCGCAGATCATCGAATTTGCCGGGGTCGGCCACGCCCCGGCGCTGATGGCGCCGGACCAGATCGCCGCTATTCGCGACTTTCTCGTTGCCGCCTGAACGCACCGCCTATCTCGCCGCCAAGGGGTTTGCCGCGGAACTGGCGACCGAGCTCGGTGACGCCGCCGAGCAGATCGGCGACCGCCTGTTCCTGGCGCCGGGGCCGCCGCGACCCGCCGCCTGGGCCCAGAATATCTGGCTCGACCCGCAGGAGATCGCGATCGCCTCGATCGCCGAGGCAGCCCGCAAATTGCGCGCGATCCAGCGCAACTGGGCGCCCTATGCACCGCAGTTCCATCGTCGCGCGATGCTGATCCAGGCGCGGCTGCCGGCGGTGTCGGCAAAGCCGCTGGTGTTTGGCGACAGCCCGCCGGCGGCACCGCTCGGCTCGTGGACGTTGCTCGACACGAACACGGTGCTCGCCGCGCCGCATTGCAGCAGCGCGTTTCCCAACGGCGAACTGCGTTTCGTCGAGGACCGCACCGGGCCACCGAGCCGCGCTTACCTCAAATTGTGGGAGGCATTGACCCTTGCCGGGGTGCGCCCGCTTCCGGGCGAGCTATGCGTCGATCTCGGCGCCGCGCCCGGCGGGTGGAGCTGGGCGTTGCAGCGCATGGGGGCCCGCGTCGTCAGCGTCGACAAGGCGGCGCTGGCGCCGGCGGTCGCCGCGCTTCCCAACCTCGAACATCGCCGCGAAAGCGCCTTTGCCCTCGACCCGCATGCATTGGGGCCGGTCGATTGGCTGTGTGCCGACATCGCCTGCTACCCGGCGCGGCTGTTCGGCCTCGTCGAGCGGTGGCTCGCCGCCGGCACCTGCCGCAACTTCGTCTGCACGGTCAAGTTCCAGGGCCCGACCGACCATGCGGCGGCGGCGCGCTTTGCCGCGCTGCCGGGTGCGCGCCTCGTGCATCTCTTCCACAATAGGCACGAATTGACCTGGATCAGGCTCGGCTGAAACGAACCGGCCGCGGCAGGTCAATGCCCGGTCGTCAGGACGACGCGAAACCGCGCATTGCCGCTCAGCATCCGCTCATACGCTTCGGCGGCGCGCTCCAGCGGATACGCCTCGTTCATCGAGCGCACCCCGGTCCGCGCGCTGAACGCGAGCGTGTCCTCGGAATCGGCGGACGTGCCCGAGTACCAGCCCTTGACCGACCGGCGCCCGGCAATCAGCGACAGCGTGTCCACCTGCATCGACGGCACGACACCGATGACCAGCAACGTGCCGTTGATCGCCAGGCCGCCCTGCACCGCGCTCATCGCCTCGCTGCTGGTCGCCGTCGCGAGGATCGCCGCGGCGCCGCCGAGGCGCTGCAATTCGGCCGCGGGGTCCTGCACCGCGTTGTCGATAAAGACCTGCGCGCCGAGCTGGCTCGCCAGCGGAGCCTTGTCCTGGCCGCGGGCGATCGCGACAGTCTTGAACCCGAGCTTTGCCGCGTATTGAACGCCGAGGTGGCCGAGACCGCCGAGGCCGAGCACCGCCACCACCCCGCCCGGCTCTGCGCCGCTGTTGCGCAAGGCGTTGAAGGTCGTGATGCCGGCGCACATCAAGGGCGCCGCCTCGACCGACGACAGCGTCTGCGGAACGTGCGCGAGCGCCTCTGCCGGCGCCAGCATGTAATCGGCATAGCCGCCGTCGCGCGTGATCCCGGTCACCTGTGTGGAGGTCTCGCAGGCGAACGCATGGCCGCGGCGGCAGGCGCCGCAATAACCGCAATTCCCGCCGTGCCAGCCGACGCCGACCCGCTCGCCGAGCGTCCATCCGGCCACCCCCGGTCCAAGCGCATCCACGAGCCCGATCACCTCGTGCCCCGGCACGCGCGGGTACTCGATGCCGGGCCAGGTTCCGTCTTTGGTGAGCGTGTCGCTATGACAGATGCCGCAGGCCTGCACCTTGACGCGAACCAAGCCGGCGCCCGGCTCGGGAATGTCGCGCTCGACCAGCTCGAGCGGGCCGTTCGGCCGCGAAACCTGCAACGCGCGCATCGTTGCCATCGTCTGCCTCCGCCGTCGCGCACCCCTCCGGATCGTATCACTGCCGGCCAGGGGCTGCCGAAAAACGCGCTAACGCCGCGACGGACAAGCTAAGATCGGCCGGCCTGCGGCGCTCGAAGCGGGGAGGATGCGATGGACCTGGGGTTGAGGGGCAAGAAGGCGCTGGTCACCGGCGCATCGAAAGGGATCGGGCGCGCCTGTGCCGAGGCCCTGGCCGAGGAAGGCTGCGACGTTGTGCTGGTGTCGCGCACCGCTGCCGACCTGGAGGCGGCGCGGGCGGCGATCGCCGGCAAGCACAATGTCGCGGTGCAGGTGTTCCCGCTCGACCTCAGCGACGGCCGCAACGTCGATCGGCTGGCGGCCGATTGCCCCGATATCGACATCCTGGTCAACAACGCCGGCGCCATCCCCGGCGGCAATCTCGACATGATCGACGAGCAGCGCTGGCGCGAAGCGTGGGACCTCAAGGTCTTCGGCTATGTCAACATGACCCGCCGCTTCTATGCGCAGATGCGCCAGCGCGGCCACGGCGTCATCGTCAACGTGCTGGGTGCGGCCGGCGAGAACCCCGATTTCGACTATATCGCCGGGTCGTCCGGCAATGCCTCGCTGATGGCCTTCACCCGGGCGATGGGCGGCGCCGCGCCGCGCGACAATCTTCGCGTCGTCGGCATCAATCCGGGCCCGGTTTTGACCGAGCGGCTGATCACCCTGACCCGGACGCGCGCGCAGCAGCGTTTCGGCGACCCGGAGCGCTGGCCGGAACTGATGACCGGCTACGCTTTCGGCCGCGCCGCCAAGCCCGAGGAGATCGCCGCGATGGTGGCCTTCGTCGCCTCCGACAAGGTCTCCGGCTACACCACCGGCTCCATCATCACGATCGACGGCGGCGGGTCGAGCCGCCGCAGCGCTTTGTAAAGCTGCGAGTGAACCCCGGCGGGGGCTGAAACGTTGGCGACCCTGTGTTGTCAGCAGGGTGAACGCCATGGGTGCGCGGTGGTTGAATAGGGCGGCGGGTTGGCCGGCGATCTGCCTTGTCTGTGTTGTGCCGGCGGCACTGCCGGCACGGCCGGCTTCGGCGCAGACTGCCCCGCCGGCGACACCGGCCGCGACCCCTGCATCGACGCCACCGGCTGGGACTGCTGCACCGGCGGAGCCGGCCAAGGCTGCCGCGGCGAGCGAGACCGGATTTTCCTTCTTGTGGTCGCGCGCGCTGCGCATGGATTTCAGCGTCACCGAGCGCAGCGAGGAGTTTCAGGGCCAGAAAACCCCGGACGAGATCGGCACCGCGGCGCTGACCTTCAACTGGTAGGGGCCGCGATCGCCGGTGCTCGTCTAATGGTTGGAATCTGACATTTGAAACCCGTCACGCGAGTCATTCCGGAGCGCCGCGCAGCGGCGAGTCCGGAATGACGATCGGGGTTCATTCGTCTGAATTGGACTACTGGCTTTTTTCAGAATGGCTCCGGGTGCTTTTCGAATCCGAAATTCGCGCTCAGCCTCACCCCAAGACATGGCGAATTCGGATTCGGCACACTAGCACTGCATCAGTTCGATGCTCACCCCGTCCGGGGCGGCGACATAGCACAACAGGCTGCCGCCGACGCCCTTCTTGAGCGCGACCGGAAAGTCGACGCCCTTGGCGCGCAGCGTGTCGCACAGCGCCGCGAGGTCGCCCTTGTACAGAAACCCGAAATGGTCGGTGCCCCAGGCGTTGTGGCTGGAGAAATCGGCATAAGGGCGGATCGGCCGTGCCGGCGCGGGGTCCTCGCCGGGCCGGCGGCCGCGGATCAGGATGGTCATGCCGCCGAGCGAGACGAAGATCTGGGGTGCGCCGCGCGCAACCGTGTCCTTCTCGATCACCGCCCCCAACATCTCGACATACCATTGGGCGGATTGGTGTGGGTGCGCGCTGATGATGTGAACGTGGTCGAAGATGAAGGCCGGGTTGCTCATCGTTGTGTCCCTCCTGCGCCGCGGCATAGCCTATAGTTTCCCCGGTTTAGCCGAAAGGAACCCGCCCATGCGCCCGCAAGCCGCCGCGTTGAAAGCGCTGCTCGACGAACCCCGGCTGCAAGTGATGCCCGGATGCGGCGACGGCCTGGGCGCGCGGCTGATCGCCGAAGCAGGGTTTCGCACCGGGTTCGTTTCCGGCTCCAGCATCTCGGCGATGCGGCTGGCGATGCCCGACATGGACCTGGTGACCTTTGCCGAAATGGCCGACACGGTGGAGGCCTGCATCGCCGCCGCGCCGGACGTGTTGTGGCTGGCCGACGGCGATACCGGCCACGGCAACGCGCTGGCGGTGCAGAAGACGATCCGCGCCTATGCACGGCGCGGTGCGGCGGCGATCCTGATCGAAGACAAGATCTGGCCGCGCCCGCTCGGCCATGGCGGCGCCAAGCTCGTCGTCGAGCGCGAGGCGGCGGTATTGCGCTGCCGCGCCGCGGCCGAGGCCTGCCGCGACGAGGGCATATTGCTGCTGGCCCGCACCGACGCGCGCACCTCGCGCGGGTTCGAGGAGGCGGTCGCCCGCATCCGCCACTTCACCGCCGAAGGCGCCGACATCCTGTTTCTCGATTCGCCGCAATCCGAGGCCGAGATGCGCGCCGGCATCGAGGCGGCGGGCGGCAAGCCGTCGCTGGCGGTGACCTCGCCGGCCGGCAAGCATTTCATGCCCGGCGATGCCGAGCTCGAACGCATCGGCATCCGCCTCGTCGTCTATCCGCAGGACATATTGGCGGCGACCGTGCATGCGGTGCGCGCCGCGCTCGCCGGGCTCAACGGCGGGCCGAAACCGCCGCTGGCGACCCCACCCGAACTGGCGACCGCGATCCGCAGCGCCGACTATCTGGCGCAGGACGCGAAGTGGCCTGACCCGCGGTAGCTCGCCAAAGCAGCAATAGACAACGCTCCCCGGCGCAAGCCGGGGTCCACGTCTGGAGCACGCCTACCCCGCCTTGAGCCGCTTGGCGGCCTCGACCGCGAAATAGGTCAAAACCCCGTCGGCGCCGGCGCGCTTGAAGCACAGCAGCGACTCCATCATCGCCCGTTCGCCGTCGAGCCAGCCCCTTTCGGCGGCGGCGCGGATCATCGAATATTCGCCCGAGACCTGGTAGGCGAAGGTCGGCAGGCGGAACGCATCCTTCACGCGGCGCACGACGTCGAGATAAGGGAGGCCCGGCTTGACCATGACCATGTCGGCGCCCTCGGCGATGTCGAGCGCGACCTCACGCAAGGCCTCGTCGCCATTGGCCGGGTCCATCTGGTAGGTGCGCTTGTCGGCGCTGCCGAGCGCGGTGGCGGAGCCGATCGCATCGCGGAACGGGGCGAAAAAGCACGAGGCGTATTTCGCCGCATACGACATGATCCGGACGTGCTCGAACCCGGCCTCGTCGAGCGCGCGGCGCACCGCGCCGACCCGCCCGTCCATCATATCGCTGGGGGCGATGATGTCGCACCCGGCCTCGGCCTGGACGATCGCCTGCCGCTGCAAGATCGCGACGGTCTCGTCGTTGGCGACATAGCCATCGCGGATCACGCCGTCATGGCCGTGTGAGGTGAACGGGTCGAGCGCCACGTCGCACAGCACCCCCAGTTCCGGCACCGCCTTCTTCAAGGCATTGACGGCACGGCAGACGAGATTGTCCGGGTTGACCGCTTCATGCCCGTCGGGGTCCTTGAGTGCCGGGTCGATCGCCGGGAACACCGCGATCGTCGGAATGCCGAGCGAAGCGGCCTCGCCGGCGGCATCGACCAGCGCCGGGATCGACAGGCGCCAGGCGCCGGGCATCGCCTCGACCGGGGCGCGGTCCTTCGCGTCGTGAACGAAGACCGGCCAGATCAGGTCGCCCGCCGTCAGGATGCTTTCGGCGATAAGTCTGCGTGACCACGCATCGCGCCGGTTGCGCCTGAGGCGCGAGGTCGGATAGGGAGGCAGGGGCGGCAGATGGGATTGGCTCACGATGTTTCCCCACGTTCCAGCGGCGCGGCTTCTGAAAAATAGGCGTGCCGCGACCGGGATCAACCAAGCGCATAATCGTAACGGATGAAGCCGTTGAAGCGGGCGATGTAGTCGTAAAGCCGGCGGGCGCGCGCATTGTCTTCCTTGGTCGTCCAGTACAGGCGCAGGCAATCCCGTTCGCGCGCGGCCGCCGCGACCCGCTCGATCAGCGCCTTGCCGACCCCGCCGCCGCGCACCCCGGCATCGACGTAAAGGTCCTGCAGATAGCACACCTCCTTCGCCGACCAGGCATGGGCATGGAACAGGTAATGGGTGATGCCGATGAGCGGCGCCGCCGCATCGCCGAGGCGCGCGCCGAAGCCGTGAATCGGCGCCGCCGGGTCCATCAGCCGCGCCCAGGTATGGGCGTAGACCGCCTGCGGCAATTCGGTCTCGTAGAATTCGAGGTAGAGCCGCCACAACTCGGTCCACCGCGCCCGGTCCGCGGCGCGCAATTCGGTGACGACGATTTCGGCCATGGCACTCCTCCGCACTTGCCTCCGCTGTGGGAATCGCAGCATATCGAAAGCGGGCATCGCGTGCGGAGGGTTCGATGCTGATCTTTCGCCAACTCTTTGATCCGCAATCCTCGACCTACACCTATCTGCTCGGCGACCGCGAGGCCGGGGAGGCGGTGCTGATCGATCCCGTTTTCGAGCAGGTCCGCCGCGATGCGGCGCTGATCGGCGAACTGGGCCTTAAATTGGTCGCGACGCTCGAAACCCATGTCCATGCCGACCACGTCACCGGCGCCTTTTTGCTGAAGCGGCGCACCGGCAGCCGCATCATGGTCTCGGCGGCCGGCGGCGCCCAGGGTGCCGACCGCGCCCTGGTGCAGGACGACGTGATCACGTTCGGCCGGCGGCGCCTGATGGTGCGAGCGACGCCCGGCCATACCAGCGGTTGCCTCACCTATGTGCTTGACGACGCCACCATGGCCTTTACCGGCGACTGTCTGCTGATTCGCGGCAGCGGCCGCACCGATTTCCAGGAGGGCAATCCGGCGGCGATGTACCGCTCGGTGCGCGAGCAGATTTTCACCCTGCCCGAACACTGCCTCCTCTACCCGGCGCACGACTACCGCGGTCTCACCGTGACCAGCGTCGCCGAGGAGCGCCGCTTCAACCCGCGTCTCGGCGGCGATATCGCGGTCGGCGATTTCACCGGCTACATGAACAATTTGCGCCTCGCCCACCCGAAATTGCTCGATGTTGCGGTGCCGGCGAACCTGCGCTGCGGCCGGCCGGACACCGACGCGGCAATCGCCGACACCCTCGATGCCGACCCGAACTGGGCGCCGCTGCGCTACAGCTTTGCCGGAGTCTGGGAGATCGACCCGCACGGGCTCGAAGAACTGGCCGGGCGGGTGCAGATTCTTGACGTGCGCGAGACCGACGAGTTTTCGGGGCCGCTCGGCCATATCGACGGGGCGGTGCTGATCCCGCTCGGCGAACTCGCGGCGCGCGCCGGCGAGTTGGCAAAAGACCGCCCGGTCGTCGCGGTCTGCCGTGCCGGCAGCCGCTCGGCGCAGGCGACCGCGATGCTGCAGCAGGCCGGTTTCGCCGAGGTCGCCAACCTGAACGGCGGGATGCTGCGGTGGCGTGCCGAAGGCTATCCGGTGGAAGGCGGCAGCGGCTGAATACAACCGGTGCGATTTTTCTTGGTGCGGATTGCGCTCGGCGCTATTATGAACATAATAGGAACACGGTCGCGGTCACGCGAGTCAAAAGCGGGGGCGATGGCGGCGCGGCCTGGGCTTCGTGCGACGGGACAAACCGATTATGGAATTTGGGGGACTGGCCGGCATCGCGGTGCTGGTTGCAGGGCTGGGTATCATCCTCGGGGGCATGCTGGGGCGCTATCTATGGCCGGCATCGCGGAGCAGTGAAGCCGCGGCTTTGCTGGCGGCGCAGGGCGAGGTCGCGCGCCTTGCCGAGGAGTGCCGCGGCTGGCGAGAACGCGCCGAGCTGCGCGAGACAGAATCCCGTCAAGCTGCGACCGAGGCTGCCGTGCTGCGGGAGCGGGAATCGGCACTCTCGGGGAGGATTGACCAGCTGGTCGCCGAGCGCGGCGAGGTGCAGGCCCGCCTGACCGCGGAGTTCGAGAACATTGCCCACCGCATTCTGAAAACCAATGCCGCGGAGCTCTCCACGAATTCGCAACAGGCGGTGGCCGCGCTGCTGGGCCCCTTGCGCGAGCGCATCCAGGATTTTCAGAACACCGTCAGGACCACCTACGAGACCGAGCGCGGCGAGGTCCTCTCGCTCAAGGAGCAGATCAGACATCTCGTCGAGACCAGCCAGGCGGTCGGCTCGCAGGCGGACGGTTTGGCGAAGGCGCTCCGCGGCAATTCGCAGATGCTGGGGCGGTGGGGCGAACTCGTCCTCGAGCGCATCCTCGAAGCTGCCGGATTGCGCGAAGGAATTGAATTCATCTCACAAGGGCGTGGGCTCGGGCTGAGGAGCGAGGCCGGTGGGGCACAGCGGCCCGATTACATCCTGCTCCTGCCCGAGCAGCGCACGATGATCATCGATTCGAAGACGCCGCTCGCCTCATACGAGCGCCTCGTGGGGGCGGCCGACGATGTCGAACGGCGGGCGAGCGGGGCGCAGTTCGTCAAGGATGTGCGCGGCCACATCGACGACCTGTCGGGCAAGCGCTACCAGGATAATGACAAGCTGTCGGCGCACGAATGTGCGCTGATGTTCATCCCGATCGAAGGGGCGCTGGCGGCGGCTCTTACCTGGGACCCCGACTTGTTGACGTATGCGTGGAGCCGGCGGGTTGTGGTGGTCGGCCCCGCGACATTGTTGATGACGGCCCGGACGGTAGGCTCGATCTGGCAAAACGAGCGCCAAGGCCAGAATACCCAGGAGATCGCCCGCCTCGCTGGCGTGCTGTGCGACAAGCTCAGTCTGAGCGTCGAGGATCTATTGACCGTCGGCAAGCGGCTGGCAGATGCGGCGGAGGCGCATAACAAGGCGTTGGCGCGGCTGTCGAGTGGGCGTGGCAATGCCTTGTCGATCGGAAAGAGCATTCGCGGCCTCGGGGTCAAGACTCGGCGGGTGACGCCGGAGGTCGCGATCGATGGTGTGCTGGTCTACGCCGGTGACGGCGATGTACCCGACGACGATGAGCGCGATGCTGAGATAGATTTGGCTGCACAGGGGTAGGCGACAGGGACGGCTGGTAGCGGTGTGGTGCGTCCTTCGAAACGGCGCTCCGCGCCTCCTCAGGATGAGGTTGGACGGAGAACGGCATCACCAACGCCCCTCATCCTGAGCGCGAGCACAGCGAGCAGTCGAAGGACGCACTGCCGTTGAGCCCAAGCGTCCTTCGAGAGGGCGCTGCACGCGCAGCGTGAATGTCGGACCGCTTCCGTCTCGGCCGCAGGCGGGCGGGACGCCCGCGTTCCGTTTTCCACAACGCGGCGTGAACGAGAACGGCATCATCAACACCCCTCATCCTGAGCGCGAGCGCAGCGAGCAGTCGAAGGACGCACCAAGCATGACCCGCGTAGTCGTTTGGGCGTAGTCTTCCCGCATGGATTTCACCCTCAGCGAGGAACAGCTCGCCTTCCAGCGCACTGCGCGAGAATTCGCCCGGGACGAATGGCTGCCGCACGCGCCGGGCTGGGACGAGCGGGCGGAGTTTCCGGTCGCGGCGTTGCGCGCGGCGGCGGCGCTCGGCTTTGCCGGGATCTATGTGCGCGACGAATTCGGCGGCAGCGGCCTGTCGCGGCTCGACGCAGCGCTGATCTTCGAGGAACTGGCCGGCGCCTGCGTGTCGACCGCGGCCTATCTGTCGATCCACAACATGGCGGCGTGGATGATCGACCGCTTCGGCAATGCCGAGCAGCGCGGCCGGTTTCTGCCGCGGCTGATGTCGATGGAGCATTTCGCCAGCTATTGCCTGACCGAGCCGGGCAGCGGCTCGGATGCGGCGGCATTGCAGACGAGCGCGCGGCGCCACGGCGACCACTACGTGCTGAACGGGGCCAAGGCGTTCATCTCGGGCGGCGGCGCCAGCGATGTTTACGTCGCGATGGTTCGTACCGGCGATGCGGGGCCGAAGGGCATCTCATGCCTCGTCGTCGAGAAAGGCAGCCCCGGCCTCAGCTTCGGCAAGAAGGAAAGAAAGCTTGGCTGGAACACGCAGCCGACCGCTATGGTCAATTTCGACGATTGCCGCGTGCCGGTAGCCAACCGGCTCGGCGCGGAAGGCGAGGGCTTCGCGATCGCGATGATGGGGCTCGACGGCGGGCGGCTCAACATCGGGGCCTGTTCGCTCGGTGGCGCCCGGGCCTGCTGCGAGGCGGCGCGCGACTATATGCTGGAACGGCGCCAGTTCGGCCAGCGCCTCGCCGATTTCCAGGCCTTGCAGTTCAAGCTAGCCGACATGGCGACCGAATTGGCGGCGGCGCGGCTGATGCTGTGGCGCGCCGCGGCGAGCCTCGATGCGGGCGACCCCGATGCGACGCTGCATTGCGCGATGGCCAAGCGTCTTGCCACCGATGCCGGCTTTCATGTCTGCAACGAGGCGCTGCAATTGCATGGCGGTTACGGCTATCTCAAGGATTTCCCGATCGAGCGCTACCTGCGCGACGTGCGGGTGCACCAAATCCTCGAAGGCACCAACGAGATCATGCGGGTGATCATCGCCCGCCGACTGCTCAGGCAGTAGGCAGCGGCCGCGATGGCCGCCGGGCCATCACGATCAAGGCCGCCGCGAGCCGGATCGCGCCGATAGCCGCAAATGCCAGCGTGCCGTCGCCGCCGATCGCCCGCAACGCGCCGAAAACGGCTGCGGCGAAGGCACCGCGATCCGTAGATTCGGGCGAGCATCCGAAGCGCGCAGGCTGTGATCGCCCGCGCGCCGGCAACGCAGTAGAATTGTCGGGACAGCGGCGGGAAGGAGCGGCCGATGAAAGCGGCCATGATGGTGCCGGGCGGGTCGAGCGGAGGCTGGGAGTTGCGCGAGGTGCAGCGGCCGGTCGTCGGCCCCGGCCAGGTCGTGGTGCGGGTCCGCGCTTCGTCGATCAACCGCGCCGAGTTTCGCCGCCTCCAGGCGATGAAGCTGGAACCCGGCAAGCCTGCACCCGAGACGCGCGTCGGCGGCGGCGATGCGGCGGGCGAGGTCGCGGAGATTGGCGCCGGCGTCGTCGGCGTCAAGGAGGGCGACCGCGTGATGGGGCGGTGCACCGGCGGGTTCGCGGAATACGCGCTGCTGGACGCGCGCGAGGTGATGCCGGCGCCGGACGCCCTGAGCTGGGACGAGGCGGCCTGCGTGCCGGTGGTCTTTGTCGTGGTTCACGACGGGCTGTGCGTCAGCGGCCGGCTGGATGCCGGCGAGACCTTGCTGGTGACCGCGGTGCCGTCCGGCGTCGGCACCGCCGCACTGGTGCTCGGCAAATATCTCGGCGCGCGGGTCATCGGCACGTCGCGCTCCGCCGACAAGCTCGAGCGGCTGAAGGCTCACGGCCTCGATGTCGGCGTCGTCAGCGATGCCGCCGGGCTCGGTGCGGCGCTCAAGGATGCGGCGGGACCCCCAGGCATCGACATGGTCGTCGACAATATCGGCGCCGACGCGCTGGTTCCCTGCCTCGATGCGCTCAATGTCGGCGGCCGTTTCGTGACGATCGGCAGGATGAGCGGGGTTCACACGGCTGAGCTCAACATCGATCGCTTCGCCGAGCACCGGCTCCATCTTTACGGGGTCAGCAACCGGCTGCGCAGCGCCGCCCAGCGCGCCGAATCGGCAAAGCGGTTCCTTGCCGATCTGCTGCCGGCGTTAAGCGACCGCCGGCTGCGTCCGATCGTCGACAGCGCCTTCGCCCTCGACAACATCGCGGCCGCGCAGGCCCATGTCGAGGCCGACCGCCATGTCGGCAAGGTGGTGATCCGGGTCTGAGCGCGGCCGCAATCGCCCGCGCCGCTCCAATCCCGGCAGCGATGAGCAGGTTGTCTCGCACGCTCGGCAAACCCGCCGTCGCGCAGGCGGTCTTTAATAGATTTTAATACGTTTCCGTCCGACCGGTGTTTGATCTTTACTAATGGACCCTCGGGACGGCGCGTGGGGTGCCGTGCATGATCGTTACCACCAGCTGGGACGATGGCGACATCCTTGATGAGCGCCTCGTCGAACTGCTCTCGCGTTATGGGATGCGGGGGACTTTCTACATCTCGCGCACTTATCGCCCGCGGCGCCTGTCCGAGGATCGGATTCGTGTCCTTGCCGCCAAACACGAAATCGGCGCGCATACGATCAACCACCTCGATTTAACGCGGCTCAGCGACGACGCCAGGAAAAACGAAATCGTCGGCAGCAAGAATTGGCTTGAGGATGTCACCGGCGATGCGGTGACGATGTTCTGCTATCCGTTCGGCCTGTTCGACGCCGAGGTGAAGCAGATGGTCGCGACCGCCGGCTTTCGCGCGGCGCGCACGACCTGCCAGTTCGGCATCGGTCCCTATCGCGACCGCTTCGCGATGCCGACGACATTGCAGGTCCATCCGACCCTGGTGCGCCGGGCCAGCGCGCGCGATTTCCGGCAATATCTGCTCGGCCGCGGGCTGCACTGGGGCTCGCGTCTTGCGCCGCTGCGCATTACCGGGGCGATGCTGCTCGGATGGTCGCATTTCGCCGAAACCTTGCTGAAGGCGGCGCGCACCCTCGACGACAGCAACATCTTTCATCTCTGGGGGCATTCCTGGGAGATCGACGCGGCGGGCATGTGGGGCCGTTTCGATGCGCTGCTGAATTTCATTCAACAGCTGGGCTGTCGCGTTCGCACCAACGGCGAGTTGTGGTCGGACTGACGCTGCCGCCAATCGCGATCCTCCGCGGGGTGGACGATCGGGCGTTCGCCGGGGCATAGTTCCGGGACGGATCGCCCGATCAGCGAGGACACGCGAATGTCCATTCAAGACCTCGATTTGCGCGCCGGTGTGGCGTGGCCGTCGAACGGGATCAGCGAGGTGCCGTTCCGGCTCTACACCGATCCCGAGCAGTACCGGCTGGAACAGGAGCGCATCTTCAAGGGCCCGACCTGGAACTACCTGTGCCTGGCCGGCGAGGTTGCGAACCCCGGCGACTGGGTCGCCACCACGGTCGGCGAGGTCGCGGTCGTCGTCGCCCGCGCGCCCGACGGCGCGATCAACGCCTTCGTCAACCGCTGCGCCCATCGCGGCAATCTGCTGTGCCTCGAAGGCAGAGGTCACGGCAGGGAGATCACCTGTATCTATCACGGGTGGAGTTACGACCTTTCCGGCCGTCTGACCGGGGTCGCATTCGAGCGCGGGGTCAAGCGCCAGGGCGGCATGCCGCCCGAATTCCGCAAGGAAGAGCACCATCTGCAGCAGCTCAGGGTGGCCGAGCTGTGCGGCCTCGTATTCGGCTCGTTCGATCCCGATGTCCCCGACCTCGAATCCTATCTCGGGCCGGTTGTCGTCGGCGGCGTCAAGCGCGTCCTGGCGGGCCGGCCGGCCCACATCATCGGCCGCAGCACGCAAATCCTGCCCAACAACTGGAAGCTTTATTTCGAGAACGTCAAGGACACCTATCACGCCAGCATCCTGCACACGTTTCTCAACGTGTTCCGCATCAACCGCATGAGCCAGCCCGGCGGGATCAACATCGCCGAGAACGGCGGCAACCATTTCAGCTTTGCCAAGCTCGATTACGCCGCGGAAGACGAGGATTATCGTCGCGAGGCCCTGCGTGCCAGCAACGATCTGCACCTGGAAGACCGCTCGATCCTCGATTCGGTCGACGAATACGGCGACCAGGTCTCGGTCCAGATCCTGACGATCTTTCCCGGCATGGTGCTCCAGCAGATCCGCAACACGCTGGCGGTCAGGGTGCTGCGCCCGCGCGGGGTCGACAAGAGCGAACTCGAATGGATCCATCTCGGCTTTGCCGACGATGACGAGGCGATGATGGAGCGGCGGTTGCGGCAGGGCAATCTGATCGGCGCCGCCGGCTATATCTCGATGGAAGACGGCTGCGTCGGCGGCTTCGTGCAGCGCGCGCTGGCCTATAACGACGACCAAAGCGGCATCGTGATGATGGGCGGGCACGACGCCGAGTCGCAGACCTTCCGCGCCAGCGAGGCGGCGATCCGCGGCTTCTGGAAGCAGTACCGCGCATTGATGGGGGCATAGGACCGCGGATGCCCCCGAGAGCCTTTTTCCTGTCGTCATGGACGGGCGTGACCGGGCCATCTTCCGGTTGCTGCGAAATCCCCGGGTCAAGCCTAGGGATGACGGTTCTTGGCCGGACGCCGCCGTAATGGACGAACAGGGATTGCGGCTCGCCATCGGCGAATTGGTCGCCGCCTACGCCGACTGCATCGACGACGACCGGATCGAGGAATGGCCGGATTTCTTCGTCGACCAGTGCCGCTATCTGGTCACCAGCCGCGACAGCCACGAGGCCGGGTTGCGCCACGGCGTCATCTATGCCGCCTCGCGCGGCATGCTGGTCGACCGGGTCACGTCATTGCGGCGCGCCAACATCTTCGAGCGCCACCGCTATCGCCACGTGACCGGGCCGACGCGCATCCTGAACATCGCCGACGGGGTTGCCGAGGCGCGCACCAATTTCCTCGTCGTACGCATCATGCACGACGGCACATCGAGCCTGTTCGCAAGCGGCCGCTATCTCGATCGCATTGCCGTCGCGGCGACGCCGCTGCGCTTTATCGAGCGGCTCGTCGTCCTCGACAGCCAGAAGATCGACACGCTGCTGGTGATCCCGCTGTAGCGATCTCGCCCGGTCATCCCGGGATTGCCGGCAGGCCGGCGGCAGGTCCGCGGTCCTTTGCATGCCCCCTCGCGCGTCAGCGGATCGCGGCCGTCTCGGCCGCAGGCGGGCGGGAGGCCCGCGGTCCTGCGCATAGCCCCGTCCCGCGATAGGGGTTTTCCCGTTCCGCCATAAATGCGTAATCTGTGCCCCGACGCATTGTCGGAACCGGACCTGGCGGTCTTTCGGGAGGGGATTATGGCTGAAATTACCGGCGCAGAGCTGCTGGCGCGAAGCCTCAAGCAGCAGGGCGTGCAATTCATGTTCGGGGTCGTCGGGTTCCCCGTCGGGCCGCTGGCCGAGGCGGCGCAGAAGGTGGGCCTGCCGTATATCGGCATGCGCAACGAGCAGGCGGCGTCGTACGCGGCGGGCGCGGTCGGGTTTCTGACCGGGCGGCCGGGCGCCTGCATCGTGGTGACGGGCCCGGGCGTCATCCACGGTCTCGCCGGCCTTGCCAACGCGCAGCAGAATTGTTGGCCGATGATCCTGGTCGGCGGCGCGTCCGAGACCTTCCGCAACGGCATGGGCGCGTTCCAGGAAGAGCGCCAGGTATTGGCCGCGACCCCGGTGTGCAAATGGGCCCACGCGATCGAGCATGTGCACCGCATCCCGTTCTATGTCGAGATGGCGGTGCGCAACTCGATCTATGGCCGGCCGGGCTCCGCCTATCTCGACATCGCCGACGACATCATCCAGGGCAAGTGCGACGAGGGCCAGGTGGTCGAGGCGGCGAAGTGCCCCGACCCGCCGCGCACGATCGCAATGCCGGACGACGTCGACCGCGCGCTCGCTGTGCTGCAATCGGCGCAGCGCCCGCTCGCGCTGATCGGCCAGGGCATGGCCTATTCGGGCGCGACCGAAGAGGTGCGCAAGTTCATCGAGCGCACGCAAATCCCGTTTGTCCGCACCCCGAAGGGCAAGGGCGTGATGCCCGACGATCACCCGCTGTCGGCCGGTGCGGCCCGCACGCTGGCCCTGCAGCAGGCCGACGTGGTGTTTCTGATGGGCGCGCGGTTCAACTGGATCCTGCATTTCGGCCTGCCGCCGCGCTATGCGAAAGATGTGAAGGTCGTGCAGCTCGACATCTCGCCGGAGTCGATGCACCAGAACAAGCCGGCCGACGTGGCGCTGCTGGGTGACGGCAAGGCGATCATGACCCAGATGAACCAGGCATTGCAGGGCCGCCAGTGGTTCCACCCCGAAGGCTCGCCGTGGCGCCAGGCGCTGGCGGCGAAGGCCAGGGAAAATGCCGAGATGATCGCCCCGCAGGTCAACGACGACTCGGCGCCGGGCGGCTATTACCGGCTGTTCAAGGACATCCGCGAGTGGCTGCCGAAAAACGTCGTGCTGTGCAGCGAAGGCGCGACGACGATGGATATCGGCGGCACCCAGATGCCGCTCGAAAACCCGCGCTCGTACATGAACGCCGGCAGCTACGGCACGATGGGGGTCGGGCTCGGCATCGTCATCGCCGCCTGCGTCGTGCATCCCGACCGGCCGGTCGTCCACGTGTCGGGCGATTCGGCGATCGGCTTCTCCGGCATGGAGATGGAGACGCTGTGCCGCTATGGCATGCCGGCCAAGATCGTCGTGCTCAACAATGGCGGCATCGGGCCGGGGATGCCGGAAATCCCGAATGACCCGATGCTCAAGATGAGGCCGAACACGCTGATCTACGGCGCGCGCTATGACCAGATGATGCAGGCGTTCGGCGGCTTCGGCGCCTATGTCGAAGACCCGAAGGACGTGCGCGACGCGCTCAACCAGCTGATGCGCCACCCCGGCCCGGGCCTCGTCAACATCAAATTGAGCCAGGGCTCGCAGCGCAAGCAGCAAGCCTTCCGCTGGCATTCGTAAGCCACGGGGGCATCTGTTATTGCGAGGAACCCGCGGACCCGATCCGCTCGCAATGACGACGAAAAGGGGCCGTCCGGCAACGGGCGGCCTTTTTCGTCGGCCAGTAGCCGTAGGATGGGTTGAGCGCAGCGAAACCCATCAGCAAAGAATGATTCACCACAGAGGCACAGAGGACATGGAGAAGAGTCCTCCGCGCGCTATTCCTCTGTGTTCTTCGTGTCTCCGTGGTGAAAAGCAAAAGCGATGGGCTTCGCGATGCTTAGCCCATCCTACGGTGCTGTCATTGCGAGGAACCCGCGGACCTGATCCGCGGGGACGAAGCAATCTCGACGGAGCAAGCACCTGATCGAGATTGCTTCGATCCGCTCGCAATGACGACGAAAAGGGGCCGTCCGGCAACGGGCGGCCTTTTTCGTCGGCCAGTAGCTGTAGGATGGGTTGAGCGCAGCGAAACCCATCAGCAAAGAACGATTCACCACAGAGGCACAGGGGACACGGAGAAGAGTCCTCCGCGCGCTATTCCTCTGTGTTCTTCGTGTCTGCGTGGTGAAAAGCAAACGCGATGGGCTTCGCGATGCTTAGCCCATCCTACGGCGCCCTACTCGGCGCCGACGGCTGCGCCTTGGGCGAGGCGCTCGACCTTGGCCATCGCCGCGGCGGCAGGCCAGTCTTCGAGGAGCCAGGCGAGCAGCGTCTCGCCCGGACCTCTCCCGCGTCGGCACGAAACGTCCTCGCGATGTTAGCGCAGCGGCGTGGCGAGCGGTATAACCGCGACCGATGACCTACGAGACTTATCGCGTCGAGGTGACCCGCGACGAGACGCGCGCAGACGCGCCGGTCGGCGTCGAGATCACCGCCTATCTCGACCGGGTTCCGGAAACCGACATGCCGACGCGCGGCATGCTGACCCGCGCGGCGAAGGGGGTGTGGAACACCCGGCTGCAATTCACCGGCGATTTCGAGACCCTGGGCGAGGCGCTCGCGGCGATCGATGCCGCCGTTCCCGCGGCTGCCCGCATCCGCTGCTACGAATACACGGTCGACGACGAGTTCCCGCGCGAGGCGGCGGCACTGGTGAAACAGGGCGGCCGATGGCTGCCGGAGGCGCCGTAGTCCGGATCGGCGGCGCGCGCGGGTTTCAGGCGCTTCGCATTCTCGACAATACGCTTGGCTTCGGGGCGTCTCTCTTTTGCGCGGACCGGCTTCGGCCTAACATGCCCCGCGAACCGATATCGCGAAGGAGGCGAGGATGGCGATCTTTACTCATGTCACGGTTGGCACCAACGATCTGGCCAAGGCGCGGGCGTTTTACGATGCGGTGCTGGCGCCGCTGGGATTGAAGCGGCTCCGCGATCTTGGCGACAACGGCTCGATCTGGGGGGCCGACGCGCCGGAATTCTTCGTGCTGAAGCCGGCCAACGGCCAGCCGGCGACACATGCCAACGGCGGCACGATCAGCTTTGCCGCGCCGAGCCGGGCGGCGGTTGCGGCGTTTCACAAGGCGGCGCTTGCCGCCGGTGCGGCCGATGAAGGCGCGGTCGGGCCGCGCTCCTGGCATCCGACTGCCTATGCCGGCTATTGCCGCGACCTCGACGGCAACAAGCTTGCCGCCTATTGCTTCAAGGCCGAATAGGATGCCGCAATGATCTGAGGGAGGGGCCGATGCCGAGCGTCCGCAATGTCGCGCGCGAAAAGCTCGAACAGGGGAAATTGTCGCTCGGCGTCGGCATCCGCATGACCCGCAGCGTCGAGATCGCCAAGGCGATGGCGACCGCCGGGTTCGACTGGTTGTTCCTCGACATGGAGCACGGGGTCATGTCGCTGGAGGCGTGCGCGCAAATCTCGACCGCAGCGCTCGACGCCGGCATCGCCCCGATCGCGCGCGTGCCCAACGGCGAATACGCGATCGCAACGCGGGCGCTCGACAATGGTGCGCTCGGCATCGTCATGCCGCATGTCGACACCGCAGCCGAGGCGCGCGAGGTCGTCAACCGGCTCAAATACCCGCCGGTCGGGCACCGCTCGATGGGCGGGATCGGGCCGCATTACGGATTGCGCTCGGCGTCGAGCGGCGAGGCGGCCTCCGCCCTTAACGCCGCCAACCTGACGATCGTGATGCTGGAAACGCCGACCGCGATCGCCAACGCGGCGGAGATCGCCGCCGTGCCGGGGGTCGATGTATTGCTGATCGGCACCAATGATCTGTGCGCCGAAATGGGCATCCACGGCGATTTCGGCAACGAGCGGGTTGCCGAGGCCTATGGCAAGATGATCGCGGCCTGCCGGCAGCACGGCAAGTTTCCCGGCATGGCCGGCATCTATAACGAGGCGATCATGCCGCGCTATATCGAGATGGGCGCGCGGTTCATCCTGGCCGGCCAGGATGCGGCGTTCCTCAATGCCGGCGCGGCGCAGCGCACGGGGTTTCTGCACAAACTGTCGTCTTGATCGGGGAGGGCGGTTGGACCTGACCATCGGCCCGCGCCTGTCGCCGGCAGGCGGCATCGCGATCACCGGCATCGATCTCGCGCAACCGTTGACGATCGCGGCGCGGGACCGCATCGGCACGGCGTTGTGCGACCACCATATCGTCGTTTTCCCCGGGCAGGCACTAAGCCGCGAGCAGCAATACGCGTTTACCGCGCAGTTCGGCGAGGTCGAGCGCCATGGCGGCCACCGGGCCGAGAGCAAGCGACGCGAAATCGCCCATGTTACCGCCAATCTCGACGCCGACGGCCATCCGACCGACCGGGTCGCAGCGGGCGCCAATTATCGCTGGCACACCGACAAGCCCTATTATCCGACGCCGCCGCTATTGACGACGTTGCACGCGGTCGAGTTGCCGCCCGCCGGCGGCGACACCGAATTCGCCAACACGGTCCTGGCCTACGACGCATTGCCGCCGGAAACGAAACGGCGGATTGCCGGCCTGCGCGTCGTCTTTCAGTGGGAAGCCGGGCGCCGCAACGCCGGCTATTATGCCGCCGCGCTGCCGCCGGTGGATCATCCGCTGGTGCGCACCCACCCGGAAACCGGGCGCAAGGCGCTTTATCTCGGCAACCACGCCAGGCATGTTTTTGGCCTGCCCGAGGCCGAAGGCGCGGCCTTGCTCGACGAGTTGCTGCGCCACGCGACGCAGCCTCATTTCGTCTATGTCCATCGCTGGCGGGTCGGCGACCTGGTGATGTGGGACAACCGCTGCCTGCTGCACCGCGCGGTCGCCAATTACGAGATGACCCGTTACCGGCGCATCATGCACCGCAACGTGGTCAGGGGTACGGTGCCGGTCTGAGCGGATGAGCGGGGACGACGACATCCTGTTCGAGCGAAGGGGCGGGCTGGGGCTGGTTACGCTGAACCGGCCGCAGGCGCTCAACGCGTTCACGCTCGACATGTATCGCCGGCTCGATCCGGTATTGCGCGCTTGGGAGGCCGATCCAGGCATCGTGGCGGTCGTGATCCGGGGTGCCGGCGACCGCGCCTTTTGCGCCGGCGGCGACATCCGCGCGATCTACGAGGCGGGGATGGGCATCGCCTCCGACCGCTCATTGACCGCCGCCTTTTTTCGCGAAGAGTACCGCCTGATCCGGCGCATTCACCGCTATCGCAAACCCTATGTGGCGCTGATCGACGGCATCACGATGGGCGGCGGCGCCGGGATGTCGCTGAACGGGCGCTATCGCGTCGCCACCGAGCGCACCGCGCTGGCGATGCCCGAGACCGGCATCGGCCTGTTTCCCGATGTCGGCGCGACGCATTTCCTCAACCGTTGCCCCGGCCATATCGGCCGCTACATGGGCTTGTCCGGCGCCCGGCTCGGCGCTGCCGACGCGCTCTATTGCGGCCTCGCCTCGCATTTCGTCCCGCGCGCGCGGCTCGGCGAACTCGTCGCCGCACTGGCGGGTGCGGGGGCGATCGATGCGGTGCTGGCGGCCTTCGTCGGCGATCCCGGCCCGCCGCCGCTTGCGCCGCTGCAGGCGGCGATCGACCGGGCCTTCGCCGGCAATAGCGTCGAGGCGATCCTTGCGGCGCTCGAGAGCGAGGTCGGCGACGATGCCGATTGGGCAAGGAAGACGCGCACGGCGCTGATCGCGAGATCACCGACCAGCCAGAAAATTTTCCTGCGCCAGATGACGATCGGCGCGGGCTTCGACCTCGACGCCGCGCTTATGCTCGAATACCGCATCAGCCAGCACGTGATGGCCGGGCACGATTTCTATGAAGGGGTGCGTGCGGCGATCATCGACCGCGACCAGCGCCCGCGCTGGCAGCCGCCGACGCTGGGTGAGGTCGACGCCGCCATGGTCGAGACCTACTTCACCCCGCTTGGCCCCGGCGAGTTGACCTTCGATTAGAGCGGGTTTCGCCTGGACCGAATTCTCCTTTGCTCCCTTGGCCGGGCTTGGCCTGGCCACCCACGCCTTCGCTCTTGGCGCGGCTAAGGATGGCGACCGGTGGGTCCCCGCACCGGCGCAGCTTTGCCATTGGTCCTTGCTCGCGGGATTGCGTCGCCGCGCCGGCAATGACAGAAAGTCGCCAGGTATCCGCACCGGAGAGGCAGGCGATGGCGACGATCGGATTTATCGGGCTCGGCAATATGGGTGCGCCGATGGCGGCCAATCTCTTGAAGGCGCAGCACCGGGTCACCGGCTACGACATCGTCGCGGCGCCGCTGAAGATGCTGGGCGAAAAGGGCGGGCATGCCGCGGCAAGTGCGGTCGAAGCCGCTGCCGCGGGCGACATCGTGATCACGATGCTGCCGGCGGGGCCGCAGGTGCGGGCGGTTTATCTCGGCCCCGACGGCATCATCGCGCGGGCCAAGAAAGGCGCGCTGCTGATCGATTGCTCGACGATCGATGTCGAAACCGCGCGATTGGTTGCGGCCGCTGCCGCCGAGGCCGGTTTGGCGATGCTCGATGCGCCGGTCTCCGGCGGCACGATCGGTGCCGAGGCGGGGACGCTGACCTTCATGGTCGGCGGCGAGGCATCGGCCTTTGCCAGAGGTGAGCCGATCCTGAAGAACATGGGGCGGACGATCGTCCATGCCGGCCCGTCGGGCGCCGGCCAGACCGCCAAAATCTGCAACAACATGATGCTCGCCGTGTCGATGATCGGCGTCTGCGAGGGCTTTGTCCTCGCCGAGAAGCTGGGCCTGCCGGCGCAGACCTTGTGGGACATCTGCAGCACGTCGACGAGTTCGTGCTGGGCAATGAACAATTACTGCCCGATGCCGGGTCCGGTTCCCGCAGCGCCGTCAAACCGCGGCTATGCGGCCGGCTTTACCGCAGCCAACATGCTCAAGGACCTGCGCCTTGCGCAGGCCGCCTCCGGCGCCAGCGGCGCGCCGACCCTGATGGGCGCCGCCGCCGCCAACCTCTACCAGCTCTTGGTCGATGGCGGCCACGGCGGGCTCGATTTTTCCGCGATCATGCAGTTCGTGCGCAGCGCCGGGACCAAACCATGACAACGAAAATTTAACAAAACCCGCCCTATCTTCGCCGCCCGACGGTCGTCACGCGAGGCAGGTATGTCCAACCGCTATCTTGAGGTGATTTCGCTGGTCGAGCGGCTGCACCGCCACTTCCTCGAAGTGGTGAAGCTCGAGCTCGATGGGCTGCGGATTCACGACATCAACAACGTGCAAGGCATGATGCTGTTCAACATCGGCGACGCGGAGATGACGGTCGGCGAGCTCACCTTGCGCGGCTGCTATCTCGGCTCCAACGTCTCCTACAACGTCAAGAAGATGGTCGAAAACGGCTATCTCTCGCAGGAGCGTTCGGTGCACGATCGCCGCTCGATCCACGTTCGCCTGACCGAAAAGGGCCGGCAGCTCCGCGACCGCCTGAGCAAGATGCATCACCGGCACAGCGAGATGCTGTCGCAGACCCTGGTCACCGGCGAGGATCTCGAGGCGGTCATCACCACGCTGGGCCGGCTGGAGCGGTTCTGGATACGCGCCGGCGACCTGGTGCAGCGACCCGGGCAGTTCGCCGCGTAAGACCTTCAGGAACCGGCCGAAAACCGGTTTCCGCGATTTTTCTGATGACGGCGCGGCCGCAGCCTGCAACCCTGTCCGCAGGCAATCATGGAGCCGATCGATGCCGTCGCCAATGCCTCCGCATGCCGAGCTTGCCCCCGGGCTGAGTGTTGCCGGCAAGCTTGACCGTGCCGATATCGAGGCGCTGGCCGATGCCGGCGTCAAGACGATCATCAACAACCGTCCGGACGGCGAAGACCCGGGTCAGCTGCCCGCCGCCGAGGCGCGCAAGCTGGCCGAAGCGCGCGGACTGGCCTATCACCACATTCCGTTTACCGCGGCGACGCTGACGCGGGCCGATGTCGATGCCTTCGCAACCGTGTTGGGCCAGGCGGTGCGGCCGGTTGTCGCCCATTGCCGCAGCGGCACCCGCTCGACGCTGGTGTGGGCCTTGACCCGGATGCGCGAGGGTGCCGACCCGGTGGCCTTGGTCTCCCAAGCGGCCGCGAACGGCATCGACATCGCGGCTCTTCCGGCGATCGCGGCGCGGCTCGGCTAGGCTCGGCCGATTGACCGGCGAGCCGCGCTGGGTCTCGTTCGAGGCGGTTGTTGCACTCAATCGCGAGATCGTCGCCAAGACCGGCGAGCCGCACGCCTTGCGCGATGGCGCCGCCCTGCAGACCGCAATCCGGCGCCCTTGGAACATCTGGGCCTATTTCATGGACCGCGACCACGCCGTGCTGGCGGCCGCGTTGATGGCGGCGGTCTACGGCGCCCGCGCCTTTGCCGCCGGCAACAAGCGCACCGCGCTCGCCGCCGCGTCGGCCTTTCTCGAAGCCAACGCCTATCGCGGCGCATTCGCTGACAATCCGCGCGCGCTCGACCGTGCGTTCGAATTTTTTGCGGGCCGGGTCAGCCAGGCCGGGCTGGTGGAGTGGCTTCGGTTGTGGATGGAGCCGGTCGAGAGGTGACCCGCCCGCGGCCGGGACATGCCCAGGCGCCGCTCGGAACAGCTCCAATCGATCGGCCGGTTCGGCAGCTCTCGGCGCGACCGGCCGGGTACAATCCGGGGCGAGGCAGCGCCTGTCCGGCTATTTTTTTGCTGCCCGCGAACGCCCTCCGGTGCCGCGCCCCAACCCGATCTTCTTGGCAAAGGCCGAACGCTGCTCGGCATATTTCGGCGCCACCATCGGATAGTCCGCGCCCAGCCCCCATTTCGCCCGGTATTCATCGGGCGACATATTGTAGGTCGATCGCAAATGACGCTTCAGCATCTTCAATTTCTTGCCGTCTTCCAGGCAAACCAGGTAATCGGGCATGATCGATTTGCGGATCGGCACCGCCGGCTTCAACGGTTCGGCCGGCGGCTCCGCTACTTGCGCATCAAGCCCGCGCAAAGAGTTGTAAACAGCATGGATCACCTCGGCAAGCTGACCCGTCGCCAGCGTATTGTTCCTGACATAAGCGGATACTACGTCGGCGGTCATTCGCAGCAATTCCTCTTCCGCCAGCTTGGGCGACGTAAGTTCAGCCATGTTCTGCCTCGGCTAATCGAGCGAGATTGGGGAGGGCCAGAATTGCAGAGCGAATTGCCAGTGTCAACCTAAACCTACAAGTGATTACAGTAATGAGCAGTAAGGCTGGCGCAAATGACTTGGCAGTCACGCTCAAGACAGCTAAGGCCGTGACGACAGATCGAGTCTGATAATCGGTGAACATGCATTGTGCTTGCTCATGTTGCGATTTGTCGGATTGCTCTGGGCGCGGCTCGACAGCGTGAAGAATCCGAATTCGACGCGAGTCCTGGTGGCACGCTGACATCGGCGACCGAGATATGGTAGGTTGTGCCGTATTGGCGCTGCGGCTGGCCGCAGCGTCGCGTGTCGTCTTGCCGGATAGGTGATCCCCTGCCCAATTCAACAGCGCCGTCCCCGCGCTTCGTCCCCCCCAGCGGCCTTTTTGCCGACAGTCTCGACGTAACGGACCCCGAATTGTCGGCGGCCGTCAGGGCAGAGCTCGGCCGGCAGCAATCGCAGATCGAGCTGATCGCCAGCGAGAACATCGTGTCCCGCGCTGTACTTGAGGCGCAGGGCTCGGTACTGACCAACAAGTATGCCGAGGGATATCCGGGGCGCCGTTATTACGGCGGCTGCGAGTTCGTCGATATTGCCGAGCGGCTGGCAATCGACCGCGCCAAGCGGCTGTTCGGCTGCCAATTCGCCAATGTGCAGCCGCATGCCGGGGCGCCCGCGAACGAGGCGGTCTATCTTGCCCTGTTGGCGCCGGGCGACACGATCCTCGGCATGTCGCTCGCGGCCGGCGGCCATCTGACCCACGGCGCCAGCGCCAATGTGTCGGGCAAGTGGTTCCGGTCGGTGACCTATGGCGTGAGGGCCCAGGACGGACGCATCGACATTGAGGAGGTCGAGCGCCAGGCCGAAACGCACCGGCCGCGCCTGATCATCGCCGGCGGCAGCGCCTATCCGCGCATTATCGACTTTGCCCGGTTTCGCGAGATTGCCGACCGGGTCGGCGCGTACCTGATG
This sequence comes from Alphaproteobacteria bacterium, assembly GCA_030041385.1. Lineage (GTDB taxonomy): Bacteria > Pseudomonadota > Alphaproteobacteria > ATCC43930 > CGMCC-115725 > DATARH01. The sequence goes on from JASHNY010000020.1 coordinate 50,303, forward strand.
GTCGACATGGCGCATTTCGCCGGTCTGGTCGCCGGCGGGGTGCATCCGAGCCCGCTGCCGCATGCCCACGTCGTCACCACGACCACGCACAAAACCCTGCGCGGGCCGCGCGGCGGCATGATTCTCGCCAATGACGAAGAGCTCGGCAAGCGCATCAACTCCGCCGTGTTCCCGGGCCTTCAGGGCGGCCCGCTGATGCACGCGATCGCGGCCAAGGCGGTCGCCCTGGCAGAGGCGTCGCGGCCGGAGTTTGCCCTCTACGCCCGCGCCGTCGTCGACAATGCCCAGGCGCTGGCGGCAACCCTGGCGGAGGCTGGCCTCGCGATCGTCTCCGGCGGCACCGACACGCACCTGATGCTGGTCGATCTGCGCCCCATGGGGTTGACCGGGCGCGCCGCCGAGCAGGCCTTGGAGCGCGCCGGGATCACCTGCAACAAGAACGGCATCCCGTTCGACCCGCAAAAGCCGACCGTGACTTCGGGCATTCGGCTGGGGTCGCCGGCGGCGACCACGCGCGGCTTCGGGACCGGCGAGTTTCGCCAGATCGGCGAATGGATCGTCGAGGTTCTGCGCGGACTCGCCCGCAACCCGGACGGCGATGCCGCGTGCGAGGCGCGCGTGCGCGGGCAGGTTGCGGCGCTCTGCGCGCGATTTCCGATCTATCAGGCGTTGGAGCGGTCGTGACGGCAAGCCCTGCGATGCACGCGGCGGCGCAGGCGTGGAACGACGGAGGAGGAAATGCGCTGTCCGTTCTGCGGCACGGATGATACCCAGGTCAAGGATTCGCGGCCGACCGACGATCGCGGCGCGATCCGCCGACGGCGCTTCTGCCCGAACTGCGCGGCGCGGTTCACGACGTTCGAGCGCGTGCAATTGCGCGAGCTGATCGTCGTCAAGAAGAACGGCCAGCGCCAGCAGTTCGACCGCGACAAGCTGGCCCGCTCGATCTATGTCGCGTTGCGCAAGCGGCCGTTTGAGCCCGATCGGGTCGAGCGCATCATCAACTCGCTGGTGCGCCAGCTCGAAAGCTCAGGCGAAACCGAAATCCCCAGCGAGGTCATCGGCGGCTTGGTGATGGAGGCGCTTTCCTCGCTCGACCAGGTCGCCTATATCCGCTTTGCCTCGGTCTATCGCAATTTCCGCGAAGCCAAGGATTTCGGCGAATTCGTCGGGCGGATCGCGGCGGATGGCGATTAAGGCCGGCGCGCCGTCGCCGACCGACCAGGAGGAAACGGACCGGCGCGACCATGCCGCGATGCGCTCGGCACTGTCGCTTGCCCGGCGAGGGCTCGGCTCGGCCTGGCCCAACCCGGCGGTCGGCTGCGTGATCGTCAATGGCGGGCGTGTCGTCGGGCGCGGCTGGACGCAGCCGGGCGGCCGGCCGCACGCCGAAGCCGAAGCGCTGGCCCGGGCCGGCGCGGCGGCGCGCGGCGCCACCGCCTATGTTACGCTCGAGCCGTGCTCCCACGCGGGGCGCGGCCCGGCTTGCGCCGATGCGCTGATCGCCGCGGGGGTGGCGCGCGTCGTCGCCGCGGTCGAAGACCCCGACCCGCGCACCGCCGGCGCCGGAATGGCCCGGCTGCGGGCGGCGGGTGTCGCGGTTCAGACCGGATTGTGCGCTGACGAGGCCCGCGAAGCGAATGCCGGGTTCTTTCAGCGCTTGGGCACCGGACGCCCGCTGGTGACGTTGAAGCTCGCGACCTCGCTGGACGGCCGCATCGCGACGGCGAGCGGCGAAAGCCGGTGGATCACCGGCTCTGCCGCACGCGACCGCGCGCATGCATTGCGGGCCGCGCACGACGCGATCCTGGTCGGCACCGATACGGTCGCCGCCGACGATCCGCAGCTGACCTGCCGGCTGCCCGGGCTTGGCGGCCGCTCGCCGGTGCGGGTCGTGCTCGATCGCCGGCTGCGGCTGCCGCTCGCAGCGCGGGTTTTCGCCGAGGCGAGCACGGTGCCGACCTGGGTGTTGACGCTCGGCTCCTCATCCCCCGAGCGTTGGCGCGCGTTGCGCGAGCGCGGGGTCGAGATCGTCGCGGCGGAGCCGGACGGGGATGGCCGGATCGACCTTGAAAAGGCCCTTCTGGCGCTGGGCGGCCGGGGCCTGACCCGCGTGCTGGTCGAGGGCGGCGGCCGACTCGCGGCCTCGCTGTGGCGAGGCGGCCTTGTCGACCGGGTGGTGTGGATGCATGCGCCGCTGGCATTGGGCGGCGACGGCGTAGCGGCGGTCGCCGCGCTCGGCCTCGACCGGCTCGCCGACGCGCCGCGCCTGGAACTGGCGTCGATCCAAACGGCGGGGGGCGACATCGTCGAAACCTACCGCCTCGCCCCGCCGGGCGCCGGCAGGCCGTTCTAGCGGGCCGCCGGCGGGCCCGACAGGTTTCCGCACTTGCGATCGAGAATGTCGTGCATCGCGACGCCGTGCGTTGACGAGTTGGGCGCGAAGACCGTGCCGGGGGCGAAGTGCATCGCCATGCCGGCGACATCGAGCGTGACCGGCGTCATCACGGTCCAAGCGCCGCCGGGATGGCGCGCGAAGGCGGGGCAGGGCACCGCCGGATCGGGCAAGGTCGAGCCGGCCTGGGCAAAGGCGGGTTCTGCGGCAGCCATCACCAACAGCAGGGAGGCCGCTCCCGCACAAAGGCGGAACCGTTGCTTTCTCAATATCTCCATCGCGTGGGCCTTAACAATGGGCGCATCTGGCCGGTAAACGCCGGAAGGGCGGCTTCGTCCGCCCCTTGCCTGCGGCCGGAGAGGCTCTTAGCCTAGCGCCATGTTCACCGGAATCATTACCGATCTCGGCCGGGTGCGGCGGCTGCGGCGCGGCAACGGCCTCGAGCTGACGATCGCGACAGGGTTCGACATCGCGTCGATCGATATCGGCGCCTCGATCTGCTGTTCCGGCGTATGCCTGACGGTGGTTGCGCTCGAGGACGGGGCCTTCGCGGTTCAGGCATCGGGCGAGACGCTGGCGCGCTCGACCCTCGGCGGCTGGACCGAAGGGACGGCCGTCAACCTCGAACGCTCGCTGAAACTCGGCGACGAGTTCGGCGGGCATATCGTCTCGGGCCATGTCGACGGCGTCGCCGAGATTGTCGAGCGCCGGCAGGACGCCGAGTCGGTCCGCTTCACGATCGCGGCGCCGGCCGAATTCGCCGCATTGGTTGCGGAAAAGGGGTCGGTCGCGCTCGACGGCATCAGCCTGACGGTCAACCAGGTCGCGGGCCGGAACTTCGGCGTCAACATCATCCCGTACACGCTGGCCCACACCAATCTGGGCGAGGCGCGACCCGGCCAATTGCTCAATTTCGAAGTCGACCCGATCGCGCGCTATGTCGCGCGGCTTCTCAATGCCCGCGGCGAAGCCGCCCACGAGGCCGGACGATGACCAAAACTCCCCATCTGCTGCTGGTCGAGGCGCAATTCTATCCGCATATCAGCGCCCTGTTGCGGCAAGGCGCCGAGCGGGCATTGGCGGAGGCGGGCGCCACCTTCGAGGCGGTGGCGGTGCCGGGTGCCTTCGAGATCCCCGGTGCGATCAAGTTCGCCGCGAAATCCGGCAATTTCGACGGATACGTCGCGCTTGGCTGCGTGATCCGCGGCGAGACCAGTCATTACGACCATGTCTGCAGCGAAAGCGCACGCGGCCTGCAGGACCTGGCCTGCCGCGACGGTCTCGCGATCGGTTTCGGCATCGCCACCTGCAACAACGAGGCGCAGGCCCTGGCGCGGACGTCATGCGATGGGCGCGACATGGGCGGCAAGGCGGTCCGTGCCTGCCTGGCGATGGTTGCCTTGAAGCGGCGATTTGCCGGGAGCGCGGAGTGAACCCGACCGAGGAGCCTGTGCATGGCGCCGGACCCGGCCGCCGTGGCGGCGGGAGCCGGCGCCGGGCCGCCCGCCTGGCGGCAGTGCAGGCTCTCTACCAGCTCGAACTGAACCCCGGGCTCGGCGCCGACGGGGTGGTGCGCGAATTTGCCAATCACCGCCTCGGTCGCGAGATCGACGGCAATGATTACGGCGATGCCGACGCGACGCTGTTTGCCGAGATCGTGCGCGGTGTCGTTGCCGACCGCGATCGCCTAGACGAGGCGATTGCGGCGTCGCTCACCGAGGAATGGCCGCTGGCGCGACTGGAGACGATATTGCGGTTGCTGCTGGAAGCCGGCGCGTTCGAGATCGTCCATCGCCGCGATATCCCGCCGCGGGTGACCTTGAGCGAATATGTCGGCCTTGCCCATGCGTTCTTTGAAGGCAAGCAGCCGGGCCTGGCGAACGGCGTTCTCGATCACCTCGCCCGCACCCTGCGCCCTGCCGAGATGTAGGCGATGACTGCCGGCGGGCTCGGCGAGTTTGGCCGCATCCGGTGCTTTTTCGCGCCGCTTGCCGGGCCCGGCGGGCTGGGATTGACCGACGACGCCGCGCTGTTCGACTGCGAGCCGGGGCGCCGCCTGGTCGTGACGGCCGATGCGATCGTTGCCGGAATCCATTATCTGCCGGACGATCCGCCCGACCTGGTGGCGCGCAAATTGCTGCGCGTCAACCTGTCGGACCTGGCGGCCATGGGCGCGCGACCGCGCCATTACCTGTTGACGACGGCATTGCCTGAGACGATCGACGACGCATGGGTTGCCCGCTTTGCCGCAGGGCTTGCAGAGGACCAGCGCCGGTTCGGGGTCGATCTGCTTGGCGGCGACTCGGTTGCGACGTCGGGGCCGGCGGTGTTGTCGCTGACCGCGATCGGTGATGTCGCCGCGGGGGCCGAAATCCGCCGCCGCGGCGCGCAACCGGGCGACCGGGTGTGGGTGTCGGGGACGATCGGGGATGCCGGCCTGGGCCTGGCGGTGCTGAAGGGCGAATACGAAGCGCTTCCGGCCGAGCATCGCGCCGCGCTCTCGGGGCGCTACCGGTTGCCGGAGCCGCGCACGGCGCTGGGGCCGCGGCTCGCGGGGATCGCCCACGCGATGATCGATGTTTCCGACGGGCTGCTCGCTGATCTCGGCCACATCTGCGCGGCGTCGCAAGTGGCGGCGACGGTCGCCGCGGCCTTGTTGCCGCTGTCGCCAGCGGCCGCGGCGGCCATCGCGGCGGCGCCGGAAATGCGGGCAAAACTGGCCGGCGCCGGCGACGATTATGAATTGCTGTTCACCGCGCCGGCGGCGATGGACCCGGCGATCGTCCGGGTGGGGGCCGATCTTGGCTTGGCCTTGACCGCAATCGGCACGATCGAGGCGGGGGAGGGGGTGCGGCTCGTCGATCCCGCGGGCCGGCCTATCGCCGTGAAAAGCCCCGGCTACCGCCACTTCTGACCGCGATATCGGCGCCGATCTTTGATTCAGCAATGAATAATGCTAAAAGGTCGATGCCGACGCCGCCAATTCGACCGGTGCGCGGAAGCCCCGCTGGGCAAAGGGGAGACTCCGGCTGCAATGAACCGGGTTTTCTTCTTTCTCTCGACGCTGTTAGTTACGCTCGCCGCGTGCTCGGCGATACCGACAACCGGCCCGTCGGGCGATCAGGTCATCGCCGACTCGCACGGGCCTGGCTATCCCCGGTTCGACATCGTCAGGATCGACGATCGGGTGCTCGGCACCCTGGCGGCGCAGCCCACTATTCCGTTTCACTCGCGTTTCCCGAAATATACGCCGCCGCCCGAACTGCCGATCGAAGTCGGCGACGTGGTGTCGGTCGTGATCTGGGAAGCAGCCGGGAACGGGCTGTTCGGGCGGTCGTTGTCGGCGACCACGGCGACCGGCAGCGAGCTTGTCGACAGATTGCGAGCCGCCGGCGTGGCCCTGCCGGTCGGGCCGATATCGTCCGGTCAGCTGAGCAGCACGCTCGCACGTCTGCGGAACACCGCGGAAGGGCAGTCGACGTTGCAGTCGCTGCAGCCGACCGGGCGCTCCGGCACAAGCATCCCCGACCAGCAAGTCGGCCCCGACGGCGCCATCACCATTCCCTATGCCGGGCGCATCCCGGTCGTCGGCCTCACCCCGACCGCGGTTGGGCACCTGATCGCCCGCCGTCTGGCGCAAAAGGCGATCGAGCCGCAGCTGCTGGTCGTCGTCAAAAGCAGCGACGTCAATTCCGTCGCGGTGTCGGGCGACCTCATCAAAGGGGCCCGGGTCACCCTCTCGGAGGGCGGAACGACGCTGATGCAGGCGATCGCGGCGGCCGGCGGTACGACCGCGCCGGTCCACGACACCTATGTCGAGCTGTCGCGCGACGGGATCACGGCGGCGATCCCGCTCGCAGCCCTCGTCGCCGACCCCGACGAGGACATCTTTGCGCGGCCGGGCGATGTCATCACGGTCGAGCGCAAGCCGCGGGTCGTCAGCGTGTTCGGCGCCACCACGATAAACAGGGCGGTCACCTTCGACCGGGAAAACGTGTCGCTGATCGAGGCGCTCGGACGCGCGGGCGGGTTGCTGGACCAAAATGCCGACCCGCGGGCGATATTCCTGATGCGCTACGAGCCGGCGAGGCTGGTCAAAGCGCTCGGCGAACCCCCGGTGCCGGGTGCGCCGCCGGGGGTCGAGCCGGTCGCCTATCAGCTCGACCTCTACAACGCGAAATCCTACGCCCTCGCCAAGCGCTTTCTGCTGCACGACAACGACGTGATCTATGTCGCGAACGCGAAGATCATGCCGGTCCAGAAGGTCTTCACCGTTTTCGAGAACCTCACCGCCCCGGCGATCAGCGGCTACCTGACCTGCAGGTCGATCAAGTGCTGATGCGGCGGCCGGCCTGGCTCACCGCAGCAGTCGTCCGACCGTGTCGGAGGTGAATGCGGCGAGATCCTCCGGCCCGAGGAAATTGATGTCGCCGGGCGTGGCGAGGGCGATCGCCGCGAGATAGGCCGCCAGGCGGATCGCAAGATCGAGATCGCCGTCGAGGACCCCGTGCAACAGCCCAGCGACAAACGAGTCGCCGGCGCCGATCCGATCGACGATCTCGACCGGATAGCGCGGCGCCTCGCGCAATACGCCATGCGCCAGAAACAGGTCGCCGGTATCGCTGCCCGGCGGCCGGGTCAAGGCCACGAGCGGCGTGCCGTACCGGGCGGCGACGGCCTCGGCGAGGTCTGCGCCGGCCTCGGCGAAGCCGAGCACGCTCTGCGCATCGCGCTCGGCCAGCACCAGGAGTTCGAGATTTGGTGCAACCGCGTCGAGCACGGCGCGGGCTTCCGCCGGCGTGGTCAATGTCGCCCGATGGTTGAGGTCGTAGGAGAGCGGCTTCTTGGCCGCGCCGGCGAGCCCGGCAACCTCGATCGTCAGCGCCCGGCACCCCGGTCCCAGGGCCGGGGTGATGCCGCACAAGTGCACGCGCGCGCTCGCCCCGATCAAGTCGCCCCACGGCGCGTCGCCAAGCTCCATTCCGGCTGCGGCCGATTGCTTGCGGTCATAGATCACGCGCGCATTGCGTGGCGCCGGGCCCGGTTCGAAGAACATCAGGCCTAGCCGGGCATCCTCGATCCGCCTGACCCAGCGGGTGTCGACCCCGTGGCGCCGCGCCTCGCCCTCGACGATGCGGCCGAGCGGCCCTTCCGGCAGGCGCGAGACCCAGGCGACCTGTCGGCCGAGCCGGGCCAATACGCAACCGACATTCAGCTCGCTGCCGCCGATGCCGATCTCGAACAGGCGCGCCTGGTCGAACCGCTGCATTCCCGGCGGCGACAGGCGCAGCAAGGTCTCGCCCACGGTAACCAGATCGTATCGGGGAATTTCCGACATCGGTGTGGTCTCGCTCCGTCAGACCGCCATCCATCCGCCATCGACGTTGTAGCAGGCGCCGGTCACGTAGCTGGCGCGGTCGGAAACGAGCCAGGCGACCATCTCCGCGATTTCCTCGGGCTCGCCCATGCGCCCCTGCGGTATCTGGGCCATGATCGCCTCGCCGCGGCGGCGCATCGCGTCTTCGGTCATCCGGGTCTTGATAAAGCCGGGGCAGACCGCATTGACCCGGATCTTCGCGCCCGCATATTCGAGCGCCGCGGTCTTGGTCAACCCGAGCACGCCGTGCTTGGCGGCGACATAGGCCGACGAGGTCGGTAACCCGATCAGCCCGGCGATCGAGCCGGTATTGACGACCGCACCGCCGCCTTGCGCCAGCATGTGGCGGATTTCCTCTTTCATGCACAGCCACACGCTTTTCAGATTGACCGCGATCATGCGATCGAACGAGTCCTCGCTCCAGTCGGCGGTCTTGTGGCCGCTGGCCGCGACCTGGTACGGCGCGATGCCGGCATTGTTGAAGGCGCAGTCGATGCGGCCGTAGGCGGCGACCGTGCCGTCGACCATCGCGCGCACGGTGTCGCCTGCGGTGACGTCGCCCGAGAACGAGATCGCCTGGCCGCCGGCACGGTTGACCAGCGCCACGGTCTCCTCGACCGCCGCGGCGGCCAGGTCCGCGACCGCGAGCCGTGCGCCTTCGCGGGCGAAGACCAGCGCCGCCGCCCGGCCGATGCCGCCGCCGGCGCCGGTGATCAGCGCCGCCTTCCCTTCGAGCATTCCGGTCATCGCGATCCCTCCGCTAGAGATGCGGGTATAGCGCGGTTGGGCTCGCCCCGCTTCAGGCAACCGAGCCCACCGGCCTCACCGGGCGATGATTTCCGCTTTGCCGGCGAAGTCAAACCGGTTTTGCCGTATAAGGCGGCATGGACCTCCGCATCCGCTCGATCGCCTATCTCGCCGAGGACATCAACGGCTACGAGCTGGTCGACCCGAACGGGCATGACCTGCCGCGGTTTGCCGCCGGCGCCCATATCGCGGTGCGGGTCGCCGGCGGGGTCTGGCGCGACTACTCGCTGTGGAACGACCCGGCCGAGCGCCGCCGCTATTGCGTCGCGGTCTTGCGCGAGGCTGCCGGGGAGGGGTCGCGCCAGCTGCACGAGCGGGTGCGGCCTGGCGACATCGTCGAAGTGTCGTGGCCGCGCAACCATTTTCCGCTCGCCGAGGATGCCGCGCGGCATCTGCTGATCGCCGGCGGCATCGGCATCACCCCGATCATGGCGATGATCGCCGAGCTGAAGCGGCGCCGCGCCGATTTCCGGCTCCATTATTGTACCCGCAGCCCGGAGAAGACGGCGTTCCGCGAGGAATTGTCGCTATTGGCGGCGCTGGGCTGCGCGGTCTTTCACTATGACGGAGGCGACCCGGCGAAGGGGCTCGACATCGCGGCCCTGCTGCGCGAGCCTGAGCCGGGCACCCACCTCTATTATTGCGGCCCGACCGGTCTGATGCGGGCGGCCGCGGCCGCTTCGGCCCACTGGCCCGACGGGACCGTGCATTTCGAGTTCTTCACCGGCCCGGCAGCGGCGGCTCCGGCGGCGCTCGCGGACGACCGCCCGTTCATCGTGCGGCTCGCCCGGAGCGGCGGCACGATCGAGGTCGCGGTCGGCGAATCGATCGCGGCGGCGCTGGCACGGCGCGGCATCGCCGTCCGCACCTCCTGCGAACTCGGCTATTGCGGCACCTGCCTGACCCGGTACCTCGCCGGCGAACCCGATCACCGCGACGAGATCCTGCGGCCGGAAGACCGCGCCCAGTATCTGCTCGCCTGCTGTGCCCGGGCCAGAAGCGGCGAACTCGTGCTCGACCTCTAGGCTGGACCTCGACTTGATCCGGGCATCTACGTCTTTTTTGTTCCGGCGCTCGGGATTGAAGACGTGGACCCCCGGGTCAAGCCCGGGGGAGACGATCATCTGGAATGTGCTTCAATCCAAACGGATCACGGCCTAGGACGGGCCGATCACGACGACCAGCACCTCGGCGTTCTCGCCATCGAGCGAGCGCGAGCGGTGCGCCAGGTGCGAGTCGAAATACAATGCATCGCCGGGGTCGAGCGCGATCCGCCGACCCGCCACGGTGACCTCGACCCGGCCCGACAAAACAAACAGCAGCTCCTCGCCGACATGCGAGAACATGCGGTCGTCTTGAAAGGCCAGCGGCGGCCGCATGACGTAAGGCTCCATGCGTTTGAACCGCTTGGCGCCGGCGATCATCTCGTAATTGTAGCCGGAAGGGCCGTCGGGGCGCATGAAGGCGCGCCGCTGGCCCTTGCGTGCGATGCACACCGCCCCCGACTCGTGATCTTCGCCGAGCAACTGGCCGACCGTGAGACCGAAGCTTTCGGCCAGCCGCATCGCCGTCGAGATCGACGGCACCGCGAGGCCGCGCTCGACCTTGGAGATGAAGCTCTTGGTCAGCCCCGCCGCCGCCGAAAGCTGATCCAGCGTCATCCGGCGCTGGTGCCGCATAAAGCGGATGCGGCTGCCGATGTCGGCCGCGCTCGCGGGTCTCGCCGCATTGTTCGCGCGTGCGCTGACGGCGGCCGCTTCTCGGTGCATCGACGGCATCGGCGGCGGTGGTTCACTCGGCCGCAGCTGGATGCGGGCTCGCACCCTGAGCCGCGAATGCCGCTTCGTCCGGATATTGCCGCAGGGCGCGCCGGGCGTAGTAATAGAACGTCGCGCCGATCGCTTGTTCCTTGAGGCGGTAGTCATGCGCCTCGCGGGCAAGTTCCGGCTCGATCGGCTTGATCTCGCCGGCGCTCATCGCCAACAGCTGCAATCTTGCCGCGCGCTCGATGAAGACTGAGCAAATCGTGGCTTCCTCGATCGTGCGGCAGGCCGCAAGCTGGCCGTGATGGGCCAGCAAAATCGCCCGCTTGTCGCCGAGCGCGGTCGAGATCAGCCGCCCTTCCTCGTCGCCGATCGGGGTGCCCGGCCAGTCCGGCAGCCAGGCGCAATCGTCGTAGAACAGGCTCGTATCCATGTGCGATACGGCAAGCGGCACGCCGATCATCGACAGCGCCGACACGTTCGGGGGATGCGTGTGCATGATCGCGCGGACCTGCGGCTTGGTGCGGTAGATCCACAGATGAAACCGGTTCGACGGGTTGGGCATGCCTTCGCCTTCGAGCACGTTCAGGTCGTCGTCAACCAGCAGCAGATTGCCCGGCGCCGCCTCTTCGAGGCCAAGGCCGAAACGCAGCATGTAATAGGTGCCGCGCCGGTCAGCGCGCGCCGACAGCTGCCCGGCGATGCCGGAATCGTGCCCCTCCGACGCCAGGATGCGCCCGGCCAGCGCCAGTTTCTGCCGCACCGACCATGGCGGCAGGGTGAAGTGCCGCTCCATCCGCTCGCTGGTCTGCCGGTGATACTCGCCCTTGTCGCGGATCGTCGCCATCGCGCTCTCCCTGCCGTGCAACAGGCGAAACAAGTATCCTGAATGACACTCTGTGTCATGCAAATTTGTCGGCTTCCGGCGGTTGTGGCCCGGATACCCGTGGCGGCAACGCGCAAATTGCCCGCCCGGGCGCTGGACAGGCAGAAGCGAACTCCTCTATAAGCCCCTGGCCAGCGCGCCCAGGTAGCTCAGTTGGTAGAGCAACGGACTGAAAATCCGTGTGTCGGTGGTTCAATTCCGCCCCTGGGCACCAGTCTTTTCAGTGCGGGTGACGGCAGGCCGGCGGGCGGACCGGAGACGGCGGCCGGGGAGCGCGGGCCCGTGCGCTATTGAGCCGTGCTGCGGGACACCCCGACCGCTTTCGCAATGGTGTCTGCCGACCGGCTTCCGCCCGCGCCCTGGCGGCTGGACCGCTCGGTTCCCGTTCGCCGCTGTTCCATCGGCGCCTCCGTCGGGTAGAAGAGGCGCCTGCGCAGGTTTTCTTCCCCGTCGGTGATCGCCTTCATGATCACGTAGGGCTGCATCGTCGCGTCGGAAAACCGGTAGCGGTGGCGGGATTCGATCCCGCGCCGGATCAGAACATTGCCGCGCTTGTCGGTGATGAACTGCGCCAAATGCGGCTGAACATGGGCGGGCTTGTACAGCCGGTCGGGTTTCAGCAGGCTGATCGCCTCGATAATGTCGGAGGTACTGAAAAACCCGGCGCCATCTGCGCGCGCCAGGGCGCAGGCGAGGATCACGTCGCGGAATATGTTGCGCGCCTGCTTGCTCTCGACGGCCCTGTAGTAATCGTCGGAGAAGGATTGGCCGCTTTCGGCGACAAATCTTTGCATCGCCGCTTCGACATCCTCGATAACGATCTGGGTCCGGTGGTTCTTGATGGCGTTCTGGGTCGAGAACCGGCCGAGGATCTGAACGTAATAGGGCAATCCGCAGGAAAGAGCGACGATGGCCGAGCGCACGTCGCCGGTGATGGTCAGCGGCGTCAGCCGCAGCCGCTTGTCGAGAATCTCGTTCAGTTCCGCGGCGTTCATGCGTTCGAGCCGGATGCCCAAAAGCACGCGCCGCAGCGATTGATGGTTGGCAACGAGCTCGCCGATGTCTTCCGCCACCCCGATCAGCAGCACCGTCACGTTGACGCCGTGGTCATGCAGCGACTTCAGCAGGTTGGCGGTAAGTTCGCGGGCCTCCTTCGACTTCAGCATGTCGAACTCGTCGATCACCAGGATGATCGGCAGATGCCGCCGCAGGTGCTGGAGTTCGCGCCGGATCACATCCGGCGTTATGACGTCGTAATCGGCGCTGATTTCATATTTGAACTGCTGTCCGGCGACCGACAGCTCCTCCAATGACCTGCGCCACAGCGCCTCGAAATCGTCTGTCGGGTAGGCTTGCACGCGCGCCGTGATCACCGGCGGATGCACGGTATCCTGATGAGCCCAGAACGTATTCGAGATCGAGGTCTTGCCGATCCCGCGCTCGCCGTAAAGCACGATGTGCTTGGCCGAGTCGCGGACCGCCTCCATCATGCGGCGAATTTCAGCCGCCCGGCCGGCGTAAAGTTCCGCTTCGGGGGCATGACCGGCCGATCGCGTCGGCACCAGCGGCGCGGCGGTAAAAAGGCGGCCGACCTCCAGTTCCAGCTGATGCCACTCCTTGTCGTTTCTCGGCTCTTCGATGATCGCGGAACCGGGTGGCCGGGAGGCGAGCGCGCTTCGCGGCGCGGCGGCGGGGGTGTTCGGATGCCGCAGCGGGGCGACCGCAGGCGTGTTCGGATGCCGCAGCGGCGCGGCGGTCGGGGCATTGGGATGCCGAAGCGGCGCGGCGGCGGGGGTGCCGGGATACCGAACCGGCGCGGTAGCCGGTCCGGTGCGCAGCGGAGCGACCGGGGCGGGACGGAAGGCAGCGTCGGTGCCTTCCGCGGCGATGTCGGCCGGCGGTGGGGGGCTGAGCATCGGGGGCGAGGCGAGACGCGCGCGCGCCCGGTAAGCCGCCAGGATCTGGTCGGAAAACGCCAGCCAGCGCGATTTCCAGCCCGCGGCGGCGATGAAAAGACGCTCAAGGGAAAGCATCGTGAAGGTTACAACCTCCTGAGCTGCGGCGTCTGTGTACTGTTTTCTTTTTTTACGCGCGAACGCGAGGCATCGACATGGAAACGCCTCGGCTGGTCTTTTGCTCCTCTCGAATGCCGCAGCACCAAGCCTGATTCAGGCGATCGACCGCCAGATTCTGCCGGCGCACTCAAAACTTCTTTCAACTTGAGGCCGCCCGGCGGCTTGCGCAAGGCTTCAATTCGATTAGTGCCGTAATCCCGACGCGCGCGTACGCCTCGCCGAAAGGCGAATTCAGCGCACCGTCGGCAGCCGCAGCAGCGCCGGTAGCAGCCCTGCGATCAACAGGCCCAGAAACGGCCAATCCCCGACCCGGGAGAACGGCGTACGCGGTCGCGGCGCCGGCAACAGCACGTCGGCATAGCCGACTGCGTCGAGTGCGGTACGGGCGACGACCCGCCCCTCCGGGTCGATAACGCCGCTGATCCCATTATTGGCAACCCGGATCAACGGCAACCCTTCCTCGATCGCACGGGTGCGGGCCATCGCGAAATGCTGGTATGGGCCCGAGCTGCGCCCGTACCAGGCATCGTTGGTGGCGTTGAAAATCCACTGGGGACGGTCGCTTTCGTCGACCACGGCGCCGGGAAAGATCGCCTCGTAGCATACGATCGGCGAGAACGGCGGCAATCCCGGCAGTGCGACGGTTTCCCGCCCCGGTCCGGGGCTGAGGTCGATCGCGCCGGGGGTCAGCTTTTTGAACGGCAGCAGGTCGCGCAAGGGCATGTATTCGCCGAACGGAACCAGATGTGCCTTGTCGTAGACGGCGCGGATCGTGCCGGTCCCGTCGATCGCCTCGATGCTGTTGTAGATCCGGGTGATCGGGCCGGCCGCCGGTTCGCCGCGCAAAGCGCCGGCGATGACATAGCCGTGCGGCGGCGCCACCGCCGCGATATCGGCCCGGTGCACATGGTCGCGCCCGAGGAAGAACGGCGCGGCCGCCTCGGGCCACAACACGGCCGTCAGCGGATGCTGCGCCGGCGCGGAACTGAGCTGGGCCAGCAGGCGAAAATTCGTTTCGGCCGCGGCCGGGTTCCATTTCAGCGACTCGGCGATCGACGGCTGGATGATGCGAAGCCAGATGTCGGTGTATTTGGTCTGCGTCAGCGCCAGCCTGATCGCGCCGGCGCCGGCCGGAACCAGCAGCACGACGGCCGCGGCGATCAGCGGCGCCAGGCGTCGCCGCATCGACCATGGCATTGGCGGCGGCGTCCCCATCAGGGCGGGCAGCGATCCCGCCAGCACGGTGAGAAAGCTGAGCCCGTAGATCCCGACCCATGCGGTCGTCTGCAACAGCGCGATGGCACCGGGGAAACCGCCCGCCCAGGCATAGCCGGAGAGGTTCCACGGCAATCCGGTCAAGGCATGGCCGCGGACCCACTCGGCGGCGCTCAACAGCACCGCGAACAGGCATACCCGTGCGACCCCGGCGAGCTGCATCCGCCGCGTCGCCAGCGCCGTGAGGCCGAGCGCCGCCGCCGGCAACAGCGACAGCACCGCGGGGATACCCGCTACCGCGAACGGCAACACCCACCAGAACCGGGCGATGTCGACAAACAGCGCCTCGGCGATCCAGTAAAGCCCGGCGACGAAGAAGCCGAAAGCGAAGACATAACCGAGGCGGAACGAGGCCCACGCACCGGCGCTGCCGTTGTCGAGCCACAAAAGGCCGGGGAAGGCGATGAAGATCAGCGGCGACAGGTCGACCGGCGGCATCGTTCCCGCCAGCAACACGCCGAGCAGAAAGGCGAGGCCGTAGCGGCGCCACCCCGACGCGGCGGCAAAGAACCGCGCCAGGCGGCTCAGCGGGGTCTCGATCCGGACGCCCGGGCGGATGCGCAGGATGACCGCGTCAGGCACCGTCCTCGCCCCTATCGGCCGGCGCCGGCAGGCCGCGCACCCTCAGCCGCTTGATGCGATGCGGGTCGGCGTCAAGCACCTCGAACTCGATGCCGACGGGATGGGGAATGATCTCGCCGCGCTTTGGCACCCGGCCGGCCAGGGTGAAGACGAGCCCACCGAGCGTATCGACATCCTCCTGGTCCTCAGCCGAGCGCAACCGGGCGCCGCTCTGCTGCTCCAGCGCCTCGATCGGAATGCGGGCGTCGGCGATGACGCTGCCGTCCGGCCGCTCGCTGAGGGTCGGGGCGATGCCGACATCGTGCTCGTCCTCGATCTCGCCGACGATCTCCTCGATCAGGTCCTCGATCGTGACCAGCCCGTCGATGCCGCCGAACTCGTCGACCACCATCGCGATATGCGTGCGCGCCTGGCGCATCTGCACCAGCAGGTCAAGGATCGGCAGTGACGGCGCGACGAACAAAACCTTGCGCAACAGGCCGGAGACTTTGGCCGGCCGCCGCTCCGCCACCGGGGCAAGCACGTCCTTGACGTGGACGTAGCCGATCACGTCGTCGAGGGTCTCGCGATAGACCGGCAGGCGCGAATGGCCGTGCCGGACCAGGGTCTTGACCAGATCGCCGAAGGGCTCTTCGCCATCGACCGCGACGATGTCGCCGCGCGGCACCATAACGTCGGCGGCAGTGCGGTCGTGCATCTTGAGGATGTTGCCGATCAGCACCCGTTCTTGCGGCGCGATCGGAACGCCGCCCTCGGCTTCGGCTGCGGCCACCATCGCGTCGATCGGCTTGGCGCGGCCGCGCGGCCGGCGCAGCAGGCGCAGCAGATGGCGCAATCGGGAGGGTCCGGCGGGGTGCGCCGAAAGGCTGTCGTCGTGGCTGTCGATAATGCCGTCGCGACTAGGCGGCTCTGGATCGTTCATCGAAAGGCGGTCCGGTTCCCTGTTCACATAGTATCGCGATATGGATCCGGCACCCCCAATTCGGCCAGGATCGCAATTTCGCGGGCTTCCATATCCGTCGCTTCGGCGGGGCTGTGGTGATCATAGCCGAGCAGGTGCAGCACGCCATGCACGACGAGATGGCGCAGATGGTCGGCAAACGTCTTGCCCTGCTCCACGGCTTCGCGCCGGATCGTCGTCAGCGCCAGGACGACATCGCCGAGAACATACGGTGCGCCCGGCGGCAACGGCGTGGCCCGGTCGGTCGCAGGGAAGGCCAGCACGTTGGTCGGCGCGTCGACGCCGCGATAGGTGCGGTTGAGGCGCCGCAATTCCTGATCGTCGTCGAGGGTGATGTCGAGAAGCAGGGGTGTGGCCGGGTCGAGCCGGGGCGCCGCGGCCAACTCATGAGCAAGTGCGAGCCGCGCGGCACGGGCGGCGTCGGCCTCGGCCTCGGCACAAGTGCCGGTCCAGTCACCGCATTGGATCGTGACGGCGATGTCGGGTTCGGCGGGCGAGGGGCTGGCCGCCGTCAATCGTTGCCTCGGCCGGCGCGGTCGCGCGCATCATAGGCGCCGACGATGCGCGCGACGAGCGAGTGGCGCACCACATCCTGCTCGGTAAAGCGGATCACCGCGATGTCGTCGAGGCCGCGAAGCGCATCGAGCGCATCGGTGAGACCCGAGCGGACGCCAACCGGCAGATCGACCTGGGTCGGGTCGCCGGTGACGACCATGCGCGAGCCCTCGCCGAGCCGGGTCAGGAACATTTTCATCTGCACCGGGGTGGTATTCTGCGCCTCGTCGAGGATGACGAAAGCGTGCGCCAGCGTCCGCCCGCGCATGAACGCGATCGGCGCGATCTCGATTTCGCCGTTGCTCATCCGCCGGGAGAGCTGATCGGCCGGCAGCATATCGTTGAGGGCGTCATAGATCGGGCGCAGATAGGGGTCGACCTTGTCGCGCAAATCGCCCGGCAGAAAGCCGAGCCGCTCGCCGGCCTCGACCGCGGGGCGCGACAGGATGATCCGCTCGACCCGGCCGGTCATCAACAGGTCGACCGCCGCGGCCACCGCCAGATAGGTCTTGCCGGTACCCGCCGGCCCCAGCCCGAACACCAGCTCGCGTTCGCGCAATGCCTTGACATAGAGCGCCTGGGTCACCGAGCGCGCGGCGATGCGCCGCTTGCGGGTGCGGAACCCGGCATCCTCCCGCCACAGGGTCGGCGTCTTGTCGTCGATCTCGGCCTGGGCGAAGCGCATCGCCGCCTCGACCGAGGCGGGATCGATCTCCTGCCCGCCCTTGAGCCTGTCGTAAAGCTGCGCCAGGGCGAGATGCGCAACCTCCGTGGCCGAGGCCGGCCCGGCAATGGCCAGCCGGTTGCCGCGCGACACCAGCGAAACCCCGAGCTGGCGCTCGATCTGGCTGAGATGCTGGTCGCGCTCGCCGTAAAGCAGGGGCAGCAGCAGATTGTCGTCGAATTCGATCTGGTTGCGCGCCAGCTGGTCGCCGATCGCGACTGCGCCTGGTGACGCGCTCATGCCGCGCCGGCTCCGTCTGCCGCGATGGTGCCGGCGAGGCTGTTGCCTTCGGCGCTATCGATACGCACCGGCATGATCGCGCCGATGCAGGTGTCCGCAGCGTTCGCGTGGACGCTCTGCAGATGGGGGCTGCGTCCGACCAGCTGGCCCGGGTGACGACCGGGCTTCTCGAACAATACCGGCAACAGCCGGCCGACGCTCGCGCGGTTGAATTCGCGCTGCTGCTGCCGCAGCAGAGCCTGCAATTCGGCAAGCCGCTCGTCTTTCACCATGTCCGGCACCTGGCGGCCGTCTGCCGCGGCGGGTGTGCCTGGGCGCGGCGAGTATTTGAACGAGAATGCCTGGGCAAAGCCGACCTCCCTGACAAGCGCGATGGTGGCCTGGAAATCCGAGTCGCTTTCGCCGGGAAAGCCGACGATGAAATCCGAAGACAGCGCCAAATCCGGGCGGGCCTCGCGCAGCCGTGCCACGGTGCGGCGGTAATCGTCTGTGCTGTGGCGCCGGTTCATCGCCGCGAGCACCCGGTCGGAGCCGCTCTGCACCGGCAGGTGCAGAAACGGCATCAGCGCGGCGACATCGCGGTGCGCAGCGACAAGCTCGTCATCGACATCGCGCGGGTGCGAGGTCGTGTAGCGGATGCGCGCCACCCCGGGCATGTCGGCGAGCGCCCGGATCAGACGGCCGAGGCCCCACTCGCCGCCCGGACCCTCGCGGCCTGGCAAAGCGGCGCCGTGATAGGCGTTGACGTTCTGCCCGAGCAGCGTGATCTCGCGGGCGCCGGCGGCGACAAGGCGCCGCGCCTCCGCCAGGATTTCGGCCGCGGGTCGCGAAAATTCGGCGCCGCGGGTATAGGGCACGACGCAAAACGTGCAGAATTTGTCGCAGCCTTCCTGGATCGTCAAAAACGCGCTGACTGCGGCGCTGTCGGCGCGCTCCGGCAGGTAGTCGAATTTCGGCTCGGCCGGGAAGCTGGTATCGAGGACACCGCCGCCGGCGCGGGTTGCGCGCGCCACCATCTCCGGCAGGCGGTGATAGGCCTGCGGCCCGAAGACGATGTCGACGATCGGGGCGCGGGCCATGATCTCCGCGCCTTCCGCCTGGGCGACGCAGCCGGCGACGGCGACGACCATGCGCTCGCCGGATTTTTCCTTCGCCTGCTTCAGGCGCCGGATTGCGCCCAGTTCCGAATACACCTTCTCCGCCGCTTTCTCGCGGATATGGCAGGTGTTGAGGATGACGAGGTCGGCGCCGGCGGCGGTCGGGGTCGGAACATAGCCGATCGGCGCCATCAACTCGGTCATCCGCGCCGAGTCGTAGACGTTCATCTGGCAGCCGTAGGTCTTGATGTATAGACGCTTGGTCATTGGTGCCTGCGGCAGCGCGAGGAGGGCGGGGAGAGGGTCATCCCGAGGCCGTTGCCGGAATATCGGTCGGGACCGGCTGCATCATTTCGACCGGCGGCAGCTTCGAAAATCCGCGCGCGCGGCCGCTCAGCGCAGCATCGACACCGGCCACGACCTGCGCCTCGCAATAAGTCGCCAGCGCCTTGCGCGAACCCCCTTCGGCAAAGCTTGTCGGCGGATGAAACTCCACCACGATTTCGACCATGCCCAGCCCGATCGCCCGCCACAGATGCGGTGCCATCGCCATGTCGCCGTACCACGCGAAAAACGGCCGCAAGTCGCGCCCGATGGTCATGCCGTCGAGCCGCGTATAGGCCACCGAGACCGGCTGCACGGCAACCGGCGACAGCGCGTTCGGGCCGACGACGCTGCCGAAGAGCGCACTCTTGAACGGCAAGACACGGTTGCCGTCGCTGCTGGTTCCTTCCGGGAACAGGATCAGCGCGTCTTTTGCCGCCAGCCGCTCGGCGATCGCGTCGCGCTGGCGCGCCGTGCTGCCGACGCGGCGGTCGACAAACACCGAACGCTGCAATTTGGCCAGCCAGCCGAACAGCGGCCAGCCGGCGACCTCTGCCTTGGCGATGAACGAGCCGGCGATCAGCGACCCAAGCACCTCGATATCGAGATACGAGACATGGTTGGCAGCGAACAGCGCCGGCCGCTTGGGCGTGGGCTCGCCGATCCGGCGGACCCTGAGCCCGAAAATGCGGCAACAGCCGCGATGGTAGAAGCGCGGCAGCGTCGTCACCCAGCCGCGCCGAAACAACAGGCCCAGCGCCTGCACCGGCATCAGCGGAAGGGTCCACGCGAGGTACAGCGCCAGGCGTGCGATCCTGAGCGTCGTCGAGCCCATGCGCTCTAAGCGGACCACGGGTCTTTCGCTTGGCGTTCGTAATGGCGCGAGTATTTCTCGGCGACCAGGTCGGTCTTGACCACGACGCAGACATCGGTGGTGTTGAACTGCGTGTCGATGACCGCGCCGTCGCCGACAAACCCGCCGAGCCGCAGATAGCCCTTGATCAGCGGCGGCAGCGCCGCCCGGATCGCGGCCGCATCGATCGCGGCGGCACCGAGCCGCCGCATATCGACATGGCGCTCGGGCAATGCCCGTACCCGCAGCTTGGGCGGCGCCAGATGGTGGTAGTAGAGGTAGGAAAGCGGTGCCGCGAGCGCGTCGGGATCGGTGCCGGGCAGGCTCGCGCACCCGAACATCAGGGCGATGTCGTAATGGAAGACATAGGCGGCGATCCCGCTCCACAGCAATTGCAATACGCCGCGCCCGCGATAGGCGGGATCGACGCAGGAACGGCCGAGTTCGAGAATCTCGCCGGGATACGCGACGAGTGCGGCGATGTCGTACTCGCCTTCGGAATAAAAGCTGCCGAAATGCTGCGCCGCCGCGCGGCGGATGAGGCGGTAGGTGCCGACCACGACAGGCTCGCCGCGCCCGCGTGAGTGATCGAGCACGAGAAGGTGGTCGCAAATCCGGTCGTAGCGATCGAAATCGCGCTGCCGCTGCGCCATTCCCGGCAGCGACCGCGCGCCCATCCGCTCGTAGAACACCCGGTAGCGCAGGGCCTGGGCGGCATCGACATCGTCGTCGCCTTCGGCAAGGCGAACCTGCAAAAATCCCGACGACAAATCGACAATGCGGGGAGGCCGGCACGGTCTGACCGCACCCAGGGCCGAGCGCAGGAGCGTCCGCGATGCGGCGGCGTCCGATATCACCGGAGCCGCTTCCCGGCGCCGCCGGGCTCGCGCGCCCGCGGCGGCGCGACCCTCGACGACAGCCTCATTCGCGGCTCGACTTTCGCCTGGCGTAAAGCTCGAGGCGGTGTCCGACCAGCTCATAGCCGAGTTCACTAGCAACGAAATGTTGCAGCTTTTCGATGTCCTCGTTGCGGAATTCGATGACCTCGCCGCTCTGCAGGTCGATCAGGTGGTCGTGATGCGCGCTCGGCATTTCCTCATAGCGCGCGCGGCCTTCGCCGAAATCGTGGCGGGCGAGGATGCTGGCCTCCTCGAACAGCCGAACAGTGCGATAGACCGTGGCGATGCTGATGTGCGGGTCGATCTCGGTGGCGCGCCGGTAGACTTGCTCGACATCGGGGTGGTCAGCCGAATCCGACAGCACCCGGGCGATTACCCGGCGCTGCTCAGTCATCTTCAAGCCCTTGTCGAGACAGAGTTGCTCGAGGCGTGAAATCATCGCGTCGTTGCGCAGCGGAAGCACATCCGCTGGCATTCTACCAGAAACGCACCGTTCGGCCTATTGCCTCAAACAGATCGTCCGGGGTCTCAGCCGCGGCCCCGCCGGGCCCGCGTTCCAAGCCCGATTTCCTTGGCGAGGCGGCTGCGCTGCCGGGCATAGTTCGGCGCGACCATCGGGTAATCGGGGGCCAAACCCCAACGCTCGCGATAAGCCTCGGGGGTCATATTGTAGGCGGTCTTGAGATGACGCTTCAGCATTTTGAGCTTCTTGCCGTCTTCAAGGCAGACGATGAAGTCAGGCTGCACGGATTTCTTGACGTTAACAGCCGGCTGGGGCCGCACCGCGGGCGCCGAAGGCACCGTGCCGATATTCGCCAGGGATTGATAGACTTGATTGATCAGTTGCGGCAGATCTCCTAATGCCACGGTATTGTTGGACACGTGAGCCGCGACGATCTCCGTCGTCAGGGTCAGAAGATCGTTTGATTGCTCTGTGCTATCCATATCGCATTCCCTGTCCGCAATGAGGGGGCAAAATATAGGGAATTATTGCAGCAAAGGCAATCGGGTCTTTCGCCGGTCTTTTCGATTTCGCCAATGTGCTTGGACAAAGTGGTAAAGATTCACCGTAACCAATTCACGCCGAAGTCATCGAGCGTACCACATTCAGCCGAAGTATCAGTGCATCTGCCGTGCCGTCGGCGCGGCGATAGTAGCGCGGTCGGTAACCAACTTGGACGAAACCAAGGCGGGCGTAGAGCCGCCGTGCGGCGGAATTGTCTGCGGCCACCTCAAGCACGGCCGAGGCAATGCCGCGCCGCTGCGCCTCCGCCAACCCCGCCTGCAGCAGCCGGGCGCCGATTCCGCGGCCGCGGCGGGCGGGAACCACGCCGAGCGACAGAATCTCGCACTCATCGCCGAGGTCGCGGGCGAGCACGAACCCCGTCGGCGCCTCGTCCTCCCAGGCGAGATAGCCGAAGCATCCGGCCAGGCTCAGCACCCGGGCCATCGCCGCAGCATCCCAGGGATCGTCCGGAAAGCAGGCGCGGTGCAACAGCGCCAGCGGCTCCGCTGCGTAAAGCGGCAGGCTCGCGATGCGGAATCTCGAGGCAGCCGGGCGCGGCGGGCGCGGCCGGGCCGGCGCGGTAACGTCGGGTGGACGCAGATAGAGCGGGCCCGTCGCGCGCGCGTCCTCGCCCTCACCGCGCGCCAGCAGCGCCTGGGCCGCGGCCAGCACGCCGCGTGCATCGGGCGACGAGTCGGGCACGATCGCGATCCCCGGGCGTCCGGAAAGAGCCGCCAAGGCGGCATCGGCAGCGTCCCCGGCGATTGCCAGCGGCACCGCGGCTGCCTGCGTCTCCACCCATGCGGCGAGGCCGGCCGGGAGCACGGAGTGCGGCTCCCCGAGCGGTTCGCCGTTGCCGTCGAACATCTGCACGTAAAGATCGGCGCGCCGGCTGTCGAGCGCGACCAGCAAAGCCGCGCCTTGTGCCCGCGCGGGCGCGATGGCGGTGGCGACTGCCGCAAAGCTGGTGACGCCGACAAGGCGCGCCCCGGCCGCCAGCGCGATGCCGCGGGCCGCGGCAAGCCCGACCCTGATCCCGGTAAAGCCGCCCGGCCCGACCGATACCGCTACAGCATCCAGTTGCGTCGCCGCCAGTCCGGCTTCGCGCATCGCCGCATCGATCATCGGCATCAGCGCTTCGCCGTGGCCATGCCGCATTTCCCGCAGCTTGGCAGCGAGCACGCCATCGCCACGGGCGACCGCGACCGAACATGCCGAGCCTGCGGTCTCGAGCGCGAGGATCGTGATCGAAGACGGGGAGGGCGGATTCGTACGCGAGGCCAGCGCAACCGCTCGGTCTAGACCGCGCGGACCTCCATGACCTCGGGAATGTAGTGCCGCAGCATGTTCTCGATGCCGGCCTTCAGCGTCGCGGTCGAGCTGGGGCAGCCGGAGCACGATCCCTGCATGTGCAGGTAGACGATGCCGTCTTCGAAATCGTGGAAGATGATGTCGCCGCCGTCTTGCGCCACCGCCGGGCGCACCCGGGTTTCCAGGAGTTCCTTGATCTGGGAGACGATTTCGTCGTCTTCCCCGGTGTCCGCCGCGGCATCGCCGATGGTCGCGCCGTCGATGACCGGCCGTCCGGCGACGAAATGTTCCATGATCGCGGCGAGCACCGCCGGCTTTAGCTGATGCCAGTCGCCGTCGCCGTTCTTGGTGACGGTGATGAAATCGGCGCCCAGGAAGACGCCGGTCACCGCGTCGAGCTCGAACAGGCGTTCGGCCAGCGGCGAGCGGCGCGCCGCCTCACGCGTGGTGAAATTCGCCGTGCCCGACTCCATGACCGAGCGGCCGGGGAGAAATTTGAGAGTGACCGGGTTCGGGGTTTGCTCGGTCTGGATGAACATCGGCGTCTCCGGCTGGGGCACAGTCAAGCGGACGCCCCATAGCATGGGGTTTTGCGGCGGCAAATCAAGGTTGTGCTGCGCGGCTCGGGCTCATGGCCGCAGCAGGCCGGTGATGTCCTGAACCTCGCGCAGTATCGGAATGGCGATCGCCGCAGCGCGTTCGGCGCCATGGCGCAATACCGCGTCGATATGGCCGGGGTCGGCCATCAGCCGGCGCATCTCCTTGCCGATCGGGCCAAGCACGCTGACTGCGACCTCGGACAGCGCTTCCTTGAAGGTCGAGAAATTCTTGCCGGCGAAGCGGCGAAGCGCCTGCTCGCGCGAAACGTCGCTGAGCGCCGCATAGATGCCGACGAGATTGTCGGCCTCGGGCCGGGCTTCGAGCGCTTCGAGCGTCTCCGGCAACGGTTCCGGGTCGGTCTTCGCACGGCGCACCTTCAGCGCCACCGCGTCGGCGTCGTCGGTCATGTTGAGGCGCGAATAGTCCGACGAATCGGATTTCGACATCTTTTTGGTGCCATCGCGCAGGCTCATGACGCGCGTTGCTTCGCCCAGGATCAACGGCTCCGGCAGCGGAAAGAAATCGCGCTCGTAACGCCGGTTGAACGCACCGGCGATGTCGCGCGCCAGCTCGACATGCTGCTTCTGGTCCTCGCCGACCGGCACGTGCGTCGCCTTGTAGCCGATGATGTCGGCGGCCATCAGCACCGGGTAGGCGTAGAGCCCGAGCCCGGCCATCTCGCGCTGCTTGCCGGCCTTTTCCTTGAACTGCGTCATCCGGTTGAGCCAGCCGAGCGGCGTCAGGCACGACAGGATCCAGGCCAATTCGCTGTGCGCCGTCACCATGCTTTGGTTGAAGATGATGCTGCGCTCCGGGTCGATGCCGGCGGCGATGTAGGCGGCCGTTACCTCGCGCGTCGTCGCGCGCAACTCCGCGGGGTCAACCGACTGCGTAAGCGCGTGCAGGTCGACGACGCAGAAGATGCATTCGTATTCGGGTTGCAGCGCAACCCAGTTGCGGATCGCGCCCAGATAGTTGCCGAGATGCAGATTGCCGGTCGGCTGGATGCCGGAAAATATACGGTTCATGCGCCGGCTGTTATCGCTACAGGACGATGCGGTCAAGCCGATTGCCGGGTGAGGCTGCCGCGCAGGTCGCGCCAGCCGGCGACGCCGAGCGCGAGGATCAGGGCGGCGAAAATCGCCGCGCCGGCGCCGATCAATCCGAACAGGGCGGCGAAGCGCTCCAGCGTCGGCCCGGCAAGCGCCGGCGACAGGGCCATGCGCAATACGACGAGGGCCACTCCCATGACGCCGGCGGCGGCGGCAATGCGCGGCAGGTTGGTGCGCGCCCGCTGGTCGAGCCGGAAATGGCCGCGCCGCGACAACAGAAACGCCAGCGTCAGGGCCTGGGTCCAGCCGGCCACCGACAGCGCGATGGCGATGCCGACATGAAGCAGAAACTGCATCAACGTCACGGTGAGCACGAGATTGACCGTCAGTGCGCCGATCGCGATCTTGACCGGGGTCTTGGTGTCCTGCCGGGCGAAAAAGGCCGGGGCGAGTACCTTGACCAGAACGAAGGCGGGCAACCCGGCGGCATAGGCGGCAAGCGCCGCCGCCGTCTCCGCCGTCTCGGTCGGTCCGAAAGCGCCGCGCTCGAACAGCACGGCGAGGATCGGGTAGGCCAGCACCGCCAGCCCGACGGCCGCGGGCAGGGTCAACAGCACCGACAATTCGACGCCGCGGTTCTGCGTCGCCATCGCCCCGGCGAGGTCGCCGGTATGAACCTGGCGCGACAACGGCGGCAGGATCGCGGTGCCGATGGCGATGCCGACGACGCCGAGCGGCAGCTGGTTCAGGCGGTCGGCGTAGTAGAGATACGATACCGACCCGCCGGGCAACAGCGAGGCGAGCACGGTCGAGATCAGCAGGTTGATCTGCGTCATCCCGGCGCCGACGACGCCCGGCGCCATGATCGCCAGCGTGCGCCGCACCCCCGCGGTCAGGCGCGGCAGGCGCGGCCGCAGCAGCACCCCGGCGCGCGCACACGATACCGTCAGCCACAAAAACTGGGCGATCCCCGCGGCGGTCAGCGCCGCGGCCAGCACATGGCCGTTCTTGCGGTCGAAATGCGCCATCGCCAGCAGCGCCGCGATCAGGAAAAGGTTCAGCAGGATCGGCGTCGCCGCGGCGGCGGCGAAGCGGTCGAGCGCGTTCAGCAATCCGCCCTGCAATGCCACCAGCGAGATGAACAGGAGGTAGGGAAAGGTGATGCGGGTCAGCGCGATGACGAGCTGGAACTTGCCCGGTTCGGCGGTAAAGCCGGGCGCGATCACGTGCATGACCACCGGCATGAACACTTCGCCGAGGACGACGAAGACGAACAGCAGGGCAAACAGCACCGCGTAGGCTTCCTCGGCAAAGCGCCGCGCCTCCTCGCGGCCGCCAGTGGCGAGCGCGCTCGAGACCAGTGGCACGAAGGCGGCGCTGAACGCCCCCTCGGCAAACAGGCTGCGGAACATGTTCGGCAGGCGCTGCGCGACGAAAAACGCATCCGCGACCGGCCCGGCGCCGAGGATGGCCGCGGTCAGGATATCGCGGACGAAGCCGAAGACGCGGCTCACCAGCGTATACGAGCCGACCGTGGCGACCGAGCGGATCAAAGCCATGGCGCGCGGGTTTAGACCAAAATCGTCGCCGGGAAAACGCCTGCCCGCGGCGGCGGCTCGGCGCGCGCCGTTGCGGGAAGCGGAGCGACGCGGCAATCTCCGCAGCGCGAGCGGCGCGACGGCGCGAGGTTGCCTCGCGCTGCTCGCCGCAACCGAATCGCGGAGGCAGGCATGGCCGGGATCAAGCTGGGGGTCATCGGCTGCGGCGGCCGAATGGGCCGGATGCTGGTTGCCGATATTGCCGCGGCCGAGGGCTGCACCCTTACCGGCGGCTGCACCACGCCGGGCAGCGCGCTGATCGGCCAGGATGCCGGCGAACTGGCCGGGATCGGAAGGATCGGGATCACGATCGGCGATGATGCCGAGCGGTTGTTGCGCGACAGCGACGTGGCGATCGACTTCACGGTGCCGGCGGCGACAGCGCGTCATGCCGGGCTGGCGGCGGCCTTGAACAAGCCGATCGTGATCGGCACCACCGGGCTTTCGGCGGACGAAGACGCCGCCGTGCGCGCCGCCGCCCGCCGCGTGCCGATCGTCTGGGCGGCCAATACCAGCCTCGGCATCAACCTGCTGCTCGGCCTCGTCGAGCAGGTCGCGGGCCGGCTCGGCGACGACTGGGATATCGAGATTGTCGAGATGCATCACCGCGGCAAGGTCGATGCACCGTCCGGCACGGCGCTGGCGCTCGGCCGCGCGGCGGCCGCCGCGCGCGGCACGACCCTCGACAACGTGGCGCAGCGCGGCCGTGACGGCATCACCGGGCCGCGCCGCCCCGGCGCGATCGGTTTTGCCGCGCTGCGCGGCGGCGATGCCGTCGGCGACCATCAGGTGATTTTTGCCGGCGCCGGCGAGCGGCTCGAACTCACGCACCGCGCAACCAACCGGGCGATCTACGCCAAGGGCGCGGTTCGCGCCGCGCGCTGGCTGGCCGGCCGGCCGGCCGGGCTCTACGGCATGAAGGACGTGCTGGGGCTGTAATCTACTCGGGTGCAGTCGCGGGGTTCAGTGCCGCGCGCCAGCGCGCCAGCGCCGCCCGCAGGCTTTCGGCCAGTTCGGGCCGCGACGGCGGCGGCAGAAAATCGCCGATCACCAGGCTCTTGCCGTGTGAAACCAGCGACAGCCGGTTCGAATCCTCGCCGCGGCGCTCGAGCACGACCCGCAGCCAGAACGGCTGAAACCGCCAGGTCCGCCGCTCGCCGCGGATGCTGACCCGCTCGACCGTGAATTCGTCGCCAGCCAGCCGCAGCGTTTCGCGTCGGCGGGCGCTGCGGTAGCTGAGGCGAAAGGCGAGGTAGATCAGCCCGACATCGAGGCCGAAAAACCCGCAGACCGGCCAGGCCCCCATCGATACGAAGCCGATGCCGACCGCGACGCTGATCACGAACAATACCGCCATGAGCCGGTGGAACCCGCGCGGCGGCAGGCTGCGATGAGGCAGCAGCACCCGCTCGAACATCACCGCGCCCGGTGCAGCAGACGGCGCAATCGGGTCCGGATCGGCAGTCATGGTGGCAATATAAGTCTCCCCCCATCGCGCGAAAAGCCGGCAGGCCGCGACCGGCGAGGGCAGGCGCCCCGGCGCTCAATCATTGGGTAATCCGGTGGTGCCAAGGTGCAATCAAACAGGCGATACGGTGGGCCCGATGCGGTTGTTCCCGGTCAGCGTCCTTGCCCTGCTCGTCAGCACTGCGGCGCTGGCGCAGGGGCCGCTATACGATCCCGATCAATTGCCGGTCTTTCACGGCAAGGTCGCGGCGTACAACCTGACCCTCAGCGACACTCTGGACGGCTTCATTCTCGATAGCGGAATGCAGGTGGAGACGGCGCCGCAGCTGTCGAGCGAACTCGCCTATGCGGTCAAGCCCGGCGACAAGGTCACGATCCACGGCATGAAGGCGAGCATGGGCGAGGTGGTGCTGGCGGTGTCGGTGACGAACGACGCGACCGGGGTCGAGGTCAGCTCGCCGACCTCGCCGTGGCCGCAGCAGGCGATGGGGTGGTTCCGCGCAGCCGCCGCCAACCGCGAGATGCGCGCGCAGGGCCGGGTCAAGCTGCCGCTTTACGGCGCCGATGGGAAAATCGACGGCGCCGTTCTCGACGACGGCACGATCATTCGCCTGTTTCCGGGATCGGCGCAGGGGGTTGGCTGTCTTGCCGCCGGCCGCGAGATCGAAGCCACCGGCACCGGGCTTGTCAGCGCCCTTGGCCGCGTGCTCCAAACCCGCTCGATCAAGTTCGTCAGCGAGTCGCCGAGCGGCGCCGTTCAGCCGGCCCAGTGCGAACTGGTTCCGGCACCGCAATGGGGCCTGCCTCGCGGTCAACCGCCGCTTCTGAACCCGCCGAAGCAGACGCCGCCAGCCGCAGCGAAAGCCGCACCGGCCCCGACAACGCCCGCGCCGGCCCACTGAACGCCCGCCGGGTCACGCGACCCGATTTCTGCTCATTTGCGCGGGCTCCGATCGCCGCTACATTCGGGCGATGAAGCGGTTCTCGAAGCGCAACATTGCCGAATTCTACCGGCGGCTCGCCGAGAGCCGGCCGATCCCCCGCAGCGAACTCGAATACATCAGCCCGTACACATTGCTCGTCGCCGTCGTGTTGTCGGCGCAGGCGACCGATGTCGGCGTCAACAAGGCGACCCCGGCGCTGTTCGCGCTTGCCGACACGCCGGAGAAGATGGTGGCGCTCGGCGAGGAGCGGGTCGCCGAACTGATCCGCACGATCGGGCTTTACCGCACCAAGGCCAGGAACATCGTCGCCTTGTCGCGCCTGTTGCTCGAGCGGCACGGCGGCGAGGTGCCGCCCGATCGTGAGGCCCTGCAAGCATTGCCGGGGGTTGGGCGCAAGACCGCCAACGTCGTGCTGAACGTCGCGTTCGAGGAGCCGCGGATCGCGGTCGACACCCATATCTTCCGGGTGGCCAACCGCACCGGGCTGGCGCCGGGCAAGACTCCCCACGCCGTCGAACTGGCGCTCGAAGCGTGTACCCCGGCGCAATACCGGCTCCACGCGCATCATTGGCTGATCCTGCACGGGCGCTATGTCTGCCGGGCGCGCAAGCCCGATTGCGCGGCCTGCGTCGTCGCCGATTTGTGCCAATACCAGGCGAAGACGATACCCGTGGAGGCGATCGCCTCACCGCCCGCCGCGGCCCGAAAGCCGCGCCAGGCGACGCCGGCGTCATCCGATTAGAGCGCAATCCGTCCGGGTTGCAGCGCCCTTACCCTAGGCGATCCGATCGGATTCGGCACACCAGCCGCGCGGTTGCCTAGTAGGCCGCGCGCGCCCCGGGCAGATCGGCGATGTTTTCGTCGCTCGCCTGGGCCTGAATGTCGCCCGCAATCTGGCCGCCGCACTCGATTTCGAGCTGTCCGTAGCGAATCGTGCCGGTCACCCGGCCGCTGGCGCGGATGAACAGCCGCTTGCGCACCATCAACTCGCCCTCGAAACGGCCGCGCACTTCGGCCTCGTCGATCGATGCCGAGCCCTTGAACAGCCCGTTCTCGGCGATCTCGACATCGTGGCAGTTCTGCAGATTCGCTTCGACGCTGCCTTCGACGATCAGCTTGTCGCACGAGGTAATCTCGCCGGACAGCGAAATTTCGCGGCCCACGATCAATTTGCGCAACTCCGAATCGTTGCGCCGTTGCGCGGCGCCCAGCGGCTCGCCCGGCCGCCGTGTCGGATCGGCGGCGCGCATCGGCTCGGGCAGCGGCCGCGCCAGTTCCGGCGTGCGCGGAGGGACGGCGGACGGCATCCGCGCGACCGGGGAGACGGTAGCCCCCTGCCCCGGCGGGCGGGACGGTTTCATCGGGATGCCCAAATCATCGGGAGCATCTGCCATCTTGCGATCCTCTGTATCTGGTCTTTTACGGCCGAACATGGGGTGGGATACCCTATCGACTTGCTGCAGGGAAGGCGCCTCTCAGCGCGGTCAAGACGCAAGCGCCAGCGGTTCGAGACGCGCCAGGCGCTGGAACAGGTGCACCATGAACGCGGTCGCGATCACCGGCGCCAGCAGGTTTACGAAGGGCAGCGCAAACATTCCGGCGATGATCACCCCGCCGGCAAAGACACGCCCACCGAACCGCCGGCGCATTGCCGTCGTTGCTGCCATGTCGAGCCGCCGCAAGGCCACCACCTCAAAATATTGCCGGCCGAAAAGATATCCGTTCAGGCCGAGGAAGACAAAAAAATTTACGATCGGCGCAAGCACGTAAATCGGCAGTGCCAGCACATTAACAACAATCGTTACGATCATCAGCCGCAAGGTTATCTTCACGCTTTCCATTGCCGGCGAGCGGCGCGGCGGACCGTTCTCGGGATAGTCGAGGGCTTCAACCTCGGCGGCGATGCGGTTCAGAAAAAACCCCATGACCAACGTCACAATTGCCGGGAACAGCAGCCAGCTCAACGCCACCACGCCTGCCGTGCCGAGCACCTCCACCAGCCAATCGAGCGGCCGCCAGCCGAACCGGACAACGTAATCGAGCATGGCCGCCACCCCCAGCCACAGCACGATGAAGCTCAACACCGCAAGCAGCAGGGCGAAGCCCACGATCCGGCGCAACGGCGGGGCCGACAACTGGACAAAGGCGCGAACGAGGGCGGCGATCATCGCGCCGTCTTGTACCCGAAGCACGATGCCGCCGCCACCTCGCGCTGCCGGGCTTGTGGCGCGGGGGATCGCCCCTATACTGCGCGCCGCGTCCTGCAATGTGCTTCCATTCAATCGCTGCGAGAGGTTCGGATGGCGCGTGCCGCCTTCGACGTTGTCGGCATCGGCAACGCCATCGCCGATGTGATCGCCCCGGCCGACGAGGGCTTTCTTGACAGGGAGAACCTGGTCAAGGCCGCGATGACGCTGATCGATGCCGAGCGCGCCGCGGATCTGTACGAGCGCATCGGCGCGGGGGTCGAGAGCTCGGGCGGCTCGGCCGGCAACACGATGGCGGCAATCGCCTCGCTCGGCGGCCGCGGCGCCTATATCGGGCTGGTGCGCGACGACCGGCTCGGGCGCGCCTTCCGCCACGACATCACCGCGATCGGCGTGCGCTTCGACACGCCGGCCGCGACCGCAGGCCCCGGCACCGGGCGCTGCCTGGTTCTTGTTACCGCCGACGGGCAGCGCACGATGGCCACCTATCTCGGCGCGGCCGTCGAACTGGGGCCCGAGGATGTCGACGAGAGCGTCGTTGCCGGCGCCCAGGTCACCTATCTCGAAGGCTATCTATACGATCAGCCGCGTGCGAAGGCGGCGTTCCAGCGGGCGGCCGAGGTGGCGCATGCCGCCGGACGGCAGGTGGCGCTGAGCCTGTCCGACCCGTTCTGCGTCGCCCGCCACCGCGAATCGTTTCGCGCCCTCGTCACCGGCTCGATCGACATCCTGTTCGCCAACGAGGCCGAGATCTGCATGCTCTACGAGACCGAAGACTTCGCCGCGGCGGCAGAGGCGGCGCGCAAGCACGTCGCGATTGCCGCATTGACCTGCGGCGCCGCCGGCAGCGTGATCCTGTCCCGCAGCGATACCCACCAGATCGCGGCGGTGCCGGTCGGGCGCGTCGTCGATACCACCGGAGCCGGCGATCTTTACGCTGCCGGCGTGCTGTTCGGCTTGACGAGCGGCCGGCCGCTTCCCATGTGCGGCGCCATCGGCAGCCTCTGCGCCGCCGAGATCATCAGCCATGTCGGAGCCCGCCCGGCGGTAAGCCTCGCCACGCTTCTGGCACAGTCGGGGCTCGGTTAACGCGTTCATGAACATCCGCAACATCGCGATCATCGCTCATGTCGACCACGGCAAGACCACGCTGGTCGACCAGCTGCTGCGCCAGAGCGGCGCGTTTCGCGCCAATCAGCAGGTGGCGGAGCGCGCCCTCGACTCCAATGAATTGGAGCGCGAGCGCGGCATCACGATCCTGGCGAAATGCACCTCTGTGGTGTGGAACGACGTTCGCATCAACATCGTCGATACACCCGGGCACGCCGATTTCGGCGGCGAGGTCGAGCGCATCCTCGGCATGGTCGATGGCGTGCTCGTACTGGTCGATGCCGCCGAAGGGCCGATGCCGCAGACCAAGTTCGTCGTCGCCAAGGCCTTGCGGCGCGGCCTCAGGCCGATCGTCGTCATCAACAAGGTCGACCGGCCGGACGCCCGTGCGGGCGAGGTCCACAACGAGATTTTCGACCTGTTCGCCCTGCTCGATGCAAGCGAGGCCCAGCTCGATTTCCCGGTGCTGTTCGCCTCGGGCCGCGACGGCTGGGCCGTCGTCGACCTCGCCGCGCCGCGCCAAAACCTCGCACCGCTGTTCGAGCTGATCGTCGCCCATGTGGCCGCGCCGGCTGCCGACCCGGGGGCGCCGTTTGCGATGCTGGCGACGACCCTCGATTACGACCCGTTTCTCGGCCGGGTATTGACCGGGCGCATCCATTCGGGGGTTGCCCGGGTCAACATGCCGGTCAAATCGCTGGCCCGCGACGGACGCACGATCGAGCAGGCGCGGCTGACCAAATTGCTCGCCTTTCGCGGCCTCGAACGGCGGCCGATCGCCGAGGCCGAGGCCGGGGACATTGTCGCCATCGCCGGATTGCAATTCACCACAGTCGCCGACACGATCTGCGCGCCAGAGGTGACCGAGGCGCTGGCCGCCGACCCGATCGACCCGCCGACCCTGGCAATGAATTTCTCGGTCAACGACAGCCCGCTCGCCGGTCATGACGGCGACAAGGTCACCTCGCGGGTCATCGCCGAGCGGCTCTACCGCGAGGCTGAGGGCAATGTCGCGATCCGGGTCAGCGAAAGCGCCGAGAAGGATTCGGTCGAGGTGGCCGGGCGCGGCGAGCTGCAGCTCGGCGTCTTGATCGAGACGATGCGGCGCGAGGGCTACGAATTGTCGATCTCGCGGCCGCGTGTGCTGTTTTCGACCGATCCGGTCACCGGCGAGCGGCGCGAGCCGATCGAGGAGGTTACGGTCGATGTCGATGAGGAGTTTGCCGGGGTTGTCGTCGACAAGATGAGCCGCCGCAAGGCCGAGATGCTGGAGATGCGGCCGTCGGGCGGCGGCAAGCTGCGGCTCACTTTCGCCGCACCGACGCGCGGGCTCATCGGCTATCACGGCGAGTTTCTGACCGACACCCGCGGCAGCGGCGTCTTGAGCCGCGTGTTCCACTCCTATGCGCCCTATCGCGGCGCGATCGAGGGGCGGCGGAACGGCGTGTTGATCTCGACCGCGCGCGGCCCGGCCATCGCCTATGCGCTGTGGAACCTCGAAGAGCGCGGCCCGATGTTCATCACGCCGGGCACCGAGGTCTATCCCGGCATGATCATCGGCGCCCACACCCGCGGCAACGATCTCGACGTCAACCCGCTGAAGGGCAAGCAGCTCACCAACATCCGCACCACCGCCAAGGACGAGGCGGTGCGGCTGACCCCTCCGATCACGCTGAGCCTCGAAGAGGCGATCGCCTATATCGCCGACGACGAGCTGGTCGAGGTCACGCCGAAGGCGATCCGCCTGCGGAAGCGCCTGCTCGACGCCAACGATAGGAAGCGCGCCGGCCGCGCGGCGGCGGCCGAGTAGGGCGGGGCAGCCGCGCCACCCGGCCCATCACCAGGACCAGGAACAGCGCGAGCGCGAGCGTTCCCAGCCACCACTCCTCCCAGATCCCGTAGGCGGCAAAAGCGATCGCCAAGGCCGCGGCAAACCCGCCGCCGGCGGCGGCGGCATAGAGGCGCGGCCAGTCGGCATCGGCCAGGCGCCGCCACAACAGCGCCACGAACAGCGCCGCCAGCGCCGCGCCCGGCGCGCCGAGTTCGAGCCATATCTGTAGCGCCGCATCGTGCGGATGCAGCGGCAGCCAGGTCTCGGTCGGCCTGATCAGCACATTGCCGCCGGGGATCGCGCGCGACGCATCGAGGCCCCAGCCGGCGATCGGGCGCTCGGCGATGTGATTGCCGACAAACCACCAGATCAGGAGCCGGTGCCCGGCCGATTCCTTGAACGAATCGACGGTGTGGAACAGGCCAGGCACCTCGACCAGCCGCGGCAGGACCAGCGGCGCGACGATGATCGCCAGCATCGACGCGATGGCCAGCGCACGCACTGCCGCGCCGCGCCGCGACAACACCAGCGCGGCAATTGCCACGCCAAGGACGAGCGCGGCCTTGGACGTCGTGTCGAAGGACAGCGCCACCGCCGCCGCCATGACGATGGCCGCCGCCACCCCGAGCGCGGCGCGGCCGCGGCACAGCAATGCCGCGCCGACCGGCATCGCCAGGATCGCCAGTGCGACGGCGACCTGGTTCAACGCCGCCGGGCGGTACGGGCGGGCGTGGAGCAGCCGGGTCAGTGCGCCTCCCGTGGCCAGATCCACCCCGAGAAGGGCGATGCCGAGGGCGGTCCCGGCCAGCAGCAGCGCGGCGATCCGCTGCGGCCGTGCCACCCGGGGCGCGGCGGCGGCGAGGGCCACGCCGGATATGGCAAGGCCGAAGAGGCGAGCGGCGAGGATCAGGCTGTGCCGGGGAATGATCGACCATGCCGCGGACAGCGCCCCCCATCCGATCAGCAGCCCGAGCAGTATCGCCGGGTGCCACAGCCCCGACAGGCGCCGCGGCGGTCGCCTCGCTACCACCCCGGCGGCACACAACCCGGCGAACCCTGCGAGCGGCGCGGCGCCGCGCGATGCCAGCACCAACAGCGGCGGCAGGATGAAGGCGGTGACGGCGAGGCCCGCCTCGAACCAGTCTGCCAACCGGTTCTGCAGCCCGCCATTTGACTTTGCCGGTGCGCCGAATATAGTTCGCCCCCTTCCCAAGACCGTGGGTGATCGCCCCGGCCCCGCGCTACTGCGACGGACGGCCAATTGGGACAACAACAACGTAAAGTGGATCCTGCTGCGATGAGCAAGCGCACCGAATCGAAATACAAGATCAACCGACGCCTCGGCGTCAACCTGTGGGGCCGTTCCAAGAGCCCGCTGAACCGGCGCGAATACGGCCCCGGCCAGCACGGCCAGCGGCGCAAAAAGCCCTCGGATTTCGGCATCCAGCTCGCCGCCAAGCAGAAGCTCAAGGGCTACTACGCCAATATCGGCGAACGCCAGTTCCACCGGCTCTATCAGGAGGCCGTGCGCCGCCGCGGCGACACCGGCGAGAACCTGATCGAATTGCTGGAGCGGCGCCTCGACGCCTGCGTCTATCGCATGAAGCTGGCGCCGACCCCGTTTGCCGCGCGCCAGCTCGTCAATCACGGGCATGTGCTGGTCAACGGCAAGCGGGTCAACATCGCCTCGTACAAATTGCACGACGGCGACACGATCGAATTGAAGCCGCGCGCCAAGGAGATGGCGCTGGTCATCGAGGCCACGCGCTCGAGCGAGCGCGAAGTGCCGGACTATGTCGAGATCGACCACGACCGCATGCGGGGTCGCTTCATCCGGGGACCAAAGCTCGCCGACGTACCCTATCCGGCGACGATGGAACCCAATCTTGTCGTCGAGTACTATTCGCGCTGATCGACTGATCGCGCCGCAAGCAGCCCCCCGCAAAACTCCTGGCCCGGATCGGTTCCGGGCGTCCGTGATTCGGCCACGCTGCTTTCGGCGGGAAAAATGGATGGGCGGGCGGGGCTCGGCCAAGGGGATGGGGGTTTCGCGCGACGGGGTTTGCGATGCTGGTGCTCAACCTCGCGATCGTCTTTCTGCTGATCCTGTTGAACGGCGTGTTCGCGATGGCGGAGATTGCCCTGGTTTCGGCCCGGCCGGCCCGGTTGCAGCCGCTGGCCGAAGCGGGCGGCGCCGGGGCCGATGCGGCGCTCGAATTGAAGGCCGACCCGTCGCGGCTGCTCGCCACCGTGCAGATGGGGGTCACAATCATCGCGGTGTTGTCGGGCACGTTCGGCCAGGCCACCCTCGGTGCGGCCTTGCAGGGTTACCTGGCCGACCGGCTCCCGGCGGCAGCCGCACCCTATACGCACGCCATCAGCATCGCCGCGGTGGTGATCGGGATTTCGTACTTCTCGCTGATCTTCGGCGAGTTGGCGCCAAAGCGGGTGGCGCTGACCAGTCCTGAACGCATCGCCACCGCGCTCGCCCGCCCGATGCGGGCGATGGCGCGGATCGGCGCGCCGGTCGAGTGGCTGCTCAGCGCCTCGACCGACCTGATCCTGCGCCTGCTGCCCGAGCGGGGCGAGCCGGTGCCGGTCACCGACGAGGAAATCGCCTTCATGCTCCGCGAGGGGGTTGCGGCGGGCCACATTCCGAAGGGCGAGACGGCGATCGTCGAAGGGGCGTTGCGGCTCGGCGACCGCCGCGTCAGCGCGGTGATGACGCCGCGCGTGCAGATCGAATTCCTCGATCTCGACGACCCCGAAAACGAGCTTCGCAACCAGATCAGGCACAGCCTGTTCTCGCGTTTTCCGGTGGTGCAGGGCCCCTCGCACCAGCTTGCCGGCATCGTCCAGGTCAAGGATCTGTACGATGCCGCGCTGTCCGGGCAAAAGTTCGACCTCCGCGCGGTGCTGCGGCCGCCGCTGTTTCTGCCCAATACGGTGACGGTGTTGCGCGCGCTGGAGATGTTCAAGACCAGCGGCGAGCCGATGGCCCTTGTCGTCGACGAATACGGCGACCTCGAAGGGTTGACGACGCTGACCGATATTCTGGAAGCGCTTGTCGGCGAGCTCTCCGGCGGCGACGGCGAGGATCCGCGCGTGGTCAAGCGCGAGGACGGCACCTGGCTGATCGACGGCATGCTCGGGCTCGACGACCTGAAGCAGGTTCTCGAGATCACCCATCTGCCCGGCGAAGACGCCGATTTCCACACTCTCGGCGGCTATCTGATGGGGCGGCTGAACCGGGTGCCGATGGTCGCCGACCGGGTGATCGCCGGCCCCTTCCGTTTCGAGATCGTCAAGATGGACGGCCGCCGGGTCGACCGCGTGCTGGTCTGGCCGATCAAGGCGCGGCGAGGATAGACGGCTCCTCGTCTGCGTCCGATAGCAGCAGGCGGGTCGGAAACCCGCCGGCGACAAGCGCGGCGATCAGCGTGTCGACATGGCGGCGGTTCTGCGTTTCGACCACGACATCAAGCTCGGCGCGCTTGACCGAGGTGTCGTGGAACAGGCGCTGGTGATGCACCTCGACGATGTTGCCGCCGTGGGCGCCGATAATGCCCGACACCCGCGCCAGCGCGCCCGGCATGTCGGGCAATTCCGAGCGCAGCCGCACGAGGCAGCCGTCTCGCACCAGGCCGCGCATCAGGATCGAGGCGAGCAGCCGCGGATCGATGTTGCCGCCGGACACGACGAGGCCGACCTGGCGGCCGTGAAACCGCCCGGGCCGGGCCAGCAGCGCAGCGACCGCAACCGCTCCGGCCCCTTCGGGCACGATGCGGCAGCGCTGGACCATCAGCCGCACGGCTTCTTCGATCTGCGGCTCATCGACCAGCAGGATGTCGGCAACGAGCGCGGCGACGATGCGGCGGGTGAGCCGGCCCGGCTCGGTCACCGCGATGCCCTCGGCGAGGGTGGCGCCGCCCCCGGCCGCCGCGTTCGACCCGGCATGGCAGAGCCGCTCCATTGCCGGGTAGAGCGCAGCCTGCACGCCGATGATCTCGATTTCGGGCTTCAGCGTCTTGGCGGCGACCGCGATCCCGGAGATCAGCCCGCCGCCGCCGACCGGCACGAGCAATGTGTCGAGCGCCGGAACATCCGCGAGCATCTCCAGCCCGATCGTTCCCTGCCCGGCAATCACGGCGGGGTCGTCGTAAGGATGCACGAGCACGAGGCCACGCTCCTTGGCCAGCGCATCGGCCGCCCGGCGCGCGGCGGTAAGGCCGTCGCCGCGCACCAACACCGTGGCGCCGAGGCTTTCGGTGCGGTCGATCTTGGTGAACGGGGTCCCTTCGGGCATCACGATCGTGGCCGGGATCCCGAGCCGGCGCGCGTGAAAAGCGACCCCCTGCGCATGATTGCCGGCCGACATCGCGACGACCCCGGCGCGCCGCTCGGCCTCGCTCAACGCGAGCAGTTTGGTAAGCGCACCGCGCTCCTTGAACGACCCGGTCGCCTGCAGGGTTTCCAGCTTCAGGAACGCGGTGCAGCCGGCCATCGCCGAAATCGCCGGGGTCAGCACGGTCGGGGTGCGGACGACGGCGCCGGCGATTGCGGCCGCGGCATTGCGGATCTCGGCGATCGTGACCGGAAGCGTGCTCATCTCGCCGGCTCCAACGTCAAGGTCGCCTCTCGCTTGGCCCGCCCGGGCACGAGCCAGGCGAAATCGTGCCACCGCCGCAGCAGGTCGCGGAAATGCCCGGAAAGCGGGTTCCCCGACTGGCCCGGCACCACCATCATCCGCGAACCCGCCGGGTCGGCGAGGTCGGTGATGATCCGCAATCCGGCGCCGAAGCGCTGGGCGAACGGCTGCGTGGGGTCGCGGATCGTGCTTGGCCCGCGATCGATCGTGTCGTAGCCGCCGGACGTCGAGATCGCCACCCTCAGCCAGTCGCGCAGGATCGGAATCCGGTCGAAGACCGGGTTCGGGAACTCGGCGATGTGGGCACGGCCCCATTTCCAGCTTGCCATGTCGCCGCCGTAGCGCTGCTCCAGCTCCGCGAGAGCGGTGTCGAGCGCACCGGCGAGCCGTGTGGCGCAGCTTTCATTCGGATCGCCCGGCGGAACGCACCAATCCGGGTTCCGGGTCAGGATCGCCTCGATCACCTGCGGCTTCAGGTCCCAGTAATCGGCTGCCGCCTTGCCGAGGCGGCCGAAGAAGATCGAGCGGGAGAATTCCCGCAGCCAGGCCGTGAACAGCAGCGGCTCGACCTTGTCGGCATCCATGTGGAAATTCCATTGCTGCAGCCGGCGCACCGCTTCGCGCGCCAGGGCCGTCTTGGGCTTGATGCGGGTCATCAGCGGCACCAGCCGCGCCGCCATCAGCGACAGCGTATCGGCCTGGATCGCCGCGCTCGTCGCCGGCGATTGCAATTTCGTGCGGTCGAGCAATGCCTCGATCCGCTCGGCGCGGTTCGGCAGGTCGTAGTCGCGGCTGATGAAATAGGGGTAGGTGTCGGGCTCGATCTTGTCGTTGGCGCTGACGAAACGACCGGATGGCGGGTTTTCCGCCTGGGGCAGCCGGTCGAACGGAATATAGCCCTGCCAGTCATAGGCGCCGGTCCAGCCGGGCATCGGCATCCAGCCGTCGCCCGCGCGCCGGATCGGGATGCGGCCGGCAACGATGAAGCCGATATTGCCGGCAGCGTCGCCGTAAACGATGTTTTGCGGCGGCCCGACGAAGTCTTTCAGCGCCGCAGAGAAGCCGGCCCAGTCATGCGCCCGGTCGATGCCCCACAGGGCCGCGGCGCTGGCGTCATCGCCGGTGAGGAAGGTGGTCTCGAGCGCCAGCGCATAGCCTTTATCGACCGGCGCACTGGGCAGGATGTCGGACAATACCGGGCCGTGCCGGCTATCGCGCACGGTGAAGCTGATCGGTGCCGCGCCGCGCACGTCGATCGTCTCTTGGCGCTGCGCAAACGGGGCGCTGCCGTTGGGCGTCAGATAGCGGTGCGGATCGCCGGGGTCGAGCTTTTCGATGAACAGATCCTCGATATCCGCGGTCGCGGTCGTGAACCCCCAGGCGATGTGTCGGTTGTGGCCGATAATGACGAATGGAACTCCAGCGACCGTGGCGCCGGCCATGTCGTGCTCGGGCGTCTTCAGCCGTGCCAGATACCAGACGCCCGGCGCGCCGAAGCCGAGATGCGGGTCGTTGGCGAGGAGCGGCTTGCCGCTTTGGCTGTGGGCGCCGTCCACGACCCAGTTGTTCGAGGCATAGATCGGGCCGACGAGCCCGGGCAGCGCGTGCGACAGCCGGGCGAGCGGCAGGCGCCGGTAGAACGGCGCGAGCTGGGCCAAAATCGTCGGCCCGTTGCTGGGATAGCCGGGGTAGAGAAAATCGAGATCGGCCGGCGCCATCGAGCGGGCGAGGCGCGCGCGCACCAATTCGCCCCGGAAATTGCCGCCCAATTCCACATCCATCAACTTGCCCCAGACCAGCGAATCGGCCGGCCGCCATTTCTCGGGGCGGAAACGCAACAACAGGAATTCGGGCGGCAGCGCGCCGCGGCGATGCGCCAGAAAGGCGTTGACGCCCGCGGCGTAGGCGGTGAGCAGATGCC
This sequence comes from Alphaproteobacteria bacterium, assembly GCA_030041385.1. Taxonomy (GTDB): domain Bacteria; phylum Pseudomonadota; class Alphaproteobacteria; order ATCC43930; family CGMCC-115725; genus DATARH01. The sequence continues at coordinate 90,811 of JASHNY010000020.1, forward strand.
GCACCGGCGCCGGCAGGCGGGCGAACTCCGCCTCGGCGGTGCGGTAGAGGCCGAGCACCCGCATCTGGCGGTCGATCGGCAACGCCGCCGGACCGAAAATCTCGGCGAGCCGCCCGGCGCCGAGACGGCGCTGCAATTCCATCTGGAACAGGCGGTCCTGGGCATGGGCGAAGCCGAGCCCGAAGGCGGCGTCGTCATCGTCGGCCGCGGCGATCAGCGGAACGCCGTCGCGGTCGCGGGCGATCGACACCGGCGCCTTCAGCCCTTCGATCACGATGGTTCCGGAGGGTTGCGGCAGCGACGACGACAGGTACCACGACGCCCCGCCGATACAGACGACGACGATGACGACGAGTGCGGCGAGAAGGCGCGCAGTCACATGCCGAGTTCGCGCAGGATCCTGGCGCGGTCGGCGTCGAGGTCGGGCGAGGGTGCACGGGTCGCGGGATCGGCGAAGGCGGAAAACTTCATCGGGTTGCCGGCGAGCTTGAGCGGCCCGGTCACCGGATCGTCGACCGCGACCAGCATGTTGCGCGCCGCGGCCTGCGGGTGGGCGATGGCCTGGGCGACGTTGTTGACCGGACCGCACGGAATTCCCGCAGCTTCCAGCACGCCGAGCCAGTGGTCGGTCGAGTGCGCGGCGAGGATCGCGTCCAGTTCGGCCTTCAATTGCGGCTGGTGCTGGTTGCGCAGCGGGTTGGTCTTGTAGTCCGGGTTTTCGGCCAGGTCGGGACGGCCGAGCGCCTCGGTCAATTTGACCCACAGCCCGTCATTGCCGGCGGCGATGATGATGTTGCCGTCGGCGGTCGAAAACGCCTCGAACGGTGTGATCGAGGGGTGCCGCGCGCCCATCGGTCCAGGAATCTCCCCGCTCGTCGTGTAGCGCATGATCGCGTTTTCGAGCAGCGCCAGCTGGCAATCGAACAGGGCGACATCGACCTTGGTCGCCTCGCCGGTGCGCTCCCGGTGCAACAACGCGGCGTTGAGCGCGATCGTCGTGTAGAGCCCGCCGGCGAGGTCCCCGATCGAGGTGCCGATCCGGGTCAGCGGCATGCCGGGATGGCCGGTGATGCTCATGATGCCGCCCAGCCCCTGTACCACCATGTCGTAGGACGGGTAGTGCGAATAGGGCCCGGTGTGGCCAAACCCCGAGGCGGCGGCGTAGACGAGGCGGGGATAGCGGGGATGCAGGGTTTCCCAGCCATAGCCGAGCTTTTCCATCGTGCCGGGGCGGAAATTCTCGACCACGGCATCCGCCTTGTCCAACAGGCGCTCGAAAATGTCGCGGTCGCCGGGCGCCTTGAGATCGAGCGCGATCGACTCCTTTCCCCGGTTGACCGAGGCAAAATAGGTTGATTTGCCGTTCTTGAACGGCCCGTAATGGCGCGCATCGTCGCCGGTCTTCGGCACCTCGACCTTGATGACCCGCGCGCCCAGCTCGGCGAGCAACAACGTGCAATAGGGCCCGGCGAGAATTCGCGACAGGTCGACGATGGTGATGCCGGAGAGCGGGCCGGGCTGCGACATGCCACGATGTCCTCTTGGTTCGAGCGGGTCCGCGCTCAATAGCGCAGAGCGGCCGGCCCCCGCAATCCGGGTGCACGCAATCGCCGTGACGGCAATCAGCCGAAAGGCTATCTTGGTGCGCTCGCTCGGTCGGGGGAAAGATCCGATGGCGCGCGGCGTCGACAGCGACGAGGCGGAGGCGCGGCGCACGGCAGCCCTGATGGGGCTGGCCGTGATCCTGGCCTTGGCTATTGTTGCGGTGGTGCTGGTGCGTGCTTTGCAGGAAAAAGGGCGGCTTGAGGATTGCCTGATGGAAGGGCGCACGAATTGCGCGCCGATCCACGTCTCGACGGTGCACCGCTCGGGCGATGTCCGTTAATACGGAATCGACTCGCGATCGCGCGTTGGCCGGGCATGACCCGGCCATCTGCAAATTATTTCAAGGGGTTCTTGGGCTCCCGGATCAACTCCGGGGGAGGCGAGAAACGGGAACCCCCCGATCCGACAGAACCATGGTCTAGGCCGGGGCCGCCGTGACGATCGACCAAGTGCCCGACGGCAATTTCATCTTTCCGTGCCTCGACGGGCATACCTGCGGCAACCCGGTGCGGCTGGTCATCGGCGGCGCGCCGGTGGTGAAGGGCGCGACGATGAGCGAGCGCCGCCAGGATTTCATCGCCCGGTTCGATTGGGTGCGCCGTTCGCTGATGTTCGAGCCGCGCGGCCACGATGCGATGTCGGGCGGCATCCTCTACCCGCCGCTGCGCGAGGATTGCGACATCGCAATCCTGTTCATCGAGGTCACCGGCTGCCTGCCGATGTGCGGTCATGGCACGATCGGCGCGGTGACGATGGCGCTCGAACACGGGCTGGTGTCGCCTCGCGTCGAGGGGCAGGTCGATATCGACGCGCCGGCCGGGCGGGTTTCCGCCGAGTATGTCCGCAACGGCCCCTATATCGACACGGTGCGGCTGCGCAACGTCGCCTCGTACCTCGCGAGCGAAGGGGTGCCGGTCGCGGTCGAAGGGCTCGGAGAAATCGTCGTCGATATCGCTTATGGCGGCAATTTCTACGCGATCGTCGAGCCGCAGAAGGCGTTTCCCGACCTCGATGCCGTGTCGCTCGACTGGCTGTTGCACTGGAGCCCGGTACTCCGCCGGCGGGTCAACGAAACCGTATCGGTCGCGCATCCCGAGGATGCGACGATAACGGGGGTCAGCCATATCCAGTGGATCGGCGCGCCGCGCGATCCCGCGGCGCACGGCCGCAACGCGGTGTTCTATGGCGAACGGGCCATCGACCGCTCCCCCTGCGGCACCGGCACGTCGGCCCGGATGGCGCAACTCGCGGCCAAGGGGCGGCTCTCGGTCGGGGCCGAGTTCGTGCACGAAAGCATCATCGGCACCCTGTTCGAGGGGCGGGTCGAAGCGGCGACCGAGATCGCCGGTCACGCCGCGATCGTGCCGAGCGTCGCCGGCTGGGCGCGATTGCACGGGCTCAATACGATTTTCGTCAATGCCCGCGATCCGATGCGCGGCGGCTTTCAGCTGATTTGAGCGGCGCGCCTATTTCTGCGGTTCCTCGGGTTCGCGCGGCGGCAGGTTGTTGCCTTCCAGGCACGCCTTCAGCGCGGCGTTGCGCTGTGCGTAGGCCTGGGCGGTGTAGTCGGGAAACGCGGCCTGGGCGTTGCGCGTGCACTTGTCCATCAGCGCCCAGTTCTTGATCGCCTGCTGACCGGCCTGGGTCGCCCGCGCCGGGCCGGCGGCGAGCCCGATCAACAACACCAGAAGCACCGCGCACAAACCGGCCATCACCATCTCCCCCGGCACCATCCGCCGCCGCCATGCCCGATTATACGCCGCCGCGCGCCGACCGTTGCGCCGGTGCCGAAACTCAGGCTCCATGGCGCGGCCAGCGAGGAAGGAGATGGCGGATGCTGAAGATCTGGGGGCGGACGACCTCGTCCAACGTACAGAAGGTGCTGTGGTGCTGCGCCGAGCTCGACATCCCGTACGACCGCACCGATTGGGGCGGGCCGTTCGGCGGCAACCGCGACCCCGAATACTTGAAGCTCAATCCGAACGGGCTGGTGCCGACGGTGATCGATGGCGACCTCGTGATGTGGGAATCGAATACGATCTGCCGCTATCTGTGCGCGACCCGCGGCGGCGAGCGGCTCTATCCGCGCGATCCGGCGGCGCGCACCCATGTCGAGCGCTGGATGGACTGGCAGCTGGCCGTGATCGGCGCGCCGATGGGCGGGCTGTTGCAGGGTCTCGTTCGCGCCAAGCCCGAGGAGCGCGACGCCGCCGCGATCGAGGCGGCCCGGCGGCGTGCGGTGGTGGCCTGGACGATCGTCGACGACGCCGTGGCCAGCCGCCCGTATCTCGGCGGCAACGACCTGTCACTGGCCGAGATCGTGCTGGGAACGCAAATCTATCGCTGGTTTAACTTTCCGATCGAGCGCCCGGAACTGAAAAACCTGCGGGCGTGGTACGAGCGGTTTCGTAATCGCCCAGGTTTCAAGCAGCATATCGCGATGCCGATTACGTGATCGCTCTGAACCATACCTGACGTTGCTTTTGCCCGATCGGCCTCTAAACTTGCCCCCGAACTGTATCGGTGGGCAACGCGAGAGGGGCCATGAGAATATCGGCAACCTGCATCGCGCTGGCGGCGGCCCTGGCGGTTCTGGCTGGAGCGGGCGCGGCGCGGGCGCAGGACGGGATGGCGGTGGTCAAGCATCGCCAGGACACGATGAAACGCATGGGTGAGGATCTGAAGACCATCCACCAGTATGGTCAGGGCAAGGCCGACCAGAAAAAAGCGGTCGCCGCCGCCGCGGATATCACGACCACTCTTCCGAAGGTTCCGGAACTGTTTCCGAAGGGAACGGGCACGGCGGAGTTCCCCGGCAAATCCGGGGCCAAGCCGGCGATCTGGACGGAGTGGGACAAGTTTCTCGGCGACGAGAAGAACACGGCGGCCAAGGCTGATGGTCTCCTCGCCCAGATCAAGGCCGGCGACAAGGCGGCAGCTCTCTCCGGTCCGGGCAAGCTGTGGAACAATGGCTGCCAGGGCTGCCACAAATCGTACCGCCAGAAGATCTAGGGGTGAATTCCTTGCTGCCGCGCTGTGCGCAGCCGCGGCGGTCATGGGCATTCAGGCGGACCGGGCTGCGGCCGAACCCGGCGCGGTGGCGCGCGGCGCGTATCTTGCCGCGGCCGCAGGGTGCGACCAATGCCACACCGACTCTGTGCGCCACGGCAGGCCCTATGCCGGCGGGCGCATGCTGGAGACGCAGTTCGGGCGCATCCCGACCCCGAACATCACCCCCGACAAGGCGACCGGGATCGGCGGCTGGAGCCTTGCCGATTTCCGGCGGGCGATGCGCTGGGGGGTGGCGCCGGACGATACCCATTACCTGCCGGCCTTCCCGTTTCCGTTCTACGCCCGGGTTACCGACGCCGATCTGGCCGATCTGAAGGCGTTTCTCGACAGTCTCCCGCCGGTCTCGACACCCGATCCGGCGGGCGCGGGGTCGATCGCCTTGCTGGCGCGCGCCCGCGCCGCGATCGCGACGGCCTTGTCCCCGTCGCCCGGGCCGTGGCGACCCGATCCCGGCAGGGATGCGGCGTGGAACCGCGGCGCCTATCTGGTCGCCACGGTCGGCCGCTGCGGCGACTGCCACACGCCCCGCAACGCGCTCGGCGTGCCCGAGACGGATCGGTTCCTCGCCGGCGCGGCAGCCGGCGTGGACGGCAGGAAGGTGCCAAACCTGACCGCCGACGTGAAGACCGGCCTCGGCTCATGGAGCGAAGGCGATATCGTCAGGCTGCTCACGGACGGCACCCTGCCGGACTTCGACACGGTCCAGGGCGCCATGGTCGAGATCGTCCGCAACACCGCCCGGCTGACCGACGCGGACCGCCATGCGATCGCGCATTTCCTGCTGTCGCTGCCGGCGATGCCAGGCGCAGCAACGAAGTAGCTTACGCGGCGTTTCGGTACTGGACGCTCGGTTGCGGGTTCCGCATGATGCGGCATGAAGGGGGCGTTTTGGGCAGGAGCAGGTGGTGGCGCACGCGCGATCGGAGAACAGCCTCGCCCGCTTCGAACGGATCGCCCTGGTGTTGTCGGGCGGCGGCGCACTCGGCGCCTACCAGGCCGGGGCCTATGCCGCGCTCGAAAATGGCGGCGTGCGTCCGAACTGGATCGCCGGCACCGCGATCGGCGCGGTCAACGCCGCGATCATCGCCGGAAACCTGCCGCATGAACGGTCGTTGCGGCTGCGCCAGTTCTGGCAGGAACTAAGCCGGCGCACCGCCATCCGCGCGGAAGCCGGGTTGGGCCGGCGGGTGCGGCGGTTGTTCGAGCGCGGCGCCAGCCCGCGGCAGCGGGCCGCCGAGCCGGCCTTGCGCGAGCGTTCGGTGATCCCGGCCGGCGAATTGCGCGATCTGATCCACGACGCGGTCGATTTCGACCGGGTCAATGCCGGATCGGTGCGCGTCACGCTCGGCGCCGTCAACCTCGCCACCGGGGCCGAGACCTATTTCGACAACGACCGGCACGTATTGACTCTCGATCACGTCCTGGCCAGCACTGCCCTGCCGGGGATGGCGCCGGTGACGATCGAGCGCCAGTCCTATGCCGGTGCGGCCGTGTCGGTCGCCGCGCTCGACGACGCCCGGCCCGCCGACACGCTGTGCTTCGTCATCGACGGCTACGACCCGGTGCCCGGCGCCCGCGGCGGCATCAGCCGCTCGGCGCGCGAAATCGCAGCATTGCGCCGCAACCACGATCTGCGCCGGATGATCGCTCTGCTCGGCGAGCGGCTGCCGGCGAGCCAGCGGGGCGAGGCCGACATCCGCAAATGCCTGGCCGAAGCCAGCACCGCGACGATGACGATCCTGCATCTGGTGCACGAGGGCAATGCCGCCGAACTGGCCGCCAAGGTCGGAGATTTCTCGATGGCGGCGCTGATGCAGCGCTGGCAGGCCGGCGAGAGCGACGTGCAGACGAGCCTTGCGCACCCGCGCTGGCTGGCGCCGTCGCCGCGCCGGCTCGGCGTTGTCGTGCACGAGATGCGGGGCGGCGTCGCCGCGCCGCCGCGCTGAAAGCCGGCGCACCGAACCCCAGCGGAGAGCGAACATGCCGTTGAAGAGCAAGGTCGTCATCACCTGCGCGGTGACCGGCTCGATCCACACCCCGACGATGAGCCCCTATCTGCCGCTGACCCCCGACGAGGTCGCGCGCGACGCGATCGCCGCGGCCGAGGCGGGCGCCGCCATCCTCCATCTGCACGCCCGCGACCCCAAGGACGGGCGCCCGACCCCGGACCCCGGCGTGTTCATGCAGTTTCTGCCGCGGATCAAGCAGGCGACCAAGGCCGTCGTCAACATCACCACCGGCGGCGGCCACGGCATGACGCTCGAAGAGCGGCTCGCCGCGCCGCTCCGCGCCAAGCCCGAGATGTGCTCGATGAACATGGGCTCGATGAATTTCGGGCTCTACCCGATGCTCGAGCGCTACAAGGAATGGAAATACGAGTGGGAGCCGCGCCAGCTTGAAATGACGCGCGACTTCATCTTTCGCAACACCTTCAAGGATATCGAACGCATTCTGAAGGATTTGGGCGAGGGGTGCGGCACCCGGTTCGAGTTCGAATGCTACGATGTCGGGCACCTCTATAACCTGGCGCATTTCCTCGATCGGGGCCTCATCAAGCCGCCGCTGTTCGTGCAGACCATTTTCGGGATTCTCGGCGGGATCGGCGCCGACCCGGAAAACCTCGCCCACATGAAGCGGATCGCCGACAAATTGTTCGGCGACAGCTATGCCTGGTCGATCCTGGCGGCCGGGCGCCACCAGATGCCATTGATCACGATGGGCGCGATCATGGGCGGCAACGTGCGCGTCGGCCTCGAAGATTCGCTGTGGCTGGGGCGCGGCCAGCTGGCCAAAGGCAATGCCGAGCAGGTCAGCCGCATCCGCTCGATCCTCGAAAACCTGTCGCTCGAAATCGCCACCCCCGACGAGGCGCGCTCGTTGCTCGCCCTCAAGGGCGGCGACGATGTGGCGTTTTGAGCGCAGGTTCTCGCTCGCGGTGCTACTTTGTCGTCATGCCCGGACTTGAGCCGGGCAGCTAGGGACCCGCGGGTCACGCCCGCGGATGACGAGGGGAATAGATGATCGACAAGCGGGTTAAGAACCTTGCCGACGCGGTTGCCGGGATCAAAGACGGTGCGACCGTGTTGTGCGGCGGGTTCGGCGGCGCCGGGTCGCCGGAGGCGCTCTATGCCGCGCTGCTCGAACAGGGCGCGCGCGATCTGGTCGTCGTCAACAACAATGCCGGCACCGGGCGCACTGGCCTTGCCGGATTGATGGCGGCGGGGCGAGTGCGCAAGATCATCTGCTCCTATCCGCGCAGCTCCGGCTCGGTGGTGTTCGAGGAATTGTACAAGGAAGGCAAGATCGAGCTCGAACTGGTGCCGCAAGGCATCCTCAGCGAGCGCATGCGCTGCGCCGCGGCCGGGCTCGGCGGGTTTCTGTCGCCGGTTGGGATCGGCACGCAGCTGGCGGAGGGCAAGGAAGAGCGCGAGATCGACGGGCGCCGCTATGTGCTCGAGAAACCGCTGAGGGGCGATGTCGCCCTGGTCAAGGCCGATCGCGGCGACCGCTGGGGCAACCTCAGCTACAACAAATCCGCGCGCAACTTCAATCCGACGATGGCGCAGGCCGCCGCGCTGGCGATTGCCCAGGTGCGCCGCTTCGTCGAGCTTGGCGAGATCGATCCCGAGCAGGTGATCACACCCGGGATTTTCATCGATCGCCTGGTCGAGGTGCCGGGATAGTTTCCTTCGTCATTGCGAGGAGCGCAGCGACGCGGCAATCTCGCGGGGCTGAGCCTCCTGCGGTGCGAGATTGCTTCCCCGCGGGTCAGGCCCGCGGGTCGCAATGACAGGGAAGAGACGGGGGTCTTCGATGCCGCTCAATCGCAAGCAGATCGCCTGGCGCGCCGCGCAAGACCTTGCCGACGGGGTCTACGTCAATCTCGGCATCGGCTTGCCGACGATGGTTGCCGACGTATTGCCCGAGGGGCGCGAGATCGTCCTGCAAAGCGAAAATGGCGTGCTCGGCGTCGGCCCGGCGCCGGGCGCCAACGAGATCGACCTCGACCTCGTCAACGCCGGCAAGCAGCCGGTGACGCTGGTGACGGGCGGCAGCTATGTCCACCATACCGACTCGTTCCTGATGATCCGCGGCCACCATCTCGACCTCGCCCTACTCGGCGCGTTCGAGGTTGCCGAGAACGGCGATCTGGCGAACTGGACCACCGGCGACCCCAAATTTCCGCCCGGCGTCGGCGGCGCCATGGATCTCGCGGTCGGCGCCAAGGAAATCCGCGTGCTGGTCGAGCATACGACGCGCGGCGGCACCCCGCGCCTGCGCCGCCGCTGCGGCTATCCGCTGACCGCCGCCGGGGTGGTGCGGCGCATCTATACCGATCTCGCTGTCGTCGACGTCACCGCCGAGGGCTTTCTGGTCCGCGAGATGGTCGAAGACATCGACTTCGCGGCCCTCCAGGCCAAGACCGAGGCGGAATTGCGCAAGGCGCCCGACCTCAAAGTGCTCGAGGCGCCGCCTTTCTAAGTCGGGCCGGCGATGCCTGGCGCGTACGGCACAACGGTTCTCGATTCGGCCGTCCATATCATCCAGATCGCGCTGACGCCGGTCTTTCTGCTGTCGGGCATCGCGACCCTGCTTAATGTGTTCTCGACCCGGTTTGCTCGCGTCGCCGACCAGATCGACGCACTGGTCAAAAGCGCGGACAGCGGCGAGACGCGCGCCGACGCGACGCTGGCGCACCGGCTCTGCGTGCTGCGCCGACGCTCGCGAGCGCTCGATTTCGCGGTCGTGCTCGCGGCGAGCGGCGCGGCCTTGACCTGTGCGGCGGTGCTCGCGCTGTTTGTCGGCGAGGCGGGCGGGCCCGTGGTCGCGACGATGCTGCTGGTCTTCTTCGGGCTGGCGATCGGCTGTACGCTGGCCGCGATAGGCGCCTTCACGATCGAGATGCTGATGGCAAATCGGCGCGTGCGCGCGGAGGCTTCCGCCGAGAGTGTGTCGGCCGGCGCTTCCGCGGGATAGCGGCGAGATGCGCGGTACTGCGACAGCGGTGGCGGCGGAGCCCGATGAAGCCCAACTGGTCGCCGGCGCCAAGCAGCGCGACGAGGCGGCGATCCGCGCGATCATCCGCCGCTACAATCAGAGCCTGTTCCGGCTGGCGCGCGGCATCCTCGGCGACAACGACGCGGAAGACGCGCTGCAGGAGGCCTATCTGCACGCGTTTCGCGGCATCGGCGAATTCCGCGGCGAAGCAAGCCTGAGAACCTGGCTCGGCCGCATCGTGGTCAACACGGCACGGGAGCGGCTGCGGCGACGGCGCAGGGCAGCGCGTCTCGGTGCGTGCGGCGAGGACGTTATCGCGTTTCCGCTCGCCTCCGCGAATCGGAACCCGGAAGAAACGATGGCACACGAACAGCTTCGCCAGCTTATCGAGCAGGCGATCGACGAGTTGCCGCCCGATTTCCGGTCGGTCGTAGTGGCGCGCCTCTTGGAAGAGATGAGCGTCGAGGAAACCGCCCAGGTGCTCGATCTCAAGCCCGAGACGGTGAAGACGCGGCTGCATCGTGCCCGGCGGCTGCTACGGGCGGCGATCGAACGGCGTATCGGCGCGGTGATGACCGACGCCTTCCCGTTCGGCGACGAGCGCTGCCAGCGTGTCGCCGACCGGGTGATCGAGGGGCTCCGGCTCGACTGCTGAAAATCCGGGAACCTTTTCTCCCGCCCGGCATCTAAGGGCGCGCGAACCGGTTTCGGGTTCGCCTCGGGAGGAGAGAACTCAATGTTGGGATCGAGGCTCGCAGCGGCAGGTGTCGCGCTGGTGATGGTCGTGGGGTCGGCGGCGGCCCAGCCGGCAAGGCCGACCGACCCGCAAATCGCCCACATCGCCTATACCGCCGGGCAGGTCGACATCGCGGCGGCGAAGCTGGCTCTGCAAAAGTCCCACAACGCGCAGGTCCGCGAATTTGCCGCCGACATGGTTCGCGACCATACCGCCGTCAACGACAAGGCGTTGGCGCTGGTCAAGAAGCTCGGCGTGACGCCGGCGGACAACCCGACAAGCGAGGCCCTCGTCAAACAGGGCGAAGAGAACCGCGCCAGACTTGCCAAGCTCGACGGCGCAGCCTTCGACAAGGCCTATGTCGACAACGAGGTCGCCTATCACAGAGAGGTCAACGGCGCACTGGAAAAAACCCTGATCCCGTCGGCGTCGAACCACGAGCTCAAGGCCCTTCTTGAAACCGGGCTCAAGATTTTCCAGGGTCATCAGCAGCATGCGGAGATGATTGCGGCGGCGCTGCAGTGAGAGGCGAGGTCTTCGCCGCGGCCGGGATATTCCTTGCCGCCACCGGCGCCGCCAGCGCCGATACGATCACGGTCGAGATCGCCAAGCTGGCGTTCGTGCCGGCGCAGGTCACCGCTCATGTCGGCGACACCATCGTGTGGAAGAACGAGGATTTCATCACCCACACGGCGACCGCCCGCAACCACGAATGGGACGTGACGATCCCCGCCCACGCGACCGGACGGGCGGTGCTCAGCAAGCCTGAGGTGATCGATTATTTCTGCCGCATACACCCCAACATGAGAGGGCGGATTACGGTTGAAGAGAAGTAGCTGCCGTTATTCGGCCGCCTTCATCTTCTCGTAGCGGCCCATCGGCACGATTTCGGCGACGGTGCCGTCCGGCGAACGGTATTTGATCGGAATCTCGCCGGGCTTGGACAGGATCGTGCCGCCGGCGGCCGTGACCTTTGCGACACAGCCCTCATGGTCTTCGACCTCGATGCCGAAATGGTGGATCGCCGGGCCGGGTCCGACCAGTTTCGCCTCCGGGTCGTCCTCGCTGTCGTAGAGCATCAGCGCCAGATCGATGTACCCGTCGGTCATGTGGCGCGAGATGTGCCCGCGCGAGCGCCCGGTATGCACCTGGCGAAACCCGTAGACGGTCTCGTAGAACCGGGTCGCGGCATCGAGATCGGCGACCTTCAAGGCGATGTGGTTGATCCTGGGCATCGCGTTGCACTCCCATGCTGATGGTCAGGTGGATATTGCCCCAAACCGGTCGATTCCGTCATCGCCACTGACCCGTTCCAGCGCGCCCTGGCCGCACAGGTAATGCAGGTGCGCCAGCGCCTCGCCGAGGGCGAACCCGGTCTGGTGGCGGTCGAGCGGGCGGCGGAACAGGATCGGCATCAACTCGGCGGCGCAGAGCGGGCGGGTGCAGGCCGCGACGACCTCGTCGCAGCGGACGCGGTGATGCGCCGCCAACTCGTCGATGCGCTGGTGTGCGCCGCGAAACGGCAGATTGTGCGACGGCAATACCAGGATGTCGGGTGGCAGTTCCTTGCGTAATTTGGCCAGCGAGGCGAGGTAGCGGGCGAGCGGGTCGCCGTCGGGCTCGTGCGCGGGCACGCTGATATTGGGCGAAATGCGCGGCAATATCTGGTCGCCGGCGATCAGAATGCCGGCCTCGGCGCAATAGAGGCAGGCGTGTTCCGGCGCGTGGCCCTCGCCGACGATGACCCGCCAAATGCGGCCGCCGATCGCGATTTCGCTGCCGTCGCCGATGCGGTGATAGGCGCCCGGCACCGACGGCACGCCGCGGCGGTAATTGCCCTGCCGTTCGGCGAAGATCGCGGCGGCCTCGTCGTCCAGCCCGGCGCGGCGGGCGAACTCGCTCCGCACCCTGGCCGCGTCCCCGCCGGCATCGCCGGTCATCATGCGCGCGTGCAGCCACTCCTTCTCGGTGATCCACAGCTTCGCGTCCCATTCCTCGGTCAGCCAGCCGGCCAGCCCGATATGGTCGGGGTGGTAATGGGTGACGATGACGCGCCCGATCGGCCGGCCGCCGAGACAGGTCGCGAAGAGGTGCTGCCAGGCGGCCTTTGTCTCGGGCAATGCATAGCCGCAATCGACCGCGGTCCAGCACGGGCCGTCATCGACGAGCCACAGATTGATGTGGTTCAGCGCAAACGGCAGCCGCATGCGCAGCCACAACACGCCCGGCGCAATCGCAATCGCCTCGCCCGGCGCCGGCGGCGTCGCGACCGGGAATTCCAGCAGCCCGTCCATCTATCCTCTCGCTTCCCGCGTTGACCGCGAGGCTAAGGCGTTGCAACAGTTATGGGCAAGCGGCAAGCCTGCCGCCCAGCAATGCATCGGTGCAGTGGAGTCCGGGAAAACAGGCATGCGCGATTTCAACTTTTCGGGGCGCTCGGCCGCCATCGCGGCCAACGGCATGGTCGCAACCTCGCAACCGCGGGCGACATTGGCCGGGCTCGACGTCTTGCGGGCCGGCGGCAACGCGATGGACGCGGCGATCGCCGCAGTTGCAATGCAATGCGTCGTCGAGCCGGAAAGTACCGGCATTGGCGGCGACTGCTTCGTCCTCTATGCGAAAAACGGGGCGCCGCCGGTGGCGCTGAACGGTTCGGGCCGGGCGCCGGCCAAGGCGACGGCGGAGTGGTACGCCGAGCGGCAAATCCACGACATCGAGACGCAGACGCCGCACGCCGTGACGGTGCCGGGCGCGGTTGACGCCTGGTGCGAGCTCAACCGCGAATACGGCTCGAAGCCGCTCGCCGAATTGCTCGAACCGGCCGCCCGCGCCGCCGAGGACGGCTGGGTCGTCAATCAGCGCGTCGCCTATGACTGGCAGCGGCTGCACTGGAAGCTGCAGGACCCGGTGACGGCGGCGCTGTTCCTGAAGGGCGGAAGGCCGCCGGTCGCGGGCGATACGATGCGCAACCCGGCGCTGGCCCGCACCCTGCGGCGGATCGGCCGCGAGGGGCGGTCGGCGTTTTACGAGGGCGCCGTCGCCCGCGAGATTGTCGCCCGGCTCAAATCGCTCGGCGGTCTGCACGAAGAGGGGGATTTCGCCAACCAGCGCTCGGAATGGGTGCAGCCCATTCATGCCGCTTATCGCGGCTACGAGGTTTACGAATGCCCGCCGAATGGGCAGGGGCTCGCGGCCTTGATGATCCTGCGGCAGCTCGAAGGTTTCGCCCTCGGCGACGACAGCTTGAGCGAGGCCGACCGGCTGCACCTGCTCGCCGAGGCGACCAAATCGGCCTATCGCGCGCGCGACGATTTTTTCGCCGACCCGGCGCAAACCCCGGTCGATGTCGACGGGTTTCTGTCGGACGAATGGGCCGCGCGGGCGCGGCGGGAAATCCGCCTCGACGCCGTGCTCCCCGGCAATACGTGGCACGGCGGAACCCTGCATTCCGACACGGTGTACCTGTGTGCAGTCGATCGCGACGGCAACGCCTGCTCGTTCATCAATTCGCTGTTCTCGAACTGGGGCAGCGGCATCGTTGCGCCGGAATGCGGCGTGCTGTTGCAAAACCGAGGCAGCGCCTTCCGCACCACGCCCGGCCATCCCAATGCGATCGCGCCGGGCAAGCGGCCGTTTCATACGATCATTCCGGCAATGCTGATGAAGGATGGACGCACGGTGATGCCGTTCGGCGTCATGGGCGGGCAGTACCAGGCGGTCGGGCACGCCCATCTGCTGCACCGCATGCTGGATCGCGGTTTCGACCCGCAACAGGCGGCAGAGGCGCCGCGCAGCTTCGCCTTTCGCGGCAAATTGCAAGTCGAGAAGGCCAATCCCGAGCCGATCGTCGCCGATCTGGCGCGCCGCGGCCACGAGATCGACGTTCGCAACGTGCCGCTCGGCGGCTGCCAGGCGATCTGGATGGATCATGCGCGCGGCGTCTTGATCGGCGGCTCCGACCCGCGCAAGGACGGCATGGCGCTGGGGTACTGAGGCTGAGCGCCGCTGCGGGTGTTCATGGCGTCGCCGAGATCGGCTTCGTCCGCGGCGACAAGGGCACGCGGCTCGATCATCTCTACCAGCACGATCCGCTGCGGGTGTTGTTTCCGGCGATGCCGGTCGGCGAGCCGAAACTCGGGGTCGTAATCACGACCGCCGGCGGTCTCGTCGCCGGCGACCGGCTCGACCTGGCGGTCAGGGTCGCCGAGGACGCCGCGGCCCATATCACCTCCGCCGCCGCCGAAAAAGTGTACCGCTCGACCGGTGCGACCGTCCGCGTCCGTCAGCACCTCCGCGTTGCCGCCGGCGCGCGGCTCGAATTCCTGCCGCCCGAGACGATCGTGTTCGACAGCGCGCGGCTCCGCCGCACGGCGATCGTCGAACTCGGCTCCGGCGCCGGTTTCCTCGGCGGCGGCATCCTCGTATTCGGGCGCCGCGCGCGCGGCGAGGCGTTTACCGCCGGCTTGCTGCACGAGGTGTGGGAGGTATGGCGCGACGGCATGCTCGTCTGGGGCGACGCGTTTCATCTCGACGGCGACGTCGCCGCGACGATTGCCGATCCTGCGGGTCTCGACGGCGCCGCCGCCAGCGCGATGCTGATCCTGGCGCCGCCCGACCGCGACCCGCGAGGTTTCATCGATGCCGCGCGGGAGCGGCAGCAACGCTCTGCCTTGCCCGGTCTGCGCGGCGGAATCACGGTCGTTTCGGGCCTTCTGGTGGCGCGCTGGCTCGGCGCCGACGCGCTGCTGGTTCGCCGCGCCTATGCCGATCTGGCCTGCCACCTGCGGCAGGCCGCGCTGGGACTGCCGCCGCGCCTGCCGCGGCTGTGGCAGCTGTGATCCGTGTTCAATGCAGGGTGCGGACGAAAAAGGCTTTGGCGAGGTGCGCCGTTTCGGCATGGATCGCGTCGCGGTCGACCCCGGCCCGGTCGGCGCACAGCGCCGGCAATTCCTTGCGGCCGCCCGCGGTGCAGGTTGCGGTGAAGACGTAGTGGTTAGCGGTGCCGGGGATGATCGTCAGCTCGGCATGCTTGACGTGGGCGGCCAGAAACCGCGCACCGCTGCCCGGGGGCACGACCGTGTCGCCGGCGCTGGCGACGATCGCCATCGGAATATCGATGCCGGCGAGGCTCTCAGGCGTGAAGGCGGGCACCAGCGAGGGCGCGATCGCAAAGACGGCGCGAACCCGCGGGTCGCGATAGGAGCGGCCGTCGTCGGCGAGGGCGGCGCGGTATTCCGGATCGCTCTTCTGCAACGCCTCGGCCTTGGCGCGGAGGTCGACGAATTCGGGCGGTGCGGCGCACATTGCGTCGGCCGCCGGCGATTTGCAGAACGCGCGGAAGTGCAAAAGCGAGGTGATGCCGCCGACGAGCGCGACCGTCGTATAGCCGCCGAGCGAAAACCCGGCGGCGCCGATGCGCTGGGGATCGAGCCGCGGGCCGAAGGTCGGGTCGCCGAGCATGCCGCTGATGACGGCGCTCAGATCGCGCGCCCGCAGCCACCACAGCGAAAACCCCTGCGGCGTGTAGCCGTCGATCGCGTTGTTGCCGGGATGGTTGACCGCGGCGACGACGTATCCTGCGGAGGCAAGCGCGGTGCCGAGCCAGGTGAGGCTCGACGCCGTCCCGCCGGTCCCGTGCGACATCACGATCAGCGGAAATTTGGCCGGCGTCGGCGACAGGGCTGCGTCGTGTGCAACACGCCCGCCTTCGAACAAGGGATCGCCCGGCGCTCCGATGGTCTGCTGCTGCTCCTTGGCGTCGGGGGCGGCCGGATACCATACGATCGCGGTCAGCGCGTGGTTGGCGTCGCCGCGCCAGTCGTACGGCTCGGGCGGCACGAACCGGCGCGCGACGACTCCGACCTTGAACGCCGCATGGTCGGGCGCGGCTGCTTGCGCCTGGCCGAGGCAGGCCGCGGCCGCCATCAGCGCCGCCGCCAGCAGCCTAAACTTTATCATCGGTCGCTCCGGTGAAGACATGCCGCCATCGCAGGTTTATAAAAATTCGCCGCGGTGCGCACCCGATCTTTCCCTGACCCGGACGTGGGGATCAGTCGCGGTTTGGCACGGCCCATGCTTGGCGAGCCGACGCGATGAACCTGACGCCGCGGGAAAAGGACAAATTGCTGATATCGGTCGCGGCCATGGTCGCCGAGCGGCGGCTCCGGCGCGGCGTGAAATTGAATTACCCCGAGGCGGTGGCGCTGATCACCGATTACGTGCTCGAAGGCGCGCGCGACGGCAGAACCGTCGCCGAATTGATGCGCGACGGGGGCACCGTGCTGACCCGCTCGCAGGTCATGGAGGGAGTGGCCGACATGATCCGCGAGATCCAGGTCGA
>JASHNY010000021.1 GCA_030041385.1 Alphaproteobacteria bacterium
TCGCCGCTGCGCGGCGCTCCGGAATGACGCGAATTAACAGACGTCGCCCTAATCTATCCCTCCCCGCGCCGCGATCCGCAGCAATCGCTCGCGGCCTTCAAGCATGTCGTCGAGCGAGCCGAACGCGGCCATGTAATGGCCGCGGAACCCGCTGCCTTCGACCCGCCTGAACATGTCGAGGAAATCGATGTCGCCCGCGCCCGGCGGCAGATGGACCTCGACGCCGTTGCGGAAGCAATCGGCGAGACGCACCTCTTCGACCCGGCTCATGTCAAGCGCGCGGACAAACCCGGCGATGCCTTCGGGCACCAGGTGCGCGTGGTTGACCGTGAACGACAACCCCAGCGCCGGCGACACGATGTCGTCGTAGTAGTAGCGCCACTCCTCGACCGTGTGCGCCAGGTAATGGATTTCCGCGTCTTGCGGCTCCTTGTTCAAGTTTTCGAGGAGGATCCGGCCGCCCTTGTTCTCGGCATGCGCGACGACCCGCTTGAGCCGCTCGCGCCCGGCCTGCATGCGCTCCGCCTTGTCGGAGGTGAAATGAAACCCGGCATGCATGACCACCCACTTCGCCCCCAGCCGGATCGCGGCGTCGATATAGGCCTTCAGATAGGCCTCGACGGCGTCGCCGACATAGGGTGCGGTTTCGGCGACATTGACCGCCGACGCGGTGTGCAATCCCAACCGGGTGCCATAGCGCTCGCACATCGAGCGCACGCGAGCGCCGCGCACGCCGCTGATCCGCGGCAGCGCGTTGTCGCCGACGTCAAGCTGCACGTCGATATAGCGAACGTGATGCTCCGCCGCCCATTCGACTGCGTCTTCGAGGGTCAGCTTGCCGCCGACATCGACGCCGATGCGTTCGCGCAGGTTCATCGCCGGATCACCCGTAATGCTCGATATAGCGGCGGATATAGGCCTCCCACGTCATCTCGCGGCCAAAGGCGAGATAGCGGGTCTTCTCGTCGGCCCAGGTAACCCCGAGGTCGCGCGCAACCTTCGGGTGGACCGGCACCTGGGGGATGCGCAGCATCGTGTCGGCGCTTGGCGGGAGCGGGTCGGCGGCGCTTGCCCCGATCGCCTTCAGGATCATGCGCAGCAACAGGTTGAAGCCCTGCCAGTTGGGCCGCACGGTGGTGTGGAAGACCTGGCGGCTGCGGAAGTTTTCGAGCGTGAACTCGCCGATCCGGCAATCATAGGTCTGGTCCAGCTTGAGCAGCCGACGTTCCTCCAGCGCGTGCATGCGGCGGTAGTTGACCACCCCCTCGGTATCGAGCGCGCGATAGGCGCGAAACCGCTGCTCCCGGTCGGGGATCTCCCGGCGCAACCGGGCGAGCAGCCCATCGAGAAACGGAAAGGTCGAATTCGGCGCCTCCAGCTCGTGCGCCTCGCGGTCGCCGGGCCCGTTCCAGGCGTCGAACGGCCATAGCGAGGCAAAGCGGACGAGCGGAAAGCGAACGGTTTCCACATTCGGCGGAACGCAATCCCGCAGCGGAAACTCGTTCCACAGATCGATGTCCTGGATCAGCAGAACATCGCACTCCTCGATGTCGCGCCGGGCAAACTCACGGAGATTGGGGCGCAATTGCACGAAATGATATTTCGTCTCGAACGATTTGTTCAGCGAATCGGCATGGTTGAACGCCTGGCACAAGATCGAGCATTGGCAATTGCCGATAAATACCAGCTTCTTGCGCCCGGCAATCCGGGTCACCGCGCGCGGTTCGGCCGCGGCGGGAATTTCGCGGCGCAACTCGACCGCGCCGACCCGCAGCGCCGCCGTGCCAAGATGCGACAGAACCAGCCGATAGCGCCGCTCGCCGCCGGGCATGGCCGGCACGGCGAAATCGGCCGCGGCCGAGCCTCCGGCCAGCTCCGCCGCGGTGAACTCGTGCCGCAAGGCATGCTGCGCCGACCCCGGCGGCAATGGCGTGCGGCGCATTCCGGCGGGGACCTCGAACGCCTCGGCACGCAATGCCGGCGCCTCGGGATCGGGAGCGTCGGCGATATCGGCAGAGACGGTCAGCCGGTATTGCCCTTCGCCCAGATACAGGGGCGGCCGCGGGCCGGACAGCAGCCGCCCCGCCACTTCCCCTCGATCGACCGCGACACCGTCGGCGCCTTGGCGGCCGATCGTCGCCTTGCGCATGCGGCCGAGCAGCCGCCACGTCGGCGGCGGCGGCCCCTCGTCGTCGCCGAGCCAGTGCAGATCGACCGCGTCGATCTCTACATCGGCGTTGCCCAGGTGATAGAGGCGAAGGTCGAATGGCGCATCGGCCCCCGCCTCCGATGCCATCGGCGTCGGCACCGCAAACTCCAGCGACGCGGCGCCGTCATTCAGCTCTGCAGCCAGAAAATCCCGCCAGGTCTGGCGGCTGCCGCCCGGCCTGGGCAGGCGGACCAGCCGCTGCCATGGACCGTCGCTGTACCAGCGGCTGCGCCCGAGCACTTCGGCCCCGATTACCGGCTGGGCCGGCAGTCGTGCCGGCCCGGCCCGGCCGCGGATGCTCACCCGGTAGCGGCCGCGCCCCAGCCGAAGATAGGGCCAGCCGCCGTAGAGCACACAGCCGCCGCCCCAGCCCGGCCCGACTGCGACGCTGCCATCGCGCCGGCGCCGGCCGATCCAGCTTTTGTGCAGGCGCCCGAGCAACCGCCACTCGCGCCGATCGGGGGTTGCGTCGCTGTCGTCGGAAACCTCCACGAGTTCGACCGCGTCGATGCGGAGAGCGGCATTGCCGAGATGGAAGAAACGGAATTCAAACCGGGCCTCGTTGCCGCCGTCGGCGCTGAGTTCGGGCGGCACGGCAAAGGCGATGCTGCCGTCTCCCTGCGCCAGCTCGGCCGCGGTGAAATCGCGCCACGCCCGCTGAAACCGGCTCAGCACGATGATTTCGACCCCGAGCACGGGCTGCGCCGTCAATCGCGGCGCGCCGGACCGGCAGCGGAAAGCCAGCCGATAACAGCCGCTCCGCAAATGCCAATAAGGCCCGTAAAGAACGCACCCGGCCGGTTCGCGCCGGCGCACCGCCACGCTTCCGTCCGCCGCCCAAGCCCCGGTCGCGGTCTTTTCCAGCCGGTTCAGCAGGGACCAGCGGCGATAAGAGGGTTGGGCGTCGTGCGGCGGCGGGCCAGCCTCGGCCGCGTCTGCAGTCAGCGACGCCATCGCGTCCGGCTAGCCCGTGATTGCGTCATACCGGCATCATAAAACGATTGCAGACAAAGTTCCGCAGCGGCAGCACCGGCGTCGGCGGCACGCCGTCCCCGGGCGCGCCCGGCCGGCTCTTGACCGGTGTCGCCGGCGCACTGTAGCGTCCGCCGGCGCCACGGCAATAGCGGCGGTATCGCGGGCATCTGCGCGACAGGCGGTCCTGAGCGTCTTGGATTTGACGTTCGCATCATCTTGGTGGCGGTCTCGTTGGCGAATTTCAAATCCGAAAACCACACCGGTTGCATAAAGTTGCCTGTGTGCTTTCGAATCCGGAATTCGCTTTGTGCCCTACCCCGAGATATGGCGAATTTCGGATTCGGCACACGGGAGGGAAACGAGCTTTGCCGGCGACGCCTGTAAACGAAGCCGATATCCGCGATTGGTGCCTCGCCTGTCTCGAGCGGATGATCGACTATCCGGCCGCGCCGGTCGACCCCAACACGAGCTTTGCCGAGATGGGCCTCGACTCGGCGACCTCGCTCTATTTCATCGTCGAACTTGAGGAATGGCTCGGCCGCGAGCTCGAACCTGAAATTGTCGGCGATTACCCCACCGTCGCCCAGCTGGCGCGCCACCTGGCCGACGGAAACAATGGGGCGGAGGATGCCGGCCCCGGCTGAGCGCGAGCCTCGCTCGCTGGTCGAATTGCTGCATCGCCGTGCTGCCGCACAACCGCACGATACGGCCTATATCGTCTTGGCCGATCGCGGCGGCGAGGAAGCGACGATCACCTTTGCCGAATTGCAGCGGCGTGCCCACGCGCTCGCGCGCCGCATTGCCGAAGCGGCACCCGCCGGCGAACGTGCCCTGCTGCTGTTTCCGAGCGGTATCGAATTTATTGTCGCGCTGTTCGGCTGTTTTTGCGCCGGGGTCATCGCGGTACCGATGATGCTGCCGCGACGGCACGGCGGACGCGACGCCAGCGCCAGCATCGTCGCCGATTGCACTCCGCGCCTCATTTTGTCGACGCGCAGGCTGATCGCCGGCGAGCGCGGCGACCTGGCCGCGCGGTTTGCCGGCGCCGGCCTCGCCTGGCTCGCGAGCGACGACGCCGACGGCGCCGATGATGAAACGACAACCCGCTTGGCCGACCCGTCGCGGGAGGATGTCGCGCTATTGCAATACACCTCGGGCTCGACCTCGGCGCCCAAGGGGGTGGTGGTTACGCACGGCAACCTTCTCGCCAACCTGGCGATGATCCGCGCCGCTTTCGGCACGATGCCGCGCTCGACGCTGGTCAGCTGGCTGCCGCAATACCACGACATGGGTCTGGTGATTCACGTATTGCACGCGATCTATCTGGGCTCGCGCCTGGTTTTGATTTCGCCGGTGGCGTTCCTGCAGCGCCCGCTCAACTGGCTGCGCGCGATCAGCAATTACCGCGCCGAATTCTCCGGCGCGCCGAATTTCGCGTATGAATTATGCGCCAACCGCTATCGCGCCGAGCAGCTTTCAGGGCTCGACCTGTCGTGCTGGCGCATCGCGGTCAACGGCGCCGAGCCGGTGCGGGCGGGAACGATCCGCCGCTTCACCGAGGCGTATGCGCCGCATGGCTTTGCCGCGGCCGCGGTCTACCCGGCCTATGGCATGGCCGAGGCGACGGTGCTGATTACCGCGGGCGGGCGCGGCGACGGCGCGGCGATGCGCGCGCTGAGCCGCGAGGGGCTGCAGCAGCATCGCGCGGTTCCGCCGGAAAATGCCGAGGATACGCAGATCGCGGTGGGCTGCGGGCGTGCCGCAATCGGCGAGCGCATCGCCATCGCCGATCCCGATTCGCTGCGCCGGCTCGGCCCGGACGAGGTCGGCGAGGTCTGGGCCGCCGGCGACAACGTCGCCAGCGGCTATTGGAGCGGGCGCGAAGCGAGCGCGGCCGCATTCGGCGCAACGCTTGCCGGCGAAGGCGAGCCGTGCTGGCTGCGCACCGGCGATCTCGGCTTTATCGACGCGGCGGGCGAATTGTTCATCACCGGCCGGATCAAGGATGTGATCATCATCCGCGGCGTGAACCACTACCCGCAAGACATCGAGCATACCGTCGAAACCGCGCATCCGGGCCTGGCGCAGCACGGCGCCGCCGCGTTCGCGACAAGCGACGCAGCGGGCGCCGAGCGGCTGGTAATCGTCCAGGAGGTGGCGCGCGCCCACCGCCGCGCGGCCGCGCCTGACGAATTGACCCGGCTGATCCGCGCCGCTGTTGTCGCCGATCACGACATCGCGCCCTATGCGATCGCCCTGATCCGGCCGGGCACCCTGCCCAAGACGACGAGCGGCAAAATCCAGCGGTCGTTGACCCGGCAGCTGTGGCTCGAAGGCCGGCTCGATGTTCTGTAGAGGCGGCCGCCGCCTGATGCGGCTGGGCGCCGCGGTGGCTGCGCTATTGCCGGCCGCCTGCGCCGGCCTGCCGTCGCGCTCGCCGCCGCCCAACCCGTTTTTCGGCGCCTGGACGACGGAGGACCGCGACCGCATCGAGTTTCGCCAAGACACGGTCGTGCTGCTGCCGGCCGGCGAGCCGCCGATCCCGATCGGCGCCACCGAATGCGCCGGCGCCTTCCGCTTTCGCTATGGCCGCATGACCCGTGCTTCGCTGACCGGGCTGGCGCCTTCGCAACCCGATGTCCAGGCGAAATTGTCTGGCATCCTGGTGCAGCCGATCTATCCCGTCGCCGAACTCGGCTGCGACCACGGCGTCAGCACCTACGTGCTGCTCGACCACGCCGACCTGGTTGCGATCTATCGCGACGAAGACATCGTCGGGTTCGACCGCCTGACACGGCTGTGAATTGAGGATCAATGGAAGCGAGGCTCAAAAGCGGCATCCAGGTCAAGGCGCTGATCCGGCGCTGCGACCTTGCCGCGATCGGGGTCGTCGTCGTCGCCCGCGGCGACGGCGACGCCGGCGCGATCCTGATCAAGCTCAACGGCCGCGACGCCGGCTGCTCGGTCCTGGCCCAGACGCGAAACGGCGACGGCGCGCTCGGCTGGATGCGGGCGACCGGCCCGGTCCCGGTCGCCGAGGCAGAGGCCGACGGGTATATCGAACGGCAGCGGCGCCGCGACCCCGATTTGTGGGTGGTCGAAATCGACGGCGGCGCGGCGGAGAGCGTGCTCGACGGCCCGATCATCGCCTGACCCGGCCGTCGCCCCCAACCAGATCATGGTCCGACCCGAGGAGGCCCGATGGTTTCGCCGGTAGTATCCGCGGCAGTGCCGAGCCATCCCGATATCCGCGTCGAGCGGTTCGAGATCGGCTTCTCCCGCTTTCTGCGGGTCGATGTGGTGCATTTCCGCCATCGCCTCTATTCGGGCGCGTGGAGCGGCGAACGGGTCTACGACGTGATGCGGCGCGGCGACGCAGTGGCGGTCGTGCTCTACGATCCCGAGCGCGACCAGCTGGTATTGATCGAGCAATTGCGGCTGCCGCCGGTCTATGCGGGCTGTTCGCCGTGGCAGCTCGAGGTCGCCGCGGGCCTGGTCGAGCCGGGCGAGCCCTATGCCGAAGTGGCCCGGCGCGAGACCCGCGAAGAAACCGGCATCGAGGTGATCGGCGAATTGCTCCCGATCCAGTATTACCTGCCCTCGCCCGGCGCATCCGACGAAGGCGTCATGCTGTTCTGCGGCCGCGTCGATGCGGCGCAGGCAGGCGGCATCCACGGCAAGCCCGAGGAGGATGAGGACATCCGCGTCGTGGTCAAATCCTGGGCCGAGATCGAGGCGATGGTCGATGCCGGGCAGATCGACACCGGCCACACCCTGCTGTGCCTCTATTGGCTGTTGCGCCACCGCGACGAGGTGCGCAGGGCATGGGGGCACGCCTCGCCCGCAGCCGCTATCGATCCGCCGCCGGGATAGCCCGGAATCCCGATCCGACCCCGAACGTCGGCCTCGCCTCGCTTGCCCCTCGGCACCGGTCGCCCGATATTGCTGTTCGGGAAACAGAGGCGCGGTCGCCCGGAGGCACAAGATGGACATCCGCAACGGCTTTATCGGCGCGGTCGGCAACACGCCGCTGATCAAGCTCAAGCGCGCCTCGGAGATGACCGGCTGCACGATCCTCGGCAAGGCCGAGTTCCTGAACCCCGGCGGCTCGGTCAAGGACCGCGCCGCGCTGTACATCATCAAGGATGCCGAAGAGCGCGGGCTGCTGAAGCCGGGCGGCGTCGTCGTCGAGGGCACGGCCGGCAATACCGGCATCGGCCTGGCGCTGGTCGGCAACGCCCTCGGCTATCGCAGCGTCATTGTGATGCCCGAGACGCAGAGCCAGGAAAAAAAGGACATGCTGCGGCTGTGCGGCGCCGACCTGCGCCTGGTGCCGGCCGTGCCCTACGCCAACCCAATGAACTATGTGCGCTACTCGGAAAAGCTCGCGGCCGAGATCGCGGCGCAGGAGCCCAACGGCGCGATCTGGGCGAACCAGTTCGACAACCTCGCCAACCGGCGCGGCCATTACGAGACGACCGGCCCCGAAATCTGGCAGCAGACCGACGGCACGGTCGACGGCTTCGCCTGCTCGGTCGGCACCGGCGGGACATTGTCGGGCACCGGCATCGCGCTGAAGCAGCACAATCCCCGGGTGCAGATCGCGCTTGCCGACCCGATGGGCTCGGCGATCTATTCCTGGTACGCGCATGGCGAACTGAAAGCCGAGGGCAACTCGATCACCGAAGGGATCGGCCAGGGCCGCGTCACCAAAAACCTCGAAGGGTTCGCCCCCGACCACCAGTTCCAGATCACCGACGAAGAGATGCTGCCGATCCTGTTCGACCTGGTGCTGGAGGAAGGGCTGGTGCTGGGCGGCTCGACCGGGATCAACATCTGCGGCGCAATCCGCCTCGCCCGGGAATTGGGGCCGGGCAAGACGATCGTCACGATCCTCGCCGATTCCGGCACGCGCTATCAGTCGAAACTGTTCAACCCGGCCTTTCTGAAGGAAAGAAATCTGCCGGTGCCGAAATGGCTGGGTTCCTAAATAGGTGTCATCCCGGCGAACGCCGGGACCCATTTTGAAGTCGGCACGATGTTCTACGTCTATCTGTTATCGAGTAAACCATATGGAACTCTGTATGTTGGAGTAACGAGCAATCTTGCAAAACGAGTCTGGGAACACAAAAGCAAAGCAGTACCCGGCTTCACAACCAAATACGGCGTCGATCGTCTGGTCTGGTACGAAGCGCACGAGGATTGGGAATCTGCTATCCAGAGGGAAAAGCGGATCAAAGAATGGAAGCGGGACTGGAAGATCGAGATGATCGAGCGTGACAATCCTCGCTGGCTCGACCTTTATCGCGACCTCAGCCCATAGCTCCGCGTCGGTCTGATCGATGGGTCCCGGCTTGCGCCGGGATGACAAATTAGTGGATCCCGGCCTTCGCCGGGATGACAAATAGAGCGATGGGCAAATGACCGAACTTCTTTTTCGCGACGACGCCTATCTGAAGACCTGCACGGCGCGCGTGGTCGCGGCCGACGAGCGCGGCATTCGGCTCGACCGCACCGTGTTCTATCCCAACGGCGGCGGCCAGCCGGGCGACACCGGCGCCTTGCGGCTCGCCTCGGGCGAGACGATCGCGATCGTCGATACGGTGAAGGGCGAGGGGCCGGACGAGGTGATCCATGTACCGGCGCCGGACAGCGCGCTCCCCGCCCCCGGCGCCGAGGTTTCCGCCGAGATCGACTGGGAGCGGCGCCACCGGCTGATGCGCATGCACACCTGCCTGCACCTTTTGTGTGCCGTGGTGCCGGGCTCGGTGACCGGCGGCCAGGTGTCGGACGGGCGCGGGCGGCTCGATTTCGACGTGCCGGGGTCGAGCCTCGACAAGGAGGCGATCGCCGCCGGGATCAACAAATTGATCGCCGAAGCGCACGACGCTGCGCCGCGCTGGATCGGCGACGACGAATTGGCGGCGCACCCGGAACTGGTGCGCACGATGTCGGTCAAGCCGCCGACCGGCGCCGGGCGGGTGCGGCTGATGGAGATCGCCGGGGTCGATCTGCAGCCCTGCGGCGGCACGCATGTCTGCAATACCGCCGAAATCGGCCCGGTCGCGGTCACCAAGATCGAGAACAAAGGCCGCCAGAACCGGCGCATCAACATCGCCTTTGCCGAATAGCCGGAACGCGGGCGTCGCGCCCGCATGCGGGCCGAGGGCCCGAGGTCCCAAAAAGGGAGCGCGTTATGCCCTATGCCCATCCCGAGGCGCTGGTCTCGACCGAATGGCTCGCCGCGCATCTCGGCGACCCGAATGTCCGCATTCTCGATTCGTCGTACAAACAGCCGGGGATCACCCCAACCGCTCGCCAGGATTACGATGCCGGCCATATTCCCGGCGCCGTGTTCTTCGACATCGACGACGTGGCCGAGCCCGGCACGGCGCTGCCGCACATCGTCCCGTCGGCCGAGCGCTTTGCCGCGAAGATGGCCGAGCGCGGCATCGGCAACGGCGACCGGGTGATCGTCTACGACACCGCCGGGCTGTCGTCGGCCGGGCGGGCGTGGTGGCTGTTGCGGCTGTTCGGCCACGACAATGTCGCGCTGCTCGACGGCGGGTTGCCGAAATGGAAGCGCGAAGGCCGCCCGCTCGACACCGCGCCGCCGACGATCCCGCCGCGCCGGTTCGCGGCCCGCTTCCGGCCCGAATTGCTGCGCGACAAGATGGCGCTGATCGCCAACCTCGAGAGCCGCGCCGAGCTCGTCGTCGATGCCCGCAGCGCCGGGCGCTTCGACGGCAGCGCCGAGGAAACCTGGCCGGGGCGCCGCCGCGGCCATATTCCCGGCAGCCGCAACCTGCCCTTCGACCGGGTGACCGACCCGCAGACCCGGCAGATGAGGAGCGCCGAGGCGCTCGCCGGGCTGTTCAAGGAAGCCGGCGTGCCGCTCGACGCCAAGATCGTCACCAGCTGCGGCTCGGGGGTCACCGCCTGCGCGGTCGCGTTCGCATTGCATCTGATCGGCCATCCGGGCGCCGCGGTCTATGACGGGTCGTGGTCGGAATGGGGCCTGCCCGACGGCCCGCCGATCGCCACCGGGCCGGCATAGCCTCGCCGATGGCGCTGATCGGCGACATCGTCACCTATCTCGAAATGCGCGCGCGGCCGGAAGGGTCGCGCGTCCATCCGCCCGCCGGCAGATTGGCGCTGATGCAGGTCGAGGCGTGCCCGGTTCCGTTCTACCGCTATCTGTACGAAACCGTCGGCACCCCATGGCTGTGGTTCGAGCGCCGCGAATGGAGCGATGCCATGCTCGCGGCGGAGCTGGCCCGGACGACGACCGAAATCTTCGTGCTTTATGTGGGCGGCGTCCCGGCCGGGTATTTCGAGCTCGACGCGGCCGCAGCGCATGAGACCGAATTGCGCTATTTCGGCCTCGCGCCGGATTTTATCGGCCGCCGGCTCGGCCCCTTCCTGTTGCAGGCTGCGATCGACCGCGCCTGGACCCGGCCGATCGATCGGTTCTGGGTGCATACCTGCACCTTCGACCATCCGAAGGCGTTGCCGCTGTACCAGCGCGCCGGCTTTGTCGTCTATGCCCGCCGCGACGTGTCGTTCGCCGACCCGCGCGAGCGCGGCCTCGTCCCGCGCACCTTCGCCCACCCGCGCCTGCCGCCGCTCGGCGGCGGATGAATCGGGCTCCGCCTGGCCCGGGCGGGTTGCCCGTAGCGCTCAGCCGGCGGCCTTCATCTCGGCGATGAATTGCGCCGCTGTCGCGGCCGGATCGGCGCTGCGTACGATCGGGCGGCCGATGACGAGATAATCGGCGCCGGCGCCGATCGCCTGGGCCGGGGTGCCGGCGCGCTTGTGGTCGTCGAGCGTAGCGCCAGGAAGCCGCACACCGGGGGTCGCGACCAGAAGGTTCGGAGCCCCCGCACGCCTGCGCATTGCATCGGGATTGTCCTGCGGCGCGGCAATGATGCCGTCGCAGCCGCAGGCCACCACGGTGGCAACCCGCTCGCTGATCCACTCCTCGACGGTGCCGCGATAGCCGAGATCCGCGAGCCCCCGCGCATCGAGGCTGGTCAACGCGGTGATCGCGAAAATCTTGAGGCCGCTTGCGCCTTTGCCGTCGACCGCAGCGGCGATGATGTCGCGGTCGCCGTGCACGGTGACAAAGCTGACCCCGCGCTCGGCCACCCTGGCGATGCCGCGCCGGACGGTTTCGCCGATGTCGAACATCTTGGCGTCAAGAAAAACGCGCCGCCCGCCATCCACCAATTCCGCAAGAAAGCGGTCGAAGCCGGGCGCGAAGATCAGCCAGAGGCCGAGCTTGAAGAAACTGACGACGCCGGCAAGCTGCGCCGCCATGTCGCGCGCCTCTTCGATCGTCGGCAGGTCGAGCGCGACGATCAGCCGGTCGCTCATGCGCGCGGGAACGGGTCGCGGCGCGGGGCCCGATATGGGCATGTCGGTCGCTCCAAAGATGTTTCGGGACCATCGAACGCCGGAAGACGGCGGTCAAGGCCATCTGTGTTGACATCAGATCATCAATAAATTTATGTGTTGATGTATGAGAACGACCTTGACGATCGACGACGATGTTGCCGCCGCGCTCGAACGGCTGCGCCGGACCGAGGAAAAAAGCCTGAAAGAGCTGGTCAACGTGGCGCTGCGTCGTGGGCTGATCGACCTGGAGACGCCGGCAAAGCCACGCAAGCCATTCAGGACTCGCGCCGTATCGGGCGGCAAGCTGCTGATCGCGGATATCACCGACATCAGCGAGACCCTCGCTATCGCAGAGGGCGAGGATTACCGGTGATCCTGCTTGACGCCAATCTGCTGATATACGCGCACGTAACGTCGTTTCCGCGACATCAGGAGGCGCGGGATTGGCTCGATCGCCAGCTCAGCGGCACGATGCGGGTCGGCTTTCCCTGGGCCAGTCTGATCGCGTTTCTGCGGATAGTGACAAACCCGCGAATTCTGGAGCAGCCGGTCCCCGCCGCCGACGCATGGCAACAGGTTCAAGAATGGCTCGCCAGCGACCCTGCCTGGATACCGCAAGCCACCGGCCACCAGGCGGAATTGATCGGCGAGTTGCTGGTGCTCCCCGGTGTGCGGGCGAACGATGTTCCCGACGTTTATCTTGCTGCCCTGGCGATAGGCCACGGGTTGATCTTGTGTTCTGCCGACACGGGGTTTGCCCGGTTTCCGCGCTTGCGCTGGATGAATCCGCTCGCCGGCTAGCCGCTCACCCAAAGCAGCAGGAGCCCGCCGATGCCCAAGCAACAGATTCGCTCCGACCGGCTGCGCCAGCCGAGCGGCGTGTTTTCGCACGCGACCGCGATCGAGGCCACAGGCCGGCTCGTCTTCATCTCGGGCATGACCGCGCGCCGCGCCGACGGCTCGATCGCCGGGGTCGGCGACATCGAGGCGCAGACCCGCCAGGTCTGCGAGAACATCAAGGCGGCGGTGGAAGCGGCCGGCGGCACGATGGACGATATCTGCCGGGTCGATGTCTATATCCGCAACATGGAGCAGTTCGACACGATCCATAAGGTGCGGCGCGAGTATTTCCGCGAGCCGCTGCCGGCCTCGACGATGGTCGAGGTGGTCAAGATGACCCACCCCGACTACCTGATCGAGATCAGCGCGATCGCCGTCATTCCCTAGGCGAGTGGCGCGCGTGCCGCCCTCAGCGGCTTGCCGGGCGGTTGAATTTGCCGCCGCCGCGTCCCAAATTCCGGCCGCAACGCAAGGATCGACCCGATGGAAATGCACGGTGAACAACGCATCCCGGCGCCGCGCGAGACGGTGTGGCAGCGGCTCAACGATCCCGAAACATTGAAGCTCTGCATCCCCGGCTGCCAGTCGATCGAGAAACTGTCCGACACCGAGTTCACCGCCAAGGTCACGGCCAAGGTCGGACCGGTCAAGGCGAACTTCAACGGCAAGGTCACCTTGACCGATCTCGACCCGCCTGCGGGCTACACGATCAGCGGCGAAGGCAGCGGCGGCGTCGCCGGGTTCGCCAAAGGCGGCGCCAAGGTCGAGCTCAGCGCCGAGGGCGCGGAGACCGTGCTGCGCTACGGCGTGCAGGCGCAGGTGGGCGGCAAGCTGGCGCAGATCGGGTCGCGCCTGGTCGACGGCGTTGCACGCAAGATGGCCGACGAATTCTTCACCAAGTTCGTCGCCGTCTTCGGTCAGCCCTAGCCGTTATATCCATACAGAAATAGCGTGGAATCCGTAGGATAGCGCGCTCAAAGGCGCCTTGACCCGCGGCCGGCTGCGCACGAAACTCCGGCCAATCGCGGCCGGCGGCAGGTGGCCGCCGAGGGTGCTATCGAGGGAGGGTCCGATGCAGAAAACGGTGAGCCTGACCGTAAACGGCAAGCCGGCGACGGCGACGGTCGAAGGGCGCACGCTTCTGGTGCAGCTTCTGCGCGAGACGCTCGGCCTCACCGGCACCCATGTCGGCTGCGACACCAGCCAGTGCGGCGCCTGCGTCGTCCATGTCGACGGCGAGGCGGTCAAGTCGTGCACGTTGCTGGCGGTCCAGGCCGAGGGTCGCGACGTGAAGACCATCGAAGGCGTCGCCAATGGGGACGACCTGCACCCGATGCAGGAGGCCTTCCGCGACAACCACGCGCTGCAATGCGGCTTCTGCACGCCGGGCATGATCATGAGCGCGCTCGACCTGGTGAAGAACAACCCGGACCCGAGCGAGCGCGAAATCCGCGAGTACCTCGAAGGCAATCTGTGCCGGTGCACCGGCTATCACAACATCGTGCTGGCGATAAAGGCCGGCGCCGAAGCCATGCGAGGTAGCAAGGCGGCGGCGGAGTGACGCCGGTGTCGGCGATCGGCACGCCGGTCCGGCGGCGGGAGGACTATCGGTTCCTGACCGGCCAAGGAACCTATACCGACGACATCAACCGGCCCGGCCAGCTTTACGCCTATATCCTCAGAAGCCCGCACGCGCACGCGCGCATCAACGGCATCGACACTCGCGAGGCCGCGGGCGCGCCCGGGGTCGCGGCGGTGTTCACCGGCGCCGACATGGCGAAGGACGGGATCGGCGGCCTGCCTTGCGGCTGGCTGATCAATTCCAAGGACGGCTCGCCGATGAAGGAGCCGCCGCATCCGGTATTGGCGGACGGGCGCGTGCGCCACGTCGGCGACCCGGTTGCCGTCGTCATCGCAGAAACGCTGGGACAGGCGCGCGACGCGGCCGAAAAGATCGCGGTCGATTACGCGCTCGAACCCGCGGTCGTCGACACGGTGGCGGCGGTGAAGCCGGGTGCGCCGCAAGTGTGGCCCGAGGCGACCGGCAATCTCTGCTACGATTGGGGGCTCGGCGACCTTGCCGCGGCCGATGCCGCGATTGCCAGGGCCGCGCGCGTGGTCAGGCTCGACCTCGTCAACAACCGCCTGATCCCGAACGCGATGGAGCCGCGCGCCGCGATCGGCGAGTTCGACCGCGCCACCGGCGACTACACGCTCTACACGACCAGCCAGAACCCGCATGTGATCCGGCTGTTGATGGGCGCGTTCGTCTTGCACATCGCGGAGGCGAAACTGCGCGTCGTCGCGCCCGATGTCGGCGGCGGGTTCGGCTCGAAAATCTATCACTACGCCGAGGAGGCGATCGTCACTTGGGCCGCCGGCAAGGTGCGCCGGCCGATCAAGTGGACGGCCGAGCGGTCGGAAAGCTTCATGTCCGACGCGCATGGCCGCGATCACGTCACCCACGTCGAATTGGCGCTCGACGCCGACGCCAAGTTCACCGCGCTCAAGGTGTCGACGCTCGCCAATATGGGCGCCTACCTGTCGACCTTCGCCACCTGCATCCCGACCTATCTCTACGGCACATTGCTCGCCGGCACCTATACGACGCCGGCGATCTACGTCGAGACCAAGGCGGTGTTCACCCACACCGTGCCGGTCGATGCCTATCGCGGCGCCGGCAGGCCGGAGGCGACGTACCTGCTCGAGCGCATCGTCGATCTCGCGGCCGACGAACTGGGCATGGACCCGGCCGAATTGCGGCGGCGGAATTTCATTCCGA
>JASHNY010000022.1 GCA_030041385.1 Alphaproteobacteria bacterium
GCGCCGGCACAGCCGCCAGCGCCAACCCCGCCCCCGCCCCCTGCGCCGGCGCCCGCACCGATGCCGGCGCCGCCCGCCGCGGCGGCCCAGCCTGAACCGCTATTCGCCGGCGTCTTCACCCGTCTCGCCGGGCGGCTCAGCGGGGTCGTCGTCAACATATCGACGAC
The DNA here is from genome assembly GCA_030041385.1 of Alphaproteobacteria bacterium. GTDB lineage: Bacteria > Pseudomonadota > Alphaproteobacteria > ATCC43930 > CGMCC-115725 > DATARH01. The sequence continues at coordinate 168 of JASHNY010000022.1, forward strand.
GAAGGCGATCGCCGGAGCGCCCAAGAGCGCATCGGGAGCGGCGCCGTCTTCGCCGGAATCCTCGCTCGACGACCTGTTCCGCAATTTCTTCGGCGAGCGCGAGGGGCCTGGCGGCGCCAACGGTCCGCCCATCGCCTCGCTTGGCTCGGGCTTCATCATCGACCCCTCGGGGCTGATCGTGACCGACAACCACGTGATCGCCAATGCCGAGCAGATCACGGTGACCCTGTCCGACGATACCTCGCTGGAGGCGCAGGTGGTCGGGCGCGACCCGGTTACCGACCTCGCGCTCCTCAAGGTCGATGCGAAGCGGCCGCTGCCGGCGGCGGTATGGGGCGATTCGAGCAAGGCCAAGGTCGGCGACTGGATACTGGCGATCGGCAATCCGTTCGGCCTCGGCGGCACGGTCACTGCCGGCATCATCTCGGCGACCGCTCGCGACATCCACTCCGGCCCCTATGTCGATTATTTGCAGACCGACGCGTCGATCAACCGGGGCAATTCGGGCGGCCCGATGTTCAATCTGGCCGGTCAGGTCATCGGCATCAACACGGCAATCTATTCGCCGTCGGGCGGGTCGATCGGCATCGGTTTTGCGATTCCCGAGGCGGTGGCGCGGCCGATCATCGACCAGCTCAAGGCCACCGGAAAGGTCGAACGCGGCTGGATCGGCGCCCAGATCCAGCCGGTCACCAACGACATCGCCGAGAGCATCGGGCTCGACAAAAGCCGCGGCGCGCTGATCGCATCGGTCGACCCGACGAGCCCGGCGGCCGCGGCCAAATTGCGCCCCGGCGACGTGATCCTCGATTACGACGGCAAGCCGATCGAGCGCAGCCGGGAGTTGCCGCGCCTTGTCGCCGACACGCCGCCCGACAAGACGGTCAAGGCCACGATCTGGCGCGACGGCAAGCAGTTCGATGCCGATCTCAAGATCGCCACGCTCAATCCGAACCGGCCGCCGCCGGTGCCGCCGCAGCCGCCGAAGCCGAAACCCACCGCCACTGTCGACGCGCTCGGCCTCAAGATCGCCAGCCCCTCGTCTGAATTGCGCAAGCAGTTCTCGCTGCCTGATTCGGCCAGCGGGGTCGTCGTTGTCGAGGTCCCGCAAGGCGGCTCGGCCGCGGCCCAGGGGCTGCGCGCGGGCGACCTTGTGATCGGGGTCGGCGAAACCCACGTGGCGACCCCGGCGCAGCTGCTGCAGCAGGTCGCGGCGAGCAAGAAGGCAGGGCGCAAATACGTGCTGGTGCGGATCGAGCGCGCCGGCAGCACCCGCTTTGTCGCGCTGCCCGTCGCCTCCGGCTAAGCGAAAGACGCGCCGCGCTCAATAGAGCCGGGCGCGCGGGAACACCCAGGTAACGACCCGCTTTCCGCTTTCGCCGTAGACCCCGGGCGGGCCGCCGCCGGGCGGTGCGGCACCGTGAAAGCTCGCGACCTCGCTGCCGTTGACAAAGAATTGCGCAGCGTCGCCCTGCGTCACGATTTCGACTTCGTTGGTCGCGCCGGCGCCGGTCTTGATCGCGGCCGACCGGGTGGGCGCGACGACCTCGCGCCATACCCCCTTGACCAGGCGATCGACCGCGGCGGTACCGTCGAGCGAGATCGTCGCCGTATAGAAATTCTGCGGGTCGATGTCCCAGAACCACACGCCGACATCGCCGATCGCCTTCTGCTTGGCCGATGGCGGCAGGTTCGCCGGGTTGCGGACATCGACGCACCAATCGGCCCGCGCCAGCGAAAAGTCGCTATCCCAGCGCCAGGCGCTGCCGTTGACCGGCGGGCGCAGAACCAGCCCGTCACCGCTGTAGGAGGCGATCGCGTCGGGCTTGCCCCAGCCGACATCGGGATTCTTGAAGTCTTCGTCCAGGACCGGCGCACCTGCAGCCTGGCAGGCCAAGGCAGCACCATGGGCAACGAGCAGCACTGCCGCGGCGGCAACCCCGATCCAGCGTCCCAAGTCTTCCCCCGCCTTCGGGCCCTGCGCGCAGCGAAGGGCGCCCTATCCCCGCGGCTCCCATACGGGGATTCAGGCGGCAAGTCAAACCGCCGCAGCCACGGGTAGTATCTCAGCTTGACATGTTCGGTCACTGCGGGATGGCCCCGGAATGACATCCCGATCGGCGGTCTCAGTCCGAATTTTCAGAATGGGACACTACCCAGCCGCGCTTTGCCGCTATTCCGCGGCGAGCGCGTGCGGCGGCGGCGAACGGAATTGCGCCAGCAGCGCATCCGCCTTGGCGCGGGCGCGTTCGAGGTTCGCCTCTTTGACATGGCCGAAGCCGCGGATCTCGAGCGGCAAGGCGGCGAGCTCGATGGCAACCGCGTGGTTGGCCGCCGACAAGCCGGCGCAGATCTCGTCGAGCTGCGCCTCATAGGCGGCGACGAGCGCGCGCTCGGCCCGCCGTTCCGGGGTGTGCCCGAAAATGTCGAACCGCGTGCCGCGCAGAACCCGCAATTTCGCCAGCAGCCGGAAAGCCCGGAGCATCCACGGCCCGTACGCGCGTTTTTGCAGATGGCCGGTCTGCGGATCGCGGTTGCCGAGAAGCGGCGGCGCCAGATGAAACCGCAGCGAATAAGGGCCGTCGAACTGGCCGGCGATCCGGCCGAGAAAATCGGTATCGGTGTAGAGCCGGGCGACCTCGTATTCGTCCTTGTAGGCCATGACCTTGAACAGGGCGCGCGCGGCCGCGTCGGCAAGCGCCGTGACGCCCGGCACCCGCGCCGCCTCGACGGCGCCGATCTTGGCCACCCGCGCGGCGTAGCGCTCGGCATAGGCGGCATTCTGGTATTCGGTCAGATAGGCGATCCGGCGCGCGATCGCCTCGTCAAGCGTTTGCGACAGGCGACGGTTCGCCGGCCGGGCCTGGACCGGGTTGGCGCGAGCTTCGACCGCGGCCGGATCGGCGGCGGCGCGACGGCCCCAGCGGAACGCCTGTTGGTTGAACGGAACGGCGACGGCGTTCAGTTCGATGGCGCGCAGGATCGCCGCCTCCGACACCGGCACCAGCCCGCGCTGATAGGCGTAGCCGAGCATGAACAGATTGGTCGCGATCGAATCGCCGAGGAGGGCGGTGGCGAGCCGCGTCGCCGCTACGAACTCGGCGTGGTCGGCGCCCGCGGCGATTTCGATCGCCCGGCGCAGGTCGCGGCCGGGAAACGCCAGGTCGGGGTTGCGGGTGAAATCGCCGGTGATCGTCTCGTGGCTGTTGACGATGGCTCGGCTCGATGCCGGATCGAGCTTCGCCGTCGCCTCGGCGCCGGCCGCGACGACGAGGTCGCAGCCGAGCAGCAGATCGGCACCGCCGGCGGCAAGGCGCACCGCGTGCAATTCCTCGGGTCGCCGGGCGATGCGAATATGGCTCAGCACCGCGCCGCCTTTTTGCGCCAGCCCCGTCATGTCGAGCACGCCGACGCCCTTGCCTTCGAGATGCGCGGCCATGCCGACGAGCGCGCCGATGGTCACGACGCCGGTGCCGCCGACGCCAGTGACGAGGATGCCGTAGGGCCGGTCGAGCGAAGGCAGGGCCGGCTCGGGCAGCGGCGGCAATCCGTCCTCGCCGAGATCGGCGCCCTCGCGCTTTTTGAGCGCACCGCCCTCGACCGTGACAAAGCTTGGGCAGAACCCCTTGAGGCAGGAGAAATCCTTGTTGCAGCTCGACTGGTCGATCGCGCGCTTGCGGCCGAACTCGGTTTCGACCGGCACCACCGACAAGCAGTTCGACTGGGTCGAGCAGTCGCCGCAGCCTTCACACACCGCCTCGTTGATGACGACGCGGCGCGGCGGGTCGGGAAACCGCCCGCGCTTCCTGCGCCGGCGCTTTTCGGCGGCGCAGGTCTGGTCGTAGACGATCGCGCTGACGCCCGGCAGTTCGCGCAATTCGCGTTGCACCTGGTCGAGCTCGTCGCGATGGCGCACCGTTGCGCCGGGCGAGAAATCGGTGCCGGGCGCGTATTTCTCGGGCTCGTCGGTAACGACGACGATCGGCCCGACGCCTTCGGCGGCAAGCTGGCGCGCCACCGCCGGCACGGTCAGCCCGCCGTCGAGCGGCTGGCCGCCGGTCATCGCCACGGCGTCGTTGAACAGCACCTTGTAGGTCATGTTGACCCGCGCCGCGACCGCCGAGCGGATCGCCAGGATGCCCGAATGGGTATAGGTGCCGTCGCCGATATTGGCGAAGACATGCGGGGTCTCGACAAACGGCGCCTGGCCGATCCATGCCGCGCCCTCGCCGCCCATCTGGCTGAACGTCGCGGTGTTGCGGTCCATGAACTGCGACAGGTAATGGCAGCCGATGCCGGCCAGCGCCCGGCTGCCCTCCGGCACCTTGGTCGAGGTGTTGTGCGGACAGCCGGAGCAGAAATACGGGGTGCGCGCAAACGGCACGATTTCGCCGCTGTTGCGATGCTCGCGCGCCTCGATGCGGGCGAGACGCTCGGCGATGCGGCCCGATTCGTCATAGCGGGCAAAGCGCCGGCCGATCGCGCGCGACACGTCGGCTGGGGTCAATTCGCCGTTCGACGGCAATATCCAGTTTCCGGCATCGTCGTATTTGCCGAAGACGCGCGGGCGGCGCTCGGCCGGCCAGTTGTACAGCTGCTCCTTGAGCTGGGTTTCGATGACGCCGCGCTTTTCCTCCACGACCAGGATCTCGTCGAGCCCTTCGGCAAAGCGGCGCACCCCTTCGGGTTCAAGCGGCCACGACAGCGCCACCTTGTAGACGCCGAGCCCGAGTGCGGCGGCGAATTCGGCGTCGATGCCGAGATCGTCGAGGGCCTGGCGGAGGTCGAGATAGGATTTGCCGGTGGTGACGATGCCGATGCGCCGGTTCGATCCGTCGAAAACCGCGCGGTCGAGGTGGTTGGCGCGGGCGAAGGCAAGCGCCGCGGCGAGCTTGTAGCGGTGCAGCCGGTATTCCTGGTCGAGCGGCGGGTCGGGCCAGCGGATGTTGAGCCCGCCCGGCGGCATCGCAAAATCGCTTGGCTCGACGATCGCGACCCGGTCGGGCGCGACCGATACCGAGGCCGAGCTGTCCATCGTCTCGGCGACGGTCTTGAAGCCGACCCAGCAGCCCGAATAGCGCGACATCGCCCAGCCGTAGAGGCCGAGGTCCAGAATGTCCTCGATGCCGGCCGGGTTCAGCACCGGGATCGAGGCGTCGATGAAGGCGTATTCGGACTGGTGCGCCAGCGTCGATGATTTGCAGGTATGGTCGTCGCCGGCGATCGCCAAGACGCCGCCGAACCGCGCCGTTCCGGCCGAGTTGCCGTGCTTCAGCGGGTCGCCGCTGCGGTCGACGCCCGGCCCCTTGCCATACCAGATCGCGAACACCCCGTCGTATCTGGCGCCGGGAAACAGGCCGATCTGCTGGCTGCCCCACACCGCGGTCGCGCCCATCTCCTCGTTGATCGCCGGCTGAAACTTGATGTGGTTCTGCTCGATAAAGCGGCGCGCACTCCACAGCGCCTGGTCGAACCCGCCGAGCGGCGAGCCGCGATAGCCGGCGATGAAGCAGCCGGTGTTGAGACCGGCGGCAACGTCGCGCTGGCGCTGCAGCAGCGGCAGGCGCACCAGCGCCTGCGTGCCGGTCAGGTACACCCGGCCACGATCGAGCGTGTATTTGTCGTCGAGCGAAACCGCCGCCAGTGCGTGATGGCCTTGGGCCATTTGGGCTCTCCTACCGCCTGGTCCGAAACCTACAGCGAAAGAAATGCCATTGCGAGAACCGCCGGACCGCCTCGCGCGCGCCGTCCCCCGACGGCCGCAATACGGCGCGCGCAGCAGGAATTGAGTATTTCGTAACCCATCTACGGCATTGCAGGCGGCAAAAGGCGGGAGTAATGCTCGGTCATTCTTTCAGACCGAGCGCCGGCCATGGCTGCTGTTGCCTATCTCCGCGAGCCGTTCGACCCGGGATTGCACGAAGCGCTGCGCCGGCGGCTGGGCGACCGCCTGACCACGTCGGCGGCGATCTGCGAGCGCCACGGCCAGGACGAGTCGTACCACCAGCCGCATGCGCCCGATGCGGTCGCCTTTGCCCAAAGCACCGAGGAAGTCGCCGACATCGTCAAGTTGTGCGCGCGCTACAAGGCGCCGATCATCCCGTTCGGCACCGGCACCTCGCTGGAAGGCCATGTCGCCGCCTTGAAGGGCGGCGTGTGCATCGACGTGTCGCAAATGAATCGGGTATTGCGGGTCGGCGCCGAAGACCTCGACGTCACCGTGGAAGCCGGCGTCACCCGCAAGCAGCTCAACGAGTATCTGCGCGACACCGGCCTGTTCTTCCCGATCGATCCGGGCGCCGATGCCTCGCTCGGCGGTATGGCGGCGACCCGCGCCTCAGGCACCAATGCGGTGCGCTACGGCACGATGCGCGAGAACGTGCTGTCATTGACCGTCGTGCTCGCCGACGGGCGGGTGATCCGCACCGCGCGGCGCGCCCGCAAATCGGCTGCCGGATACGACTTGACCCGGCTGTTCGTCGGCTCCGAAGGAACGCTCGGGGTGATCACCGAGTTGACCTTGCGGCTCTACGGCATTCCCGAGGCGATCTCGGCGGCGGTGTGCGCGTTTCCGACGATCGAGGCCGCGGTCGATACGGTGATCCTGACGATCCAGTCGGGTGTGCCGGTGGCGCGCATCGAATTGCTCGACGACACCCAGATCGACGCGATCAACAAGTATTCCAAGCTCGACAACAAGGTGGCGCCGACCCTGTTCTTCGAATTCCACGGCACCAAAGCCGGGGTTGCCGAGCAGGTCGCGATCGTCAAGGAAATCGCCGGCGAACGCGGCGGCAGCGATTTCCGCTGGGCGACGACCCAGGAGGAGCGCAACAAATTGTGGCAGGCGCGGCACGACGCCTATTACGCGGCGCTGGCCTTGCGGCCCGGCAGCCAGGGCTGGGCCACCGATGTGTGCGTGCCGATCTCGCGGCTCGCCGAGTGCATTGCCGAAACCAAGCGCGACCTGGCCCAATCGCCGATCCCCTCGGCGCTGGTCGGCCATGTCGGCGACGGCAATTTCCACCTGGTGTTCATGATCGACCCCAAACAGCCGGCGGAAATTGCCGAAGCAAGTCGCCTTAATGAACGAATGGTGACGCGGGCTCTCGCAATGGAGGGAACCTGTACCGGCGAGCATGGCGTCGGCTATGGCAAGATGGACTTCCTGCCGGCCGAACACGGCGAGGCGGTCGAGGTCATGCGCATGCTCAAACGCGCCCTCGACCCCGAGAACCTGATGAATCCGGGCAAAATCGTCCGCCTCTGATTAGCATGATGGTTGATCCCGACAGGCGAAATTGGCATTGCATGGCGAATGAAAACGTTTCATTCTTGACTTAGTCACCGTTACGATCCACCTCAGAGAATAACGACGGAGGGTTCTGGTCCTCCCGTAAGGCCTTGGCCAAAACGCCGGGTGATATCGACGCTTTTTGCGATGGTTTGGTGTCTGGCGCATCTTGACGGTGGGCCGGTACCATACCGGTTTTGGGAAAATCCCCAGGAACCTTGACTACAAGATAACAGCAGTTGAAAGCCCAGGACTGTAGAATGGAAAAATCGGGTAAAAGAGGGAAAATCCCTCAGTCGGATTGGCCACTAATCATGGCGCGATACGAAGCGGGAGAGACGCTGGCAAGCATTGCCCGGACCTACGATTGTTCACCACCGGCGATCAGTTATATCGTCAGTCGCAGCCGGGCGCGGCAACCGGCCGTAGAAACACCGCCTCCGGTCGCCGAACCTCAACTCGTCAAAGCGCATCCCGGCGACCTGCACGCCGCTCATACCGGCAATGGCGCTGGCGATCGTGCGGCACCGCCGGCTCTGCCCGAGGGGGCGCATCCAGGCGGCGCCGAAGCCCATCCGGCGGCGGATTCGCAGCGGAGCGACGAATTGCCGCGCCAAGACAACGGGTTCCGCAATGGCGAGCGGCCGGGCGGCATGGCCGGGACGGCAGCGCGACCGCTGCCGCCGCGGCCGAACCCTGCGGCTCAACTCAACGGCGAGCACCGCCGCACCTTGCACCTGTCGCTCGGCGGCAACGGCGGCAATGGCGCCAACGGTCACGCACCGCCGGAGCCCGCCGGAAACGGGGTGCGGAACCCTGCCGCCGACCGCCAGTATGCGCCCCCGGCCCAGCCGCCGTCGCAACCTTATCCGCGCGCCGTGAGCGAGCGGCAGGAGCCACGTCAGCCGCCCCGCGACCAGCAGTCACGATATGGCTTTCCCGCACCCGCCGGCGAGCGCAGCGCCGGCGACATGTCCGCCCGGGCCGATGCCGAGGCGGCACGGCGAAAGGACACCGGCACATTTATCGACCGCGAGTTGCGCGCCCGGGTCGATAACGATATCGCCGCATTTCTTGCCGCGTTCGATGCGGCACTCGCCGGTGACACGCAAGAAAGCCGCTCGGCCTTGCGCGAGGCGACGGACCGCTTGTTGCGCGCCGGCGCCCGCACCCGCATCGAACTCGAACGGCTGGAGGCGCGGGTGCCCCTGCCGGTGCACGAATCCGACCGCCGCTCGGAGCCGAACTGGCGTCCACGCTGAGGCCCCGCTGCACGCATGAAAAGGGCGCCCCGGAAGGCGCCCTTTTCGCGACGGGGTAAATCAAGCGCAATCGCTCGACGCTTGCCCGCGGCCCCCGCTTTCGCGGAGGTGACGAAGGATCCCTCGACCTTGTCCGATCAGGCGTCAGCCGTGCTCAGGACCGAGGTTGATCCCGACATACTGGGTGATCCCGTGGCGGTTGAGCAGCAACAGCGCGCTCTTGTGCGACGAGTTGGCAATCGCCTTCAGCTTGTCGGCAGCCTCTTGCGGCGTGCGCACCGGCTCCTGGTTGATGGCCACCACGATATCGCCGCTGGTCAGGCCGAGATTGTCGGCGACGCTGCCGTCATCCACTCCGGTGATCACCACCCCGTGCACGCTGTGCCCGACCTGCAATTCCTGGCGCACATCGTTGGTCAGCGGCGCGAAATGCATGCCGAGCGCCTCGGCATTGCCCGGCTGTTCACCCTGCTCCGAACCTGAAGCCGAGGCGATCTGCGGGTTTTCCGGCGCTTCCCCGACGGTGACCGGCATGGTGATGGTATGCCCGTCGCGCCATACCGTCATCGACGAGGTCGCGCCCGGCGCGGTCGCGGCCACCAGCCGCGACAGGTCGCGCAGCTTTTCCACCTTGCTGCCGTTGAAGGTCAGCACTACGTCGCCCTGCTTCAGCCCCGCTGTCGCCGCGGCGCTGTGCGGGCTGACCAGCGCAACCAGCGCGCCCTGATCGCCGTTCAGGCCGAGGCTCGAGGCGATCGCCGGCGTCACCGCCTGGATCTGCACGCCGAGCCAGCCGCGCTCGACCTTGCCGTGGTCGCGCAATTGGGTGATGACCCGCGAGGCGATGTTGGACGGGATCGCGAACCCGATGCCGACGCTGCCGCCATTGGGCGAATAGATCGCCGTGTTGATGCCGATCACCTGGCCGTCGAGGTTGAAGGTCGGGCCGCCCGAATTGCCGCGGTTGATCGGCGCGTCGATCTGCAGGAAATCGTCGAACTGGCCGGCGTGAATGTCACGTCCGCGGGCCGAGATGATCCCGGTGGTGACCGTTCCTCCGAGCCCGAACGGATTGCCGACCGCCACCACCCAGTCGCCGATCTGCGCGGCGTTGCTGTTGCCAAACGAAACGCTCGGCAACGGGTGGTCGGCCTTGATCTTGAGCAGGGCAAGGTCGGTCCGCGTATCGCGCCCGACGATGTGGGCGGCGTATTTGGTGCCGTCCTGCAGGATCACCTGCACCTTTTCGGCCTGCCCGATCACATGGTTGTTGGTGACGATATAGCCGGACGGATCGATGATGAAGCCGGAGCCCAGCGCGATCTGCTTGACGCCGCTGTCGTTTGGCGCCCCCTGAAACGGCATCAATTGCCCGTTGCCGCCATGCTGCTCAAAGAAGCGGCGCAGGAACTGGTCGAACGGGTCGCTCGGCGAACCGCCGAAGGACTGTTCCGACATCTCGTCGGCGGCGGGCTTTTCGGTCACCGAGATGTTCACCACCGCCGGCAACACCCGCTTGACCAGCGGGGCAAAGCTTTCCTGCGGCAATTGCGGCTGCCGGGCGGAGGGAGAGGCGGCCGCGGGCGGTATTACGGGGCCGGACGAGGTTTCGGCCCACACTACGGGGGACAGCGCGACGGCTGCGCCGAGCCCCACCGCGACCGCGGCGCCGCGCCTGTCTTTCCACCAGGGACGACGGATATGGGCCGAATCCGAATCTGCGTGTCTCATGTCAACATCTCCTGCCGCGCCGAATTGCCGCGATTGCGGCCGCGCTCTGGGCGACAAATTGGCAGCGCGAGGTGACAGCCCACTTTCATGCGGATTAATTCCCTGTAATCACGGCATATCCGGCACAGCACCGCGGCTCAATAGCCGGTGCCGAGGCGGGTTGCCGCCAGTTGTTGCGCGGCGATCCGGTCGGGCACGGTGCGGACATAATAGGTGCCGTGCTGGAATCTGCCGCCGAACCGCACCCAGTTGGGCGACGACTGGATCGCAAAAACCTGGTTCTGGCCGGGCGCCAGCGAGACGTTCTGCGCCTGGCCGGTGTCGCGGCCGACGGTCTCGACGGTGACGTGATAGAACCCGGGCGGCACGTCGCGGTAGAAGCGCTGGCCGGGGATCGCCCGGCCGACTGTCTGTCCGTTCAAGGCGATGGCCGGCGTGTCGATCGTGTCGCCGGGGAAGAACACGCGGTAGAACCAGATCCTGGCCTCGCCGGCCGGGATCGGCGCGACCGTTGCGGGCGGTGCCGCCGCCGGAGCGCAACCGGCGACGAGCAAGACAACGGCGACGGCCGCACGGCGCAGCCGGCCCGGTCGGAAACGGCGATTCGGCATCGGCGGCTTGCCTCCCCTCTCGTTAACGGCAGAACAATTCCGCTCGCGTTTTGGCGCCGCCGGCGCGGCATGCGGGCATGGCGGATGACGCCGTCGACGCGGGTCGATTATGATCCTCATCCCAACAGATAAGGAGCCGTCTATGGCGCGCTATCGCGAAATCACGGCCGCGGACATGAACCCCGCACAAAAGCGCGTTCACGACCAGATCGTCGCGGGAAAGCGCGGCCGTTTCGGCGGCCCGTTCCAGCTGCTGATCCGGTCGCCGGAAATCTGCGAGCATCTGTCGAAACTGGGCGAGCATCTGCGCTGGGGCACCTCGCTGCCGGCGTCATTGTCGGAACTGGCGATCTGCCTGACCGCGCGCAACATCAGGGCGAATTACGAGTGGCACGCCCACGCGCCGCTGGCGATCGAGGCCGGGGTGCCGGCCGCGGCGATGGAGGCGATCCGCACCGGCGCGATACCGCATTTCGACGCCAAGGACCAGGCGCTGGTCTACCGGCTGTGCAAGGAGATCATCGACACCGACCGGCTGTCCGACGCCAGCTTTGCCGAAGGCATCGCCGCGTTCGGCGAGGTCGGCCTCGTCGAACTGGCGGCGATCATCGGGTACTACACCGCGATCGGCAACACGCTCAACGTGTTCCAGGTCGCTTTGCCGCCCGGCACCGCGCCGTATTTCCCGGAGTAGCCGACCCACCTTCGTCGAGCGTCATTGCGACCCCGGCGAAAGCCGGGGGAAGCAATCTCGGGCCGCTGGGGTCTCCACCGTCGAGATTGCTTCGTCGCGTCGCTCCTCGCAATGACGGCCCTGGAGGTCATTGCTACGCCGCCGGCAATCCGTGCTCCAACAGCGCGGCGAGCCGGCGGGCGAAGGCAGGCGGGTCGGGCAATTGCTCGCCTTCGACGATGCGTGCCTGATCCAGGAGGACCCAGGCGAATTCCGACAGCCGGTCCGAGGCGCCCTCTTCGCCGACCGCGGCGGCGAGCCGCTCGATCAGCCGGTGGCGCGGGTTGATTTCGAGGATGCGCTTGGCCGTCGTGTCAAGCTGGCGGTGCTGCTTCAACAGCCGTTCGAGGTGCATGTCGATGTCGCCTTCGTCGGCGACGAGGCATACCGCGCTGTCGGTCAGGCGTTCGGAACTGCGCACGTCCTTGACCGCGTCGCCGAGCGCCAGTTTGAAGATCGCGATCAGGCTGGCGAGCTTAGCCGGCGGCGCCGGCTTGTCGGCCTCGTCCTTGTTGTCTTCCGGCGCCGCGATCTTGTCGAGGTCGGCGCCGCCGCGGGTCGCCGATTTGAATGGCTTGTCCTTGTAGATGCCGACCGCCGGCATCCAGAACTCGTCGATCGGATCGGTCAGCAACAAGACCTCGACGCCGCGCGCGCGGAACCCTTCGAGTTGGGGGCTTTTGGCGATGAGGTCGAGATTGTCGCCGGTGATCGTATAGATCGCCTCCTGCCCCGGGCGCATCGCCGCGACGTAATCATCGAGCGAGACGAGGCCCTCGCGCGCGGTCGAGCGGAACCGTGCGAGCGGCAGCAGCGTGTCGCGCTGCTCGCGGTCTTCGTACAACCCCTCCTTCAGCACGGCGCCGAAATTGTCCCAGAATTTGGCGTATTCGTCGGCCGCCTCGGCGGCTTTGCGGCCCAGTTCGGCGAGCACGCGCCGGGTCAGTTGCTGGCGGATGCGCGCCACCAACGGGTTCGACTGCAGCATCTCGCGGCTGACGTTGAGCGGCAGATCCTCGCTGTCGACGATGCCGCGCAAAAAGCGCAGATACGCGGGCAAGAGTTCGGTGCCCTCGTCGGTGATGAACACCCGCCGCACATAAAGCTTGAGCCGGCTCTTGCGCTCGGGGTCGAACAGGTCGAACGGCTTGGCGCCCGGCACGAACAGCAGATAGGTGTATTCGAGCACACCTTCCGCCTTGGCGTGCAGGGTCAGCCACGGGTCGTCAAAGCCGTGCCCGACATGGTGGTAGAACTCCTTGTACTGCTCCTCGCCGATCTCGGCGCGCGGGCGGGTCCACAGCGCCGAGGCGGTGTTGACCGTCTCTTCCTTGTTGCCGTCGGCCAAGACGATCGGCAAGGCGATATGGTCGGAATAGGTCTTGACGATGTCGCGCAGCCGGTACGGTTCGAGGAACTCCTCGTCGCCCTCGCGCAGCGACAGGGCGATGCGCACCCCGCGCGGCACGTTCGCCGCCGGCTCGACCGTGTAGGTGCCCTTGCCGTCAGACACCCAGCGCCAGCCTTCGCTGTCGCCGGCCTTGCGGCTCAGTACCTCGACGCGGTCGGCGACCATGAAGGCGGAATAGAAGCCGACGCCGAACTGGCCGATGAGGCTCATATCGTTCTTGGCGTCTCCGGTCAGCGCCTCGACGAAAGATGCCGTGCCGGACCGGGCGATGGTGCCAAGATTCTCGATCAGTTCGTCGCGGTTCATGCCGATCCCGTTATCGGCGATCGTCAGGGTGCGCGAGGATTTGACCGGGGTCAGCACGACCCGGTAGTGGGCATCGCCTTCGACAAGGCCCGGCTCGGTCAGCGCCGCGTAACGCAGCCGGTCGCAGGCGTCGGAGGCGTTGGAGATCAGCTC
>JASHNY010000108.1 GCA_030041385.1 Alphaproteobacteria bacterium
GAGCCCGGCGCGAATCTGCAACACCGTTGCGGTATCCATGATGTCCTGCGTCGTCGCGCCCCAGTGCAGGTAGCGCCCCGCCTCACCGGCCAACTCGGCGAGCTGGCGCACCAGCGGCAGGATCGGAAGCCGACATTCGCGGTTTCGCGCCTCAGGCGATCGAAATCGAGCCGCCCCGGCTCGGCCGCGAGCGGCCCGGCCGCCGCCGAGATCGCCGCCGCTGCCTCTGCCGGCACGATACCGAGCCGCGCCTGGGCGCGCGCCAGCGCCGCCTCGACCTCGATGCAGCGGCCGATAAAGGCCGGTTCGCCGAACACCGCACGCATCGCCGCGGTGCCGAACATGTCGCCGAACAGAGTCGATTGCAGGACGCCGATCGTCATTATCGGTTGCTTTTCCTGTCATTGCGAGGAGCCAAAGGCGACGCGGCAACCTCGTCGAGATCGCTTCCCCGGCGGGTCATGCCCGCGGGTCGCAATGACCGCGCTGGGGTCAATCGGATACCAGTGCGACCCAGGCGTTGCCCGCGAGCCGTTCGAGCGCCGGAAACCGCGCCTTGTAGGCCATCTTCGGGCTGTCGGCGATCCAATAGCCGAGATAGACATGAGCCAGCCCGCGGCGGCGACACTCCTCGACCAGCCACAGGATGCTCCAGGTGCCGAGGCTATGCCGCGGCCGTGCCGGGTCGTAATAGCTGTAGACGGCCGAAAACCCGTCGTCGAGCCGGTCGATCAGCACCGCAGCGGCGAGTTCGCCCGTGGCATCGCGCAACTCCGCCATCGCGGTGGAGACCGGGCTGTCCTCGACCATGTCGCGAAAGTCGCGAAAGCTCATCGCCGCCATGTCGCTGTCGGCATGGCGCGAGCGCTGATAGGCGGCGAACAGCCGGTAATGCTCCGGCGTCGCACGGGCGGGGACGAGACGGCCGGAAACCCCGCGGTTCAGGTTGCGCACGCGGCGGGTCGACCTTGTGTCGGCAAAGCGGGCGACGACGATGCGCACCGGCACGCAGGCGTCGCAGGCATGGCAGGCCGGGCGGTAGGCGAAGCGGTGGCTGCGGCGGAAACCGGCGCGCGACAGGTAGTCGTAGACAAGCGCCGCCTCGACGCCGCCGCACAGTTCGACGATCAGCTTGCGTTCGCTCCGGCCGGCCACATACGGGCACGGCGCCGCCGCGGTGGCAAAGAACCGGCGCAGTGACGCAAGCAGGTCGGGGCCGGATGCCGGGTGTGCGTCGAGCCGCGGCGGCTGCCCGCTCCGCCTGGTCCCGCCCGACCCGATCTCCATCACCGCCCTCCCGCCGTTTGCCGGTTCGGCGCCGGGCTGGCCGGCCTCCGAAGACAGCATGACAGAGGCCTTGCCGCCCGACAATCAGCGCCTGAGGCGGCAGTTGCCGAACCGGCCGCCGACGCGCCACCATGACGGAAGCGCAACCGCACGATCGGGAGAATGCCATGCCGGCCTACATCGTCGCCGAGATCGAAGTCACCAACCCCACCGAATACGAGCGCTACCGGCCGCTTGCCGGGGCCAGCGTCGCCAGGTTCGGCGGCAAGTTTCTCGTTCGCGGCGGCGCGGCCGAACTCCTCGAAGGCACGCCCGAGCCGCAGCGCCTCGTGGTCATCGAGTTCGCCGATGCGGCGGCGGCGCATCGCTGGTACGATTCGCCGGAATACCAGGAGGCGCTGAAGATCCGCCAATCCGCCTCGCGCGGGCGCGTGCTCCTGGTCGAAGGCTGAGGCTCAGGCCGAGCCGCCGTCGCACCAGCACCAGCGTGCCTGCCTGGATCGCGAGGGCGACCGCGGTCGCGGCGGCAAAGCCGCCGGCGATGCCGAGCGGATCGAGGCTCAGCGCCAGCACCGCGAAGAATCCGGTGAAGCCGAACAGGCCGAGCAGCAGGCCGCGCAATACCTGCACCGCCGCCGCCGGGCCGCGCCCGTGCTGGCTGAACGCCGCCAGGACCGCGGCGAAAACCGGATAGGTCGCGAGCAGGCCGCTGAGCAGCGGGCCGAAGCGAGGTGCGAGCGCGGTCAACACCAGCACGAGCCCGGTCGCGACCACCATCCGCGCCGGAATGTCCCACGGCGGCGGCGCCGGCGGAAGGGCGGTGCCGGCAACGAAACGCGGCATCAGCGCCAACGCCGCGACCAAGGCCGCCCAGACAGCCATCAACAGCTCTGCCAGCGGCAACGCCGCCATCGCCATCACTGCCGCACCGCCGGCAAAGGCAAGGCTGGCGGCACCGAGCGCCGCCGGCCAGCCGCGATGCCGCGCGATTTTGCCGTAGGCGAGGCAGAACGCCGCCTCGGCCGCGGCGCCGCCGAGACAGCCCAACCCCGCTCCGGCGGCGAAACCGGTGCCCTGATCGAGCGCGAGAAAGAAGCACACCGGCCCCGAAGTCAGCGGCAGGCCGACGAACCAGCCGCCGACCGTTTCGCCCCAGCGGCGGCTGGCCAGGCTCGCCGCGAGGATCAGCAGAGGGGTGACGATCAGCTTGAGCGCAAGCGTATCCATCGCAATCGGCCGACCCGACAGCAGCACGCGGCGGCGACGCCCGGTTTCCGCGCCGCGATCGTGAATCTCGAAACAAACCGGCCCGTTGGTTTATACGCGGGTTGCGGGCGTTGCGCCGAACCGGCAACGTGGTGCCGGCGCCTGCCCGGCCGGGCGGGTGCAGCTCATCGAGAGAGGGGTTGCAGCGTGAGGCGATACATCGACCGGGTGTTGCAGCCGGGGGAAATCATCGTCCTCGTCACCCGCCTGCACGCCATCATTTATCTGCGCGCGGTGCTGCTGTTGATCATCGCGCTGGCGTTTCTGATCGGTTCGGCCTGGACCGCCGGCCAGGTGCAGCTCGGCCTCGAAATCGCCGCCCTGATCTTTGCGCTGCTGGCCGCGGCGTCGTGGGTGCGGGCCGCGATCCGTCAGTTCACCACCGAACTCGGCGTCACCGACCGCCGGGTTATCTACAAGGCCGGGCTCTTTGCCCGCCATACGCTGGAGATGAACCGAAGCAAGGTGGAAAGCGTCGATGTCGACCAGTCGATCCTGGGCCGGATTCTGGGTTTCGGCACGATCATCGTGCGCGGCACCGGCGGCAGCCTTGAACCGATTCGGCTGATCCGCGACCCGCTGACCTTCCGCAGCCACATCACGGCCGGCTAGGCTGGGCGGTGTCCTCGCGCTGTCCCGCGGCGGTAATGCCGGTTGTGATATAATTTCCGCGAACGCACCGGGGCGACGATCACGGGCGGGTCGCGATGCGCGGCGAAATGGCGGCAGTACGGGCGGGAGGCGGCGTTCCGGTGCCGGGGGCGCGGGGCGGGGCGGCGCGCTCGATCGGGCTCAGCGCCGTCATCGTCGCCGCGACCGGCCACGAGCCGCGGGTGTTGACGATCCGCGCCGGCCAGGATTTCGTTGAGGCATTGCCGTCCGGGCCGCTGGAAGCGGAGCATCGCACCCTCGAAATCGGCCTCAGAAACTGGGTCGAGCGCCAGACCAGCGAACGCCTCGGCTATGTCGAGCAGCTTTACACCTTTGGCGACCGCGATCGCGTCGCGCCCGAAATCGCCGACGGCGCGCCCGCCCTGGTGGTCGCCTATCTCGCCCTGGTGCGCGAGGCCGCACCGGCGGGTGCGGCCGGCGCGACCTGGCAGAGCTGGTACCGCTATTTCCCGTGGGAGGATTGGCGCGGCGGCCGGCCCGCGCAGCTGCCGCTGATCGAGGAGCGGCTGTCGCGCTGGGCCGCAGCATCGCCGGGCGAGGCCCTGCGCCGGTTGCGCGAGGAGCGGATCGGGCTGGCCTTTGGCCTCGGCGGCGCCTCGTGGAACGAGGAATTGGTGCTCGAACGCTACGAGCTCCTCTACGAGGCGGGATTGGTCGCCGAGGCGGCGCGCGATCTCGGCGGCACGACGCCGGGGCCCGAGGATGCGGCGACCGGTGTGGCGATGGCGGTCGACCATCGCCGCATCCTGGCGACCGCGATCGGCCGGTTGCGCGGCAAGATCAAGTACCGCCCGGTCGTATTCGAACTGATGCCGCCCGCCTTTACCCTGCTGCAATTGCAGCGCACGGTAGAGGCCCTGTCGGGAGTGCGGCTGCACAAGCAGAATTTTCGCCGGCTCGTCGAACAGCAAGGGCTCGTCGAGGAAACCGGCGCAATGAGCGCGGCAACCGGCGGCCGCCCGGCGCGGCTGGTGCGGTTCCGCCGCGAGGTCCTGCTCGAACGCCCCGCGCCCGGGCTGCGCCTGCGCGCGGGACGGCGGGGAGGCGCAATCTCGTAATCGGCCCCTTGACGCGGCGTCGATACCCCTTATTCTCATATCTAGCATAACCCACAGCCGGTCGGGTTTACCCCCGTCCGGCTTTTCTGGAACTCATAAATGCTCAGTTTGAGTATAAGGGATAGGAATGCCATGCTGCAGATCGATACCCCCCGCTCGCCATCGAGCCTTCCGTTCCCCGACCTCTATGCCCGCGTCGAACGTCACGTCCCCCGCTTCGAGTGGCCGATCCTGGCCGAGGATATCGGCGCCATCCTGCAATTGAAGCGCGAGCGCAATGCGGTCATCCTCGCGCACAACTACCAGACGCCGGACATCTTCCACACCGTAGCCGACATTGTCGGCGACAGCCTGGCGCTGGCGCGCGAGGCGGTGCGCACCGATGCCGCGGTGATCGTGTTGGCCGGGGTGCATTTCATGGCCGAGACGGCCAAATTGCTGAACCCGGAAAAGACCGTGCTGATCCCCGATCTCAGGGCCGGCTGCTCGCTTGCCGAGTCGATCACGGCCGCCGACGTGCGGCTGCTGCGCGACACGCATCCCGGCGTGCCGATCGTCACCTATGTCAACACCTCGGCGGCGGTGAAGGCGGAAAGCGATATCTGCTGCACCTCGGGCAACGCCAAGAAGATCGTCGAGGCGCTGGGCGCGCCGAAGGTCATCATGCTTCCCGACGAGTACCTTGCGCGCAATATCGCGACGCAGACCCGGGTCGAGATCATCGCCTGGAAGGGCCATTGCGAGGTGCACGAGCGGTTCACCGCCGCCGATGTAAAAAGCCTCAGGGAGACCCACCCCGGCGTCACCGTATTGGCGCATCCTGAATGCCCGCCCGAGGTCGTCGCCGAATGCGACTTCACCGGCTCGACCGCGGCGATGGCCGATTATGTCGGCCGGCAGCGGCCGGCACGGGTCGTCTTGCTGACCGAATGCTCGATGAGCGACAACGTCGCCTTGCAATACCCCGATCTCGACTTCGTGCGGCCGTGCAATCTGTGCCCGCACATGAAGCGCATTTCGCTCGGCAACATCCGCCAATCGCTCGAAACGATGACGCACGAGGTGACGGTCGCGCCCGAGGTGGCGGAAAAGGCCCGTCGCGCCGTCGAACGCATGCTGGCGATCGGATAGAGGCCGGAGATCCGGTCCACGCGAGTGAATTCCTGCGTCACCCGCCGGTTTGACGCGCGGGTCCAGAGATGCCCCGGTCGAACCCGGGCATGACGGGAGGGGTAGAGGCGATGACAACATTCCTCAAAATGCGGGCAGGGGAAGCGATGACCATTCCCCGCATTCTGGTCGAGCCGATCGTCCGCGCCGCCTTGCTCGAAGATTTGGGCCGCGCCGGCGACATCACCACCGACGCGATCGTGCCCGAGGAAATGCGGGTCGAGGCGGTGATCGCATCGCGCCAGCCCGGCGTGCTCGGCGGGCTCGACGCGGCGCTGATGGCGTGGGAACTGCTCGACCCGACCCTCGAATTCGACCGGCTCTGCACCGATGGAACCCGGCTGGAGCGCGGCCAGCGCGTCGCCGTGATCCGCGGCCGGGCGCGCCCGGTATTGGCGGCCGAGCGGGTGGCGCTGAACCTGTTGTGCCGGGTGTCGGGCGTGGCGACGGCGACCCGCTCATTGGCCGATGCGATCGCCGGGCACAAGGCCAAGATCGTATGCACGCGCAAGACCACGCCGGGGCTGCGCCTTCTCGAAAAATACGCGGTCCGGCTCGGCGGCGGCGCCAACCACCGCTTCGGCCTCGACGACGCGATGCTGATCAAGGACAACCACATCGCGATGGCGGGCAGCGTGACCCGCGCGCTGGAGCGCGCCAAGGCGGCGGCCGGGCACCTCGTCAAGATCGAGCTCGAGGTCGATACGCTCGACCAGCTCGCCGAGGCGCTCGATGTCGGCATCGACGCGGTGCTGCTCGACAACATGGACCCGGACACATTGCGCCGCGCCGTCGCGATGGTGGCGGGCCGCGCGATCACCGAGGCTTCCGGGCGGATCACCCGCGAAACCGCGCCGGCGATCGCCGCCGCCGGGGTCGACCTGATCTCCTCCGGCTGGATTACCCACAGCGCCCCGATCCTCGATCTGGGGCTGGATATCGAAGGCTAGCCGGCGCCGCAATCCGCGCCGGCGGCCGCGGTGTCGTACCGGTCGTGGAGGCGCACCCAGTCGGTCAGGTTGCTTTTCTCGTTGCGCCCTTTCGGCGTCATGTCGAGCAGAGCGTAGGTGCCGAGCATCACCTCGCCGCCGCGGGCAAACGCCGAATAGGTGTGGAAGACGGCGCCGTCTTCGTCCCGGTAAAACACGCTGCGCCCCGACATCTCCTCCATCGGCTGCGCGCCTTTGCGGTAGTTGTAGGTGGCCTCTCCGGCGGCGATCTGTTCGGGGGTGAACGACACGTTGAAATCGTAGTTGAAGTCGCTGCCGTAAGACGACACCCAGCGGAAACGCCAGCCCATGCGTTTCTTGACGGCGGCGATCTCCGGGTATGGCGCCCGCGACACGGCGACGTAAGAGACGTCGTGGTGCTCGAGATGGATCACCGCCCCGTCGATATGGTCCGACTCGAACGAGCAGCCGACGCACGGGTCCTTCCATCCCGGCCCCAGCATGAAGTGCTTGATCACCAGCTGGCTGCGCCCGGCGAAGAGGTCGGCGAGCGTCTTTTTCCCGTGCGGACCTTCGAAGAAATATTCCTTGTCGATCCGGACCCAGGGCAGTTCGCGCCGCTCGGCGCTCAGCCGGTCGCGCAGGCGCGTCCATGCCTTTTCCTTGAGCAGCAGCGCCTTGCGCGCCTCGATCCACTCCTCGCGCGACACGATTTTGTGTGGCATCTCTCGTCTCCTCACTCGACGTATCCGGCCAGGTATTCGGCAAAGCGCTCGAAACAACTCGTCCAGCCGGCGCGATGGTCGTCGCGCGCCGCCTGCGACGGGAAGACGGCCTGGTGCAAGGTCAGCTCGGTCCTGTCGCCGCGCGCGGCGAACGTCACGGTCACCAGCGTCTCGTGGCCGGGACTGCCGGCCGCGTCCTCCCAGGCATAGGTGAAGACCAGCCGCTCCGGCGCGACGATCTCGCGATAGATCCCGCGCGCAGTATGCACGGTTCCGCTCGGCGAGCGCATCGAGCGGCGCCAGGCGCCGCCGGGCCGCACGTCCATCGTGCAGGAGATCGGGGCGAAGCCCTGCGGCCCCCACCAGCGCGCCGCGTGCTCAGGCCGGGTCCACGCCGCGAAGACGAGGGCGCGCGGGGCATCGAACACGCGGGTGATGACGAGCTCCCGCTCACCGGCGGCAGCGGGCCCGGGCCTAGCCGTCATCGCCGGACTCCCGTTCCTGCAATTGGCCGAGATAATCGGCGAGGCGGTCGAGGCTTTCGTCCCAGAACCGGCGGTAGTCCTCGAGCCAGCCGGCCGCCTGTTTCAGCGGCTCGGGCGCGAGCCGGCAGGGGCGCCATTGTGCCTGGCGCCCGCGCGCGATGAGCCCGGCGCGCTCCAATACCTTCAGATGCTTCGAGACCGCCGGAAGGCTCATCGCAAAGGGCTCGGCCAGTTCGGTGACCGAGGCCGCGCCCGACGCCAGCCGCGCCAGAATTGCTCGTCGCGTCGGGTCGGCCAGCGCATTGAAGGTCGCGCTCAGCGGATCGGGTTGCGTCATCAATTTAGCCGACTAGTTAATTAACTGATTGACTAAATACTCGGCGAGCCGGGCGCTGTCAACCCGGCGATGGCGGCCGCCGCCGGGAGGCTCGGCGATGCCGGCGCAGCAAAATGCCGCGAGCCGGGAAAGTTGCGCATGCGCCGGCCGCCTTGCTGTGGCTAGATAGCATGTCCGCGGCTTCCGGAGCCCTTCGCCATGCCGACCGCCTCGAATGCCGAGCCGTATCGCCTGTCCGCCGTCGAATTGGCCGGGCGGGTGGCGAACGGCGCGCTGACCGCCGAGGCGGTCGTCGCCAGCTGCCTCGACCGCATCCGCGCGCGCGAGCCGGTGGTGCGCGCCTGGGCCCATCTCGATGCCGATGCGGTATTGGCGGCGGCGCGGGCAATCGACAAATCGGGCAAGAGCGGCCTTCTCAAAGGCGTGCCGTTCGGCATCAAGGACATTTTCGACACCGCCGACATGCCGAGCGGTTACGGCTCGCCGATCTATACCGGCTGCCGGCCGAGTTTCACCGCCAGCGCCGCCAGCCTGCCGCGCGCGCAGGGCGCGGTATTGATGGGCAAGACGGTGACGACCGAATTCGCCAACCGCCATCCCGGGCCGACCGGCAATCCGCACAACCTCGCGCATTCGCCGGGCGGCTCGTCGAGCGGGTCGGCCGCCGCGGTCGCCGATTTCATGGTGCCGCTGGCGATCGGCACGCAGACCGGCGGCTCGGTGATCCGCCCGGCCGCGTATTGCGGCGTTGTCGGGTTCAAGCCCAGCTTCGGCCTGTTCCCGCCGGCCGGCATGCACATGAACACCGATTCGCTCGACACGGTCGGGATCATGGCCCGCTCGGTCGGCGACATCGCCTTGTTCCGCGCCGCGATGATGGCGACGGAATACGCGGCGCCGACGCTGCCGGAGCGGGCGCCGCGCCTTGCCCTGTGCCGCACGCCGCACTGGGACCGCGCCCAGCCCGAGGGCAAGGCCCGGCTCGACGACGCCGCGGCACGGCTCGCAAAGGCCGGGGCGACGATCGTCGAATCCGAATTGCCGCCGGCTTGCGCCGATGTGTCTGAGGTGCAGCGCCGGCACAGCGCGTTCGAGGCGCCGCGCAACCATGCCCCCGAACTGCATCGCCACGCCGCGCTGCTGAGCCGAGACCTCAACGAGGAGGGCCGGATCGCCGCCGGGCGCAAGCTTACCCTCGCCGAGTTCCGCACCGCCTGGCGCGATGCCGAGCGGATGCGCGCCGCTGCCCAGGAATGGGCGCTCGGGTTCGACGCGATCCTGACCCTGCCGGCGCCGGGCGAGGCACCGAAGACGCTGGCCTCGACCGGCGATGCGGTGTTCAACGCGCTGTGGACCGTGCTCTACCTGCCGTGCCTGACGCTGCCGGCCGGCAATGGGCCGAACGGGTTGCCGCTCGGCGTGCAGCTCGTCGGGCCGCGCCATCACGACGCGCGGCTCCTCGATGTCGGCCTGTGGGTCGAGCGCCATCTGGGAGGCGAGGCATGAGCGCGGCCAACGAATTTTCCGCCGTCGAGGCGGTTGCCCGGCTCAAATCCGGGTCGCTGAGCGCCGAAACCCTGGTGCGTGCCTGTCTCGACCGCATCGAGGCACGCCAGGCGGTCAAGGCCTGGGCCTTTCTCGATCCCGACCTCGCGCTGGCGCAGGCGCGCGCGGCCGACCGCGCCGGGCGGCCGGGACTGCTCGCCGGGTTGCCGGTCGGGGTCAAGGACGTCATCGACACCGCCGACATGCCGACTGAGCACGGCTCGCCGATCTATCGCGGCAACCGCCCGTTCGCCGATGCCGCCTGCGTCGCGCTGATCCGCAATGCCGGTGGGGTGATCCTCGGCAAGACCGTGACGACCGAATTCGCCAACCGCTTTCCCGGCGCCACGGTCAACCCGCACAACCCGGCGCATACGCCCGGCGGCTCGTCGAGCGGGTCGGCGGCGGGCGTTGCCGATTTCCAGGTGCCGGTCGGGCTCGGCACCCAGACCGGCGGATCGACGATCCGCCCGGCGGCGTTCTGCGGGATCGTCGGCTATAAGCCGAGCTTCGGCGAGTTCAGCCGCAGCGGCGTCAAACTGCAATGCCACAACCTCGACACGGTCGGCCTCATTTGCCGCAGCGTCGACGACATCGCGCTGATGCGCGCGGTACTGACCGATTCCCCGCCGCGCCCGATCGATCGCGGTGCCGGCGCGCCGCCGCGCATCGGGCTGTGCCGCACGCCCGGCTGGGACGCCGCCGACGCCGCGACCCAGGGGCTGATCGAACGCACCGCCGCGCGGCTGGCAACCGCCGGCGCCCGGGTTTCCGACGTGTCCTTTGCGCCGCAATTCGCCGATATCGGCGACCATCACCGGGTCATCTTCAATTACGAGGCGGCGCGCAACTACGCCTATGAATACGAGACGCATTTCGAGCGGATCAGCGCGGTGTTGCGCAATACGGTGTTGACCCCAGGCCGTGAATTGCCGCTTGCGGCCTATATCGCGGCCCTGGAGGCGGCGGAGGCATTCCGCCGGCACCTCGACGACATTCTCGACGATTGCGACCTGCTGCTGACCCCGAGCGCGGCCGGCGAGGCGCCCGAGGGGTTTGCCACCACCGGCGACCCGCGCTTCAACTCGATCTGGACGCTGGGCTGGGTTCCGTGCGTGACCTTGCCGGCCGGCCGCGGACCGCATGGCTTGCCGCTCGGCATCCAGCTCGTCGGTCGGCGCTTTGCCGACGAGGCGCTGCTCGACGGCGCCGCCTGGGTCGAAGCCCGGCTCGCCGGCTGACGGCCGTCGCGGCCGAAAGGTTTGTCGCCAGCGCAAAAACCATCACTGGAGGAGAGCGAAGATGATCTACGAATTGCGCGTTTACCATGCGGTGCCCGGCCGCCTTCCCGACCTGCTGAAGCGGTTCGACACGATCACGTTGAAGATCTGGGAGCGGCACGGCATCCAGCAGGCCGGGTTCTGGACCGTATTGGTCGGCAGCTCGAACCAGGACCTCTATTACCTGCTGAAATGGGAGTCGCTGGCCGAGCGCGAGCGGAAATGGAATGCGTTCCAGGCGGATCCCGAATGGCACGCCAAGCGCGCCGAAACCGAAAAGAACGGCGCCATCGTCGCCCGGGTCGAAAACTCGTTCCTGACGCCGACCAGCTTCTCGTCGGTGAAATAGCGGGGTAGCCGCTGTTCTGCGCCCGGCTCGCGGGCATGACGATAAAGAAGGAGCCCGCCGCGGCGGGCTCCTTTTTTCTTTAAACGCCGGCGTCTTTAAGGAAAGACGATCTCGACGCGGCGGTTTTGTGGCTCGCGCACGCCGTTCGCCGTCGGCACGCGGTTGTCGTTTTCGCCGCGGCCGCTGACCGTCATCTGATCGCGCGGCACGCCGAAGCGGACGAGTGCATCGGCGACGTTGTTGGCGCGGCGCTCGGAGAGGCGCTGATTGTACGCAGCCGAGCCCGACCGGTCGGTGTAGCCGGTCACCTGGAGCTGCACCGGGCTCCCTGATTTGTAGGCGTCGGCCGCCTGGCGCACGATGTTCATGCCTTCGGGCGTGATCGTGGCCCGATCCCAATCAAAGAACACAAGAAAGACCTTGCGCGTCACCGGCGGCGGCGCCGGAGCGGCGGCCGGGGCGACCACCGGCGGCGCCGGCGGCGGCAAGAAGTGATAGACAAGGCTGGTGATGATGTTTTGCGTGCCGTAGCCCGTGTGATACGCCACTCGCGGCGCCGCACTCAGGTGATAGGTTTCATCGGTCGTGGCCATATAGCGGTAATCGACTTCGAGCGACAGGTTCGGGGTCACGCTGTAGCTCGCGCCGGCAATCGCCTGATAGCCGAACTCCCACTCGCTGGCGTTGACGAATTGGCCGATCCCGGCAACCTTGTTCTGGTCGATGACATCGACGGCCCCGATGCCGACGCCGATATGCGGAATGACCGGCCAGCCGAGCGTGTCGAAATCATAGAGCACGTTGGTCATCAGCGCATTGCTTGAGCGGCTGCCGCTGACCCCGGGGAGCTTGAGGCTGCCCGCCGACAGGCTGTTCAGCCCGTTGTTGCGATACATGTACTCTTCCTCGATCCGCCACGGCCCCATCTGATAGCCGCCGCGAACGCCGAGCGCATATCCGGCACCGTAGTCTTCATGGAGGAGCGGCGCGCCGGTGATACGGGCCGTCTGGTCCTCCAGACCGGTCCAGCCCGCTTCGCCGCCGAGATAGAAATGCCCTGGCGGTATCCAGCTCGGAAGCTGCGCCCGAGCCTGGCCGCTGAACGCGAGCGCGGCGACGCCGGCGCACACGCCCATCACCCCAAAGATCCGGATCTTCATCGGATTGTTCCCCACAGAGTTGGCGAGCCGGCGAGCGGACGCCCCACCGGTATACGTTCAAGCCTCGAAAAACGATCCGCCGCCAGACTAGGGTTCGGCTGGCTTTAATGAGGCTGCGCGCTTCGGCAGCCGTCGAGGAAAAGTGTGACCGTGTTGTCGACCCATGCGGCCAATTCCGCGCCGTCGAACGGGACGCCGAGCCCCAGCGCCCGGCGTTGCGGACCCGTCACTACCATAAGGATAAATTGCTCGGCGGCAAGACGGGTATCGATCCGACCCAGTTCGCCGGCTTCGATGCGGCGGTCCAAATCGCGCGAAATCCGCTCGATCCCGGTGGCTGCACCGAGCTCGTGCATGATCCGCGCGAGGCCGGGGAACTGCCGCGCCTCGGCGACGACGATCCGGTGCAATGCCAGCGCCTCGGGGGTCAGCACCACATCGAGCATGTAAGCCGCCACTTGCCGCAGCGCCGTCTCCAGGCTCGGCGCGTCGAGCAGGGCCGCATCGAACGGCCGCATCCAGCGCTCGATGAGCCGGCGCACCACCGCCTCAAACAGCATCTCCTTGCCGCGAAAGCGGTGATAGAAGGTGCGCTTTGAGATGCCGGCGCGCTTGGCCACGGCCTCGATGCTGGTCGGGCCGAAACCGTGGCCCAGAAACAGCGTCGTCGCGACATCGAGGATGCGGTCCGACAACTGGGCCGATTGCAGGCGCGACGGGCGCCCGCCGCGCCCCCGGCGCGGCGACTGACCGACCGGGTCCATGCTCACCGACACCGCCTGCCTCGCCGTTGCCCCTCGCTTAACCGGCCGGAACCTTAGCCGATCGATTCGGAAACGCAACCGTTCCGTCTCTTTGACCTCGGAGCAGGCGGGCGCCGCCGTTGCCGCTGGCGCCGGGCGGCAATCCGCGCAACATTTCGCCAGTCGGTTCAATTTCTCAAGCGGCGGGAAGGCCCATGAACATCGAACTTGCTGGAAAACATGCGGTCGTGACCGGCGGCAGCCGCGGGATCGGCCGGGCGATCGCCCTGGCTTTCGCCGGCGCCGGCGCCTCCGTCTCGATCTGCGCGCGCGGCGCCGAGGCGCTGTTCAGGACGCGCGACGAGATTGCCGCATGCGGGGTTTCCGCCCATGCCGCGACCTGCGATCTGGCCGAATCGGCGGCGGTTGCCCGCTATATCGAAGAGGCTGCCGCGGCGCTGGGCGGGATCGACATCCTCGTCAACAATGCATCGGGGTTCGGCTCGGCCAATACCGAGGAAGGGTGGTCGAAGAGCCTCTCGGTCGATCTTATGGCGACGGTGCGGGCCAGCTGGGCGGCCCTGCCGCATATCGAGCGGGCCGGCGGCGGTGCGATCGTCAACATCTCGTCGATCTCGGGCCTGCGCGCCGCCGCACGCACGCCACCTTACGGCGCGGTCAAGGCGGCGGTGATCCAGTACACGCTCAGCGAAGCCGCCGCCCACGCGAGGAAGGGCATCCGCGTCA
This sequence comes from Alphaproteobacteria bacterium, assembly GCA_030041385.1. GTDB lineage: Bacteria > Pseudomonadota > Alphaproteobacteria > ATCC43930 > CGMCC-115725 > DATARH01. The sequence continues at coordinate 13,775 of JASHNY010000108.1, forward strand.
ACTGTGTCGCCCCCGGCTCGATCGAGTTTCCCGGCGGCTCGTGGGAAAAGCGCAAGACCGACAACCCGCGGCTCTACGATGCGATCCTGCGCGGCATTCCGTTCGGCCGCCTCGGGCGCCCGGAAGAGGTGGCGCAGGTCGTGCTGTTCCTTGCCTCGCCCCTGGCGAGCTGGGTCACCGGCCAGGTCGTGTCTGTCGATGGCGGCCAGATGCTGTGAGGCCGCGGCCGGATGCCCGCCGAGCGCCGGCCGCGTCGCGTCACCCGTGCAAATGCGCCTCGACGGCGGCCGGCGTTGTCAACGGCGAGTGCGGCGGCCGGTCACAGGTCCAGAAAAACGGTCTCGCGCTCGCCCTGCAAGACGATATCGAAATGATAAGTCGGAACCGTGTCTTCGACGCCTTTTGCTGCGATCAGGGTCTGGCGCCCCGAGGCGTCGTCGAGCGAGGAGAGCAGCGGGTCATCGGCGTTTTGCGGCTCCCCGGCGAAATAGAGCCGGGTGAAGAGCTGTTTCAGCATGCCGCGGGCAAAGACGGCGAGGTTCAGGTGAGGCGCCTGCAATGAATTGCCGCGGCCCGGCACCGGGCCGGGCTTGATCGTGACGAAGCGATAGGCGCCTGCGTTGTCGGTGGCGGCGCGGCCATAGCCGCGAAAATTCGGGTCGACCGGCTTGTCGGCCTGGCGGTCATCGGGGTGAGCGTAGCGCCCGGCCGCATTGGCCTGCCACAATTCGATCAGCGCATCGGGAACCGGCGCGCCGTCGCCGTCGATGACGCGCCCTTCGATGACGATGCGCTGGCCTGCCGGGTTCTGGCGCGTCAGATCGCTCCATTCCGGCCGCGCGAGGCCGAGATGAAAGAACGGCCCGACGGTCTGCGCCGGGGTCGGGATCAGCTTTTCGGCCATGCTCAGCCGGCCTCGACCGGGGTCGCGGCGCGGCCGCGCAATACAATGTCCCAGCGATAGCCGAGCGCCCATTCCGCCTCGCTGAGGTTGGGGTCGTAATCGGCGATCAGCCGCTCGCGCGCGGCCGCATCGGGTGTGCTCTGATAGATCGGGTCGAATGCCAATAGCGGGTCGCCGGGGAAGTACATTTGCGTCACCACCCGGGTCACAAAGCCGGGGCCGAAGATGCCGAAATGGATATGCGCCGGCCGCCAGGCATTGGGTGTGTTGCGCCACGGATAGGCGCCGGGCTTGATCGTCAGAAAGCGCCAGCTGCCATCGGCGCCGCTGACGACCTGGCCGACCCCGGTGAAGTTCGGGTCGAGCGGGGCGTCGTGCTGATCGACCGGGTGATGGTAGCGGCCGGCCGAGTTGCATTGCCACAATTCGACCAGCGTGCCCGGCACCGGCCGCCCGTCTTCGTCGAGCACGCGGCCGGCAACGATGATGCGCTCGCCGAGCGGCGCGCCCTTGTGCTGCGTCGTCAAATCGGCGGCATCCGGTCCGGCCCAGCCGTCGCTGAAGCCCGGCCCGGTCACTTCCGACAACGTGTGCTCGAACCGAACCGGGGCACGGCGCGGCGCCCGCTTTACGGTGCTGGCATAGTCCGGATAGAGCGTCGGCGGCTGCGTGCCCGGGCGCGGGCGGGCGAATTCGAGCCCGGTCATGTCCATGTTCGGCCCCCGTTCGATGCGGTTTGCTGCTCGGGTTCAAACCGATCTGCAGGCGCCGGTCAAGAGGCGCGGCCGAGCGCCGGCATCACGCCGCGGCGATGTCCCGCCGGGGCGGTGGCTACGCCATCTCTTCTTCCGCCGCCGGCACGGTCTTCACTTCGTGCGCCTGCAATATCGGCAATACCTCGCGGGCAAACCGCTCGATCTGGGCCATGAACAATTCGTGCGGCAGGGCGCCGCGGTTCATCGCCAATTGCACCTGGTTGGCGCCGGCGCTTTCGGCCGCATCGATGATGCGTTGGGCGACCTCGTCGGCGGTGCCGAGCGGCATCTGCGCCGCCTGCTCCTCGAGATCGCGCATCGTCAGGTTGCGGAATTCCGAGCGCAGATTGGCGGCGGCGCGCAGGTTTTCCGGGCGCACGTAATCGGTCGACGCCATCGTCGAATAGCCCTCTTCGCGCTGGCGCTCGGTTTCGGTGAAATTGCCGTGGCTGAACAGGGTGCGGTTGAAATAGAGGATGTGCGGCCCGTATTCCTTGAGCGCCTGCGCCTTCGAATCGGCGACATAGGCGGTGATGCCGAGCGAGAGATGGTCCGGCGTGATGCGGTGGCCGGCGGCGGCGAGGCATTTCGCGTAATAGCGGATGATGTCGTCGCGCAGGCCGCGCGCGCGGCCGAGGCCCGGCGTGATCGGCAGGTTGTGGCGGCCGGCGAACTCGATCGATTCCTTGCTGCCGATGACCGGAACCCAGATCGGCGGGTGCGGCCGCTGCACCGGGCGCGGCCACATCGCCACGTCGTGGTACGACCAGAACCGGCCCTCGTAGGAAAAGACATCCTCGGTCCAGGCGCGGGTGATGATGTCGTAGGCCTCTTCGAAACGCGCCCTCGACTCGGCGAGCTTGACGTTGTGCACCTGGTATTCGCGCGGAATGCCGCGGGCAAAGCCGGAAATGAGCCGCCCTTTCGACAGGCAGTCGATCATCGCCAGCTCCTCGGCGAGGCGTAAGGGCTCGTGCAACGGCAGGAGGTTGCCGTAGATCAGCAATTTGAGGTTCTTAGTGCGCTGCGCCGCCGACGCCGCCATCAAATTGGGGCTGTTCATCAGCCCGTAGGGCGAGCAATGGTGCTCGTTGAACCCGACCCCGTCATAGCCGCATTTGTCGAGCAGTTCCCAGGCGTCGAGATGCTCTTCGTAGGTGCGCATCGCGACCCCGGCGTCGAAATGCTCCTTCGACAGCGGGTAGGGCAGTTCGAGGCCGCCGTTTTTCAGATGGTCGAGATTGGCGTCGTAAGCCAGCAGATCGAAGACGAAGACCTTCATGAGGCGAGCTCCTCGGCCGTGAACGCGGCCGTTCGGGTTCCGCGAAACCGCAACAGCGCCGTCGCCGCCGCGGCGATCACCGCGAAGGCGCAGGCGCTGAGGAAAATCTGCGTCGGCGGCAGGCCGATCGACAACAGATAGCCGCCGAGCGCCGGCGCGGCGATGCCGCCGAGCCGTCCAATCCCGAGGGCCCAGCCGATCCCGCTGGTGCGCATGCGCGCCGGGTAGAGCGCGCCGCACGCCGCGTTGGCGCCGGTCTGGCTGCCGATGATGGTCATGCCGGCGAGGAAGGTAACGATCAGCAGGATCGCGTACGGCATCATCACCAGCGCGATCAGGGCGATGAACACCGACCCGACCAGGTAATGCAAGGCCAGCGCCCGCTCCGGCCCGGAGCGGTCGATCATGACGCCGAGATAAAGGACCGCAAAGATCGCGCCGCAATCCCTGAGGCTCGACGCGAAAACCGATTGCGCCGGGGTGAAGCCGATCAGGTGCAACACCGTCGGCATCCAGTAGGCGAACAGGAACAGGTTCATCAGGCTGCAGAAAAAGACGATCCACAGCAGCACCGTCTGCAGCCCGTATCCCTTGCCGAACAGCATCGCGACCGTGCCGGTGCGCGCGATGTCGACATGTGCGCCGCCGGGCGTCGGCACAATCGCGAGCCGGCGCAGCAATTCGGCCTGGCGCGGCGACAGGCTCGCTCGCGCCGCCAGGATGCGGGGCGACTCCGGCAGCCAGATCGCCAGGGCCAGCACCAGCACCAGCGGAAAGCCGCCGCCGATGATGAAGATCACCGGCCAGCCGAAATGCGGCAGCAATGCCGCCACCACCTGCCCGCCGACAAAGCCGCCGATCGGGGCGCCGGTAAAGCTGATCATGATCATCAGCGCGCGCCGCCGCTGCGGCGTGTAATCGCCCGAGAGCGCGGTCGCCCCGGTGAACCCGCCGGCAATCCCGAGCCCGGTGAAGAAGCGCGCGGCGCTCAACACGAAAAGCGAGGGCGCCGCGGCGCTGGCCAGCGAGGCGATGCCGAAGATCGTCAGGCTGCCGAGCAGCAACGGCCGGCGCCCGATGCGGTCGCCGATCGGGCCCGACGCCAGCGCCCCGACCAGGATGCCGATGCTCGACCACAGGAACGCGATCGTGAAGGCCGGCGGCGGCAATTTCCACGCATGGATCAGCGACGGCACCGCCCAGGCGACCGAGTTGATGTCGTACCCGTCGCAGACCTGCGCCAGCAGGCACAGCACGACGACGCGAATCTGCAGACTGCCGATCGGCTGGTTTTCCAGCGCCAGTTCGGCAGCGGAACGCGGCGACCCCGCGGTGTTCATGTCGCCGCCTCGCCAACCGCAAGCGCCGCCGCCCGGCTGCCGCAGAACCGCAGCAGCGCGGTCGCGATCGCCGCGATCACGGCAAAGATGCAGGCGCAGAGGAATATTTCCTTCGGCGGCAGGCCGTGCGCCAGCAAAAAGCCGCCGAGCGGCGCCGCGGCGATGCCGCCGAGCCGGCCGATGCCGAGCGCCCAGCCGATCCCGCTGGTGCGCACGCGCGCCGGGTAGAGCGCGCCGCACGCCGCATTGGCGCCGGTCTGGCTGCCGATCACGGTCACGCCCGACAGGAAAATGACCAATAGCAGCACCGGATACGGCATCGCAAACACGGCGATCAGCGCCACGAACACGATGCTCGCCGCGTAATGCAATGCGAGCGAACGCTCGGGGCCGGCCCGGTCGATCAGGTAGCCGAGATACAGCACGGCGAAAATCCCGCCGAGCGGAATGAGGCTGGAGGCAAAGACCGCCTGCGGCGGCGTCATTCCGGTCAAGTGCAAAACCTCGGGCAGCCAGAAGACGAACAGGTAAAGGTTCAACAGGCTGCAAAAAAAGACAATCCACAACAGCACGGTCTGCATCGCGTAGCCTTTGGCGAACAGCAATTTGACCGGGTTCTCGCGGGCCACGTCGACGGCATGGGGCGCACCCTGGTCGGGGATGATGTCGAGGCGGCGCAACAGGGCCTCGTCGCGCGCGGTGAGCTGGGCCTTGGCCGCGAGAAAGCGCGGCGACTCAGGGAGCCAGGCCGCCGAGATCAGCAGCAAGAGCAGCGGAAAGCTGCCGCCAAGCACGAAGATGACGGGCCAGGCGTGATGATGCAGCAGCGCCGCCACCGCCTGGCCGCCGATAAAGCCGCCGAGCGGCGCCCCGGTAAAGGTCACCATGATCATCATCGCGCGCCGCCGCTGCGGGGTGTAATCGCCGGTCAGCGCGGTGGTTCCGGAAAACGCCCCGGCGATGCCCACCCCGGTGAAAAAGCGCAGCCCGCTGAGCATCGCGAGCGAGCCGGCGACAGCGCTCAACAGCGAGGCGATGCCGAAGATCGCGACGCTGAGCAGCAAAAGCGGCTTGCGCCCCCAGCGGTCGCCGATCGGCCCCGAAGCGAGCGCACCGGCCATGACTCCCAGATTCGACCACAAAAACGCCATCGCAAACGCCGACGGCGCCAGTTTCCAGGCATGCGTCAATGACGGTACCGCCCAGCCGATCGAGCCGACATCGTAGCCGTCGCACATCTGGATAAGGGTGCAGATCGCCACCACGCGGATCTGCAGGCTGCCGATCGGCTGGTCTTCCAGCCTGGCCTCGATCGCCGACGTGCCTCCCTCGGACATCGCGCGCCTCCCGTGTTCACTTGCCGAGCGCCGGCTGAGCCGCCGGTCTGTCCGATCAGCGTGTTCTCACGTCTCTCACGCCGGCGCAAGCCTTGGCGAGCGTGACCCGACAACAACGACAGTCCGGCCTCGGGCTCCAGCTTCGGCGTTGCATTTCCGGCCGGGCGGCGCGAGCCTTGGAATCGACGCGATACTTGCGGAGCTCTGCCGATGACGATCCGTCCGCCTGCCGAAATCGGGATGACCCTCGACGAGGTCGATACCCCGGCGCTGATCGTCGATCTCGATGCGTTCGAGCGCAATCTGCGCCGGCTTGCCGACCGCATCGCCGGCACCGGCGTACGCTTACGGGCTCATGCAAAGACTCACAAATGCCCCGTCATCGCCCTGAAACAGGTCGAATTGGGCGCGGTCGGCGTGTGCTGCCAGAAGGTCAGCGAGGCCGAGGCGATGGTCTATGGCGGGGTCAGGGACGTGCTCGTCACCAACGAGGTCGTCGGGCGCCAGAAACTGCGCCGGCTGATGGGGCTGGCCGCGCTGGCCCATATCGGCGTGTGCGCCGACGACCCGGCGCAACTGCGCGATCTCGAAAGCGCCGCCGCCGAAGCCGGCAAGACGCTGTCGGTCTATGTCGAGGTCAACATGGGCGGCAACCGCTGCGGCGTCGAGCCGGGGCCGCCGGCGCTCGACCTCGCCAAGCGGATCGGCGACCACCCGCACCTCAGCTTTGCCGGGCTCCAGGCCTATCACGGCTCGGCCCAGCACCTGCGCACCTGGGAGGAGCGGCAACAGGCGATTGCCGGTGCGGTCGCCAAGGCCGCGGCGACGCGCGACCTGCTCGCCGCCAACGGCATCCCCTGCAACACGATCACCGGCGCCGGCACCGGCACGTTCGAGTTCGAGGCGGGGAGCGGCGTCTACACCGAGTTGCAGTGCGGCTCCTATATCTTCATGGACGCGGATTACGGCCGCAACCTCGACCGCGACGGCGCGCCGACCCGCGCCTTTGAGCCGAGCCTGTTCGTGTGGGCGACGGTGATGAGCCGGCCGGCCGGCGACCGCGCGATCGTCGATGCCGGGCTCAAGGCGCTGGCCTTCGATTCCGGCCCGCCGCTGGTATGGGACGAGCCGGCGGCGACCTATGACCGCGCCTCGGACGAGCACGGCAAATTGGGAATTTCCGCCGCAACCAACCGGCTCAACCTCGGCGACAAGGTTCGGCTCGTGCCCGGCCATTGCGACCCGACGGTCAATCTCTACGATTGGTATGTCGGGGTGCGCGGCGACCGGGTCGAAACCCTGTGGCCGATCACCGCCCGCGGCGCGGTGTATTGAGCAAATTTGCGAAGACTATAGCGCCGGGGTTAGCGCAACCCGCCCGGCTCAGCCGCGCTCGATCTCGGCGGCGGCGCGGTCGAGCGCCGCGGCCACCGCCTGCACCTGCGTCGTGTCGAGCGGCCCGCGTCCGAGCCGGTTGGCCAGCGCCTGTTCGAGATTGCGCATCGCCCGCCGGATCTCCGGCGCCGGGCCGCCGCCATAGGCGGCGCCGATCTCGGCGATCTTGGCAAAAATCCGATCGACCACGGCGCGGTTGGCGGCGAGGAACGCGGCGCCTTCCTCGGTCGCGGCATAGCGCTTGCGCGAGCCTTCGGCGGCTTCGGGGCGGATGTAGCCGAGCTCTTCGAGCAGGGTGAGCGTCGGGTAGATGACGCCAGGGCTCGGGCTGTACATGCCGCCGAACCGTTCCTCGATTGCCTTGATCAATTCGTAGCCGTGCCGCGGCTCCTGGGCGATCAGGCCGAGCAGCACGTAGCGCAGGTCGCCGTGGTCGAAGACGCGGCCGAAGCGGCCGCCGCGCCCGTGCTCCTGTCCCGGGCGCCCGGCAAAGCCGCGCCCGGCGAAGCCGAAGCCGCCGCGCGCATAGCGGCGTTCGCCCCACGCACCTCGATCCCCGTACATCATCGATGCCTCCGCCATCATCTCGATAGAGCTTCGATATAACGAGATTAAGATATATCGAGAATCGGTCGTGTCAATCCCGCGGTACCGCGGGTCGCCAAAAATCGGCTAGGATTGGCAATTCGCAGCAGCAGAGCGAGAGCGATGACCGACAGGCATGACGACGCGCCGATCGACTGGAAGGTTCACGGCGTCAAGGTGATCCCGGGCGACCAGCTCGATACCAACACGCCGCAGACCCCGGGCATGAACCGCGCCGCGGCGATCAACTTCGCCCGCGTCGGGGCACAGAAGATCTGGGCCGGCACCGTGCACATCCACCCCGACGCCAAGACCGGGGCGCATCACCACGGCGCGCTCGAAAGCGTGATCTATGTGCTGAAGGGCAAGGCGCGGATGCGCTGGGGCGAGCATCTCGAATACGTCGCCGAGGCGGGGCCCGGCGATTTCATCTTTGTGCCGCCTTACGTGCCGCACCAGGAGATCAACGCGTCGGCGGACGAGACGCTCGAATGCGTGCTGGTGCGCAGTGACAACGAGGCGGTGGTGGTCAATCTCGACATCGAACCGGTCGAACGGCCTCAGGAAGTCCGCTGGGTCGATCCGATCCACAAGCACGGGTAAGCCCTATGGCTCAGTCGATCACCACGATCGCCCTCGCCACCGCGACGCCGGGCGGCGGGTTTCCGCTTTACGGCGGGGTCGTTGCCGAGGTGGTCAACGCGGTCGATCCAACGCTCCGCATCGAGTGCCGCAACACCAAGGGCTCGACCGAAAACGTGCCGCTCTTGGAGGCCGGCGCGGTCGATATCGGGCTCGTCCAGGGCGAGGTGGCGATCGAGCCGTTCGCCCGCAAATCGGGCTTGACCATCCTCACCGCGATGTATTCCACCGCCGGCATGTTCGCGGTGCGCGGCGATGCGCCATACCGCTGCATCGCCGACCTCAAGGGTCGGCCCGTCGCCTTTGGCGCCAAGGGTTCCGGCCTGGTGATCCTGGCGCGCTACGTGCTCGACGGGCTCGGCCTCGATATCGAGCGGGATTTCCGGGCGATCTATCTCGACCGCGCCGGCGACGGCCCGGTTATGGTGCTCGACGGGCACGCCGCGGCACTGTGGGGCGGCGGCGTCGGCTGGCCGGGCTTTACCCGCATCGCCGAGGCGGGCGGCCATTTCATCGCGCCCGATGCGGACGAAGCGGCGCGCATCCGCGCCCGGCATCCGTTTCTGAAGCCGCTCACGATCGCCGCCGGCGCCTATCCCGGACAGGACACGGCGATCCGCTCGGTCGGTTCGTGGTCGTTCATCCTCGCGCGACCGGATTTGCCGGACGAGCTCGGCTATCGCCTCGCCCGCGCCTTGCATCGCGGCACCGATATGCTCGGGGCAAAGCTCGACCAGGCGCGCGAGACGACTGCCGCCAACACCGCCGCCGCGGCTCCCGAGCCGGGGCTGATCCATCCCGGGACTGCCCGCTACCTGCGCGAGATCGGCATCGCCCTGTAATGCGCGGCGGCCCGGCTCACCGCAGGCCGGCTCACCGCAGATGGTCGTGCAGGGTCAGGGCCAGCCTCAGGCCGGCCTTGGCGATCTGTTCCTTGACCGCGATCAGGCCCTTGGTCTCGTAATCCGAGCCGAGCCGGTAGACCTCGACCGGGCCGCACCGGTCCGTCTCGCCAGGCCCCGGCGGGAACGCATATTTTTCGACCGGCTTCTGGCCGAGAAAGCTGTAAGTCACGGCCTTGGCGAGCTGGTAGGTCTCCAGCGCCCACGACGCCGGCGTGCCGGCGGCCCATCTTTTGGCATCAGCGGGAGCGATCGATTCGCCGATCCGGCTCACGCTGCGGGGCAGGTCGCGGCCGACCACCTCGATCGCCAGGGTGTGCTGCCAATAGGTCAGTAGCCGCACCGGCGTCTTGGCGTCGCCGACCCTGACTGCGACGCAGCGCCCGCCGTCGTCGCCATGGTCGATCATGTAGAGCGGGTCATGGATGTCGGCGACCAGGTTCAGCACGTAGCGGAGCGCCAGCAGGCGTTCGCCGGCGCTCGTCGCCGGGTCGGAGAGCTCCGTGGCGAACTGGGCGATCTTGTCGACGGCGCAATTGTTTTCCGGCCCGTGGCTCGCCGGATAGCCGATCGGCAGCGGCGGATGGCCGAAGCACGCCTGGGCGAGGTCCGGATTGTCGAATTTCAGCCGCACGTAGTGCCAGCCGGAGGTGCCGATCCGCGCCTCTTCGCTGCGCGCGAGCAGTTCATCCGGCCACACCGCCTCGTCGGCGATCGTCGGCTTGGCGCGTCTTTCTTCCGTATCGCTTGCCACCACGGCCTCAACCTTGGCGGCAACGCCGGGATCGCTCTGCTGCAACAGATGCTGCGCCAGGAGAGCGACGACGCGATGCACCTCGGGGCCCCAGGCAAGACAACGCTGCGCCGGCAGCGCCGCCCCGGCGAGTGCGATGCCGAGCACGACCCCCCATCGAACCGATTGCCGCATCCCCCGACCTGCAATGCCTGACCCCTCGACAGGACTCATGGTAGCATCGAGGCAACCGGACTGTCAGCCGGACCGGACGGGCGATCATGCCGCAGCGGCGGCTGCGGCGAAGAGGAGGAAATCATGCGCGGAGTGGTATTTACCGGCGAGCGCCAGATCGAAATCATGGACTTTCCCGATCCGACGCCGGGCCCCGGCGAAGTCGTCGTCGAGATGAAAGCCTCCGGCATGTGCGGCAGCGACCTGCACCAGTACCGGCGGCCGAAGACGGGCGGCGCGAGCGGCGGGCTGCCGGTCAATCCCGAGCCGGTCATCGGCGGCCACGAGCCGTGCGGCATCGTCGCCGCCATCGGCCCCGGGGTCACCGACAAGGAGGCGAAAATCGGCCAGCGCGTCATGGTGCACCATTACAAGGGCTGCACGGTGTGCGGCCATTGCAAGTCGGGGTGGTCGCAGCTGTGCCAGGAAGAGCCGGTGCTGGTCTACGGCAACAACGCCCATGGCGGCCACGCGAAATACCTGAAGGTGCCGGCCTTCACCTTGGTGCCGCTGCCCGACGAGTTGTCGTTTCCGACCGGGGCGGCAATCTCGTGCGGCACCGGAACCGCCTACGGCGCGTTGCGGCGCATCCGGATTTCGGGCAACGACACAATCGCGATCTTCGGCCAGGGGCCGGTCGGGCTGTCGGCGACCCAGCTCGCCCACGCGATGGGCGCTCGCGTCATCGCGCTCGATGTCAGCCCCGAGCGGCTGAACCGCGCCAAGGAATTCGGCGCCGACGAGATCGTCAACCCGCGCTCCAACGACCCGGTCGGCGCGATCAAGGATCTGACCCACGGGTATGGCGCGGAATTCACCCTCGACACGTCATCGCAGCCCGAAGGGCGCATCGCCGCGGTGCGCTCCGCCAAGGTGTGGGGCACGACCTGCTTTGTCGGCGAGCGCAACAACGTCACGATCGACGTCAGCCCCGACATGTTGAGGAAGCAATTGACGATCGTCGCGTCGTGGACCTTTTCCTCGGTCGGCCAGGCCGAATGCGCCCGCTTCGTCGCCGACCGCAAGATCGACGTCGACAAATTGTTCACCCATCGCTGGCAGCTCGACCAGGCCGACGAGGCCTACAAATTGTTCGACACGCAAACCACCGGCAAAGGCGTGTTTCTGATGTGAATTTGCCCTGTCATTGCGAGGAGCCGCGGGCGAGACCCGCGGGGACGAAGCAATCTCGATGAGCCATCTAGATTGCTTCGCTCCGCTGGCAATGACGGCAACAGGGAGAGGACCGCCATGAACGACGTGACGACCGTCAAGGGTTCGCCGAGTGCGACGACGCCCGGAATGAAGGGCCAGGACAAGCTGACGCCGCTCGCCTCTCGCTACGTCGATGTCGGCTCGCTGCCGTGGAAGCCGACGCCGTGCGCCGGGATCGAGATGAAGGTGCTGGTCGAAGACAGCGCGACCGGGCTCTTGACCGCGCTGTTCCGCTGGCAGCCGGGTGCCGAGCTGGGATTGCACGAGCATGTCGAGATCGAGCAGACCTTCGTGCTCGAAGGCAGCCTCGTCGACGACGAAGGCGAGGTGACCGCCGGCAACTATGTGTGGCGCCCCAAGGGCAATCGCCATGTCGCCCGCTCACCCAACGGCGCGCTGGTATTGTCGGTGTTCCTGAAGCCCAACATCTTCCTCGGCGAGGACAAGCAGGGCATGCAGTTGCGGTGACCGCCGCGCGTCGTTGCGAGGAGCGAAGCGACGCGGCAATCTCGACGGGGTGAACCTCCGGCGGCGCGAGATTGCTTCGCTCCGCTCGCAATGACGGGATGAGAGAGCGGAGGAGCGATGCCCAAATCCAAAATCTACCCATCGTTCGACGCTGCCGTCGCCGACATCCCCGACAACGTGACGATCGGGTTCGGCGGGTTCGCTGTCGTCGGCGTGCCGATCAACCTCTACCAGGCGCTCGCCGCGCAAGGGGCGAAGGGGCTCACCTGCGTGTCCAACACGACCCGCGGCGGCGCCACCCTGCCGCCGGATGCGCCGAGCATGGAGTGGCTGATCCGCAACGACCAGGTGAGAAAGGTGGTCTGCGCCTTTACCGCCCCGACCCGCGCCTCGCAGCGCCTCGTCTTCACCGAGTATTACGAAAGCGGGCGGATCGAGGCCGAACTGGTGCCGCAGGGCACGCTGGCCGAACGCCTGCGCGCCGCCGGCGCCGGGGTTCCGGCCTTCTACACGCCGGCCGCGGTCGGCACCGAGCTGGCCGAGGGGCGCGAGACGCGGGTCTTTCACGGCCGCGAATACCTGCTGGAAGAGGCATTGCCGCTCGATTACGCCTTTATCCGCGCCTGGAAGGCAGACGAGGCCGGCAACCTGCTGTTCCGCCGCTCGCAGCGCAACTTCAACCCGCTGATGGCGATGGCCGCCAAGGTGACGATCGTCGAGGTCGAGGAAGACATTCTGCCGCGCGGTGCGATCGATCCGGACGAGGTGCACACGCCGGGCATCTTCGTCCATCGCCTCATCAAGATCCCGCCGCCGCCCGAAGGCTGGTGGCCGATGCGCCCCGCTGAAATCGCGGCGCTGAACAGGCAATAGATAACGCCAAGGACGCGAAGGATACGCAAAGGGCGCGAAGGTGACCGAAGAGGAAATCGGACACGCGATCATCGGGGCGGCGATGAAGGTTCATTCGGCGGTCGGCCCCGGCCTTTTGGAGAGCGCTTATGAAACTTGCCTGATTTACGAGCTTGAAAAGACCCATATCGGTGTCCGCAGCCAGGTTTCGGTGCCGATCCGATACGAGGCGCTGACCATCGAAAACGGCTATCGCCTCGATCTCCTTGTTGCAGGGCTGTTGAGTTGAAGGCGGTTCCCACCATTCTACCGGTCCACCGCAGCCAGTTGCTGAGCTATCTTCGGCTCGGCGGGTTCCGGCTCGGGTTCCTGTTGAATTTTCATGTCGAGCATATGCGCGACGGGATCGTGAGGCTGGTCAATGGGCTGTGAGCCATCGCGGCCATCGCGTATCCATTGCGACCTTTGCGTCAACTATCGGCCGCGCCAGCCCGGGAGGAGAGCATGAGCGAAAACAAAGGGCTGACCCGCCAGCAGATGTGCGACCGGCTGGCGATGGAGTTTCAGGACGGCTGGATCGTCAATCTCGGCATCGGCATCCCGACCTTGTGCTCGAATTGCGATTTCGGCGAGCGCGAGATCATCTTCCATTCCGAGAACGGGGTCGTCGGCTACGGCCCGCTGACCCCGGCGGGCGAGGAGGATCTGCACCTTGTCAATGCCGGCGGCCAGCACGTGACATTGAGGCCGGGCGCGGCGATCGTGCACCACGCCGACGCCTTCGGCATGATCCGCAGCGGCCGCATCGACGTAACCGTGCTCGGCGCCTACGAGGTCGCCGAAAACGGCGATTTCGCCAACTGGAAGATGGCCGGGCAGAAGGGCGGCGGCATCGGCGGCGCGATGGACCTCGCCGCCTGCGCCCGCCATGTCTTCGTCGCGATGGAGCAGACGACGCGCAACGGCCGCCCGCGCCTCGTCGAACGGTGCGCGATCCCGGTGACCGCGCGCGGCGTCGTCGATCTCGTCGTCACCAATTACGGATTGTTCGAGATCACGCCCGCCGGCATGGCGCTGAAGGAGATCGCGCCCGGCATCACCATCGACGAAGTGAAGGCAACCACCGGATGCAAGCTGATCGTGCCCGGAAATGTGCCGGTGGTGAAGGGCGCGGGATAGCACCAGAGAGCGTCATTGCGAGGAGCGCGGCGACGAAGCAATCTCAGCGGGATTGCGTCGCTCCGCTCGCAATGACAGCCTTTGGCGGACGTGGATAGGAAGATGACCATGCAGATGAACGCCGCCGTGTTTCGCAAGGTGCTGGCGCCGCTGACGATTGAGGGGGTCGATGTCGATGCGCCGCGCGCCCGCGAGGTGCTGGTCCGCACGGTCGCGACCGGGGTGTGCCACAGCGATTTGCATGTCGTCGACGGCAATGGGCGGTTTCCGCTCGACCGGCCGATCGTCTTGGGCCATGAAGGCGCCGGCGTGGTCGAGGCGGTCGGGCCGGAGGTGACCAGCGTGCGGGTCGGCGACCATGTCGTCGCCTGTCTCAGCGGGTTCTGCGGCAATTGCCCGCAATGCCTGTCGGGCCATCCCAATCTATGCACCGGCGGCATCGTCGCAAGAAAGGACGCCGAGACCCCGCGCCTGTCGCAAAACGGCCAGCCGTTCCGCCAGTTCATCGGCATTTCGAGCTACGCCGAAAAGATGCTGCTGCACGAGAACTCGATCGTGCGCATCGACCCCGAAATTCCGCTCGACCGCGCCTGCCTCATTGGTTGCGGCGTGTTGACCGGGGTCGGCGCCGCGCTCCGCTCGGCCGGGCTCGAAGCCGGGCAGACGGTGGCCGTGTACGGCTGCGGCGGGGTCGGGTTGTCGATCGTTCAGGGCGCGCGCATCGGCGGCGCGCGCCAGATCATCGCGGTCGACCAGTTCGAATCGAAGCGCGAGATGGCGCTCAGGGTCGGCGCCACCCATTTCGTCAATTCCGGCGAGGACGACCCGGTCAAGGCGGTCAAGGCGTTGACCGGCGGCCTCGGTGTGGATCATTCGTTCGAGGCGGTCGGCAATGCGACGCTGGTGCGCCAGGCGATCGAGAGCCTGGCGATCCGCGGCACCGCCACGATCTGCGGGGTATTGCCGCCCGACGCGACGATCGAGTTTCCGTGGATGGCGATCCGCCCGGAATGCCGGGTGCAGACCTCGCGCATGGGCTCGAACCGCTTTCGCAGCGACATCCCGCACTATCTCGAATTCTACAAGCAGGGCCGGCTCGACCTCGACGCGATGGTGACCAAGACCGGGCATCTCGGCGACATCAACGAGGCTTTCCGGGCGATGAAGGCGGGCGAGGTGGCGCGCACGGTATTGACGTTCGATTAGCCTCTCGATCGGCGCAGGCTGCTTCCTGTGGCCGAGCCCGCGGGAAGCGGCGACGGCAAACGGCGATGGAGCATGCGATGCACGCGATCCGGATCGATCGGGCAAAGCCTCTTTCGGCGGAACCGCATCTCGGCCACAACCGCTACCACCCCGATATCGAACCCGTCGTCGAAATCGGCGAGGAAGAGGAGATCGCGCTGGAAACGCGCGACGCTCTCGACGGCCAGCTTCACCCTGAGACGACGGTTGCCGATCTGGCCGGGGTCGATGCCGGCGTCGTGCACCCGCTGACCGGGCCGGTTTTCGTCAAGGGCGCGATGCCCGGCGACATCCTCGAAATCGAGTTCACCGACATCATCGCGGAGCCGACCGCCTTCAGCGCCATCGTCCCGGGCCTCGGCTTTCTGCGCGACGTGATGACCGAGCCGTTCCTCGCGCACTGGCAAATCCGCGACGGCTGGGCCACCTCTTCGCAAATCCCCGGGGTGCGAATTCCCGGTGCGCCGTTCATGGGGGTGTCGGCGGTGGCGCCGTCAGCGGAGAAACTCGCCGAATGGGCGGCGCGCGAGCAGCGCGTCATCGACCGCGGCGGCTTTGCCCTGCCGCCCGACCCCGGCGGCGCGGTTCCCGGCGGCGCCTGCGCGCTGGCCGGATTGCGCACCCTGCCGCCGCGCGAGAACGGCGGCAATTTTGACGTCAAGCAATTGACGAGGGGATCGAAGCTGTTCCTGCCGGTATTCGTCGAGGGCGCCCTGTTCTCGACCGGCGACGGGCATTTCGCCCAGGGCGACGGCGAGGTTTGCGTGACCGCGGTCGAGATGGGCGCGACTGCAGTCGTGCGGTTCAGGGTGCACAAGGGCGCGGCGGCGGCGCGCAAGTTCAATTCGCCGGTATTCTCGCGCCAGAGCTACTTTGCCGATCCGCGCTTTGCCGCGCCGGAGCGGTTTCTCGGCGTGATGGGCATGCCGATCAACGCGGCGGGCGAGATCGAGGCCGAAAACCTCACGCTCGCCTGCCGCAACGCGGTGCTGAACATGATCGAGCTGCTGCAGGAGCGCGGCTTCAGCCGCGAGCAGGCCTACGTGATCTGCAGCGTCGCCGTCGATTTGCGCATCTCCAACGTCGTCGACGTGCCCAACTACGTCGTCTCGGCGCTGTTGCCGCAGGGCATCTTCGGCGGCGATTAGCCGGCCGGCCCGCGCGCGGCGGGGGCGGTCCTCCGCTACCGCTCGGCCAGCCGCGGCGCTATCGCGAGCAGCAGCAGCGAGGCCGCGGCGGCAAGGCAGAGCCCTGCCGACAATACTACCGCCTTGTCGCCGTAACGGTCGAGCAGCAGGCCAAACAGAAACGGCGCGGCCGCCTGCGTCACCCGTGCCGGCGCCGACAGCATTCCGTTGCGCAGCCCGTAGCCGACCGGCCCGAAAATCGCCAGCGGCAAGGTGCCCTTGGCGATCGTGATCATGCCGTTGCCGGCACCGTGAAGCACGGCAAAGGCGACCGCGGCCGGCGCCCCGAACACGCTCAGCAGTCCCGCCCCGATCGGGTGCAAGACGGCGGCGACGCGCGCCGAGACCAAGGGGTGCAGATTGCGCATCAACCCGAATTCGACGAGCCGGGCCGCCACCTGCGCTGGCCCGACCAAGGCCGCCGCGGCGATCGCCGCGGTCGGCGACGCGCCCGCGGTCATCAGCAGATGCGGCAGGTGCGAGGCCATTGCGCCGGTCACAAACCACACAGCGGAGAAATAGAAGGCGAGAATCGCCATCGCCCCGCGCGGTGCCGCACCCACCTCCGCCGGCTGCGGGGATGCGGAGGCGGGCTCATGTCTCGGCCTGGTGGCGGGGATCATCAGCCAGTTGACCGGCATTCCCAGGCCCAGGTTCAGCCCGGCCCAGATCAGGCACGCGCCGCGCCAGCCGAATTCGTGGTCGAACCAGGCCGTCGCCGGCCAGCCGATCGTGCTGGCAAACCCGGCGATCAACGTGATCCCGGTGATGGCGTTGCGGGCATCGCGGCCGTAGAGCGCAGTCAACGCGGCGAAGGCCGAATCGTACAGCCCGGCCGAAATGCCGACGGCAAGGAACAGCCAGGCGACGGCAAGCCCGACCACGCCCTGTGCCGTCGCCATGATCACCAGCCCGGCGGCGATGGCGAGGTTGGATGAGGCGAGCACCGCACGCCCGCCGTGCTGGTCGATCATCCGCCCCACCGCCGGGCCGATCACCGCCGACAGCAGCAGCGAGGCCGAGAAGATGCCGAAAAACACGCTGCGCGGTTGATGCAGCGACGCCGCGACCGGGCCGCCGATGATCGCCGGCAGATAATAGCTCGACGCCCAGGCCAGGGTTTGCGTGCTGCCGAGCGCGGCGACGATCGCGACGCGGCGCGAACTCATCGATGCGTTTCCCCGGGGTCCGGCGGCGGCGCTGCGGCGCCGGGGCCGAGCGCGCGCTGCATCAGCACGGTGTCGACCCAGCGTCCAAACTTGTACCCGGCCGCGCTGATCGTGCCGACCATTGCAAAGCCGAGGCTGCGGTGAAGGCCGATCGAGGCGTGGTTGCCGCTGTCGCCGATCACCGCAATCATCTGGCGCAAGCCCTGCGCCTCGCACGCCTCGATCAACGCCGCGAGCAGCGATTTGCCGATGCCGCGCCCCTCCCAGCCATGGCGGACATAAACCGAGTTTTCGGCGCTGTAGCGATAGGCCGCACGGGTCCGGTAGGGCGACGCATATGCATAGCCGACGATTTCGCCGTCGTGTTCGGCGACCAGATAGGGAAAACCGCGCTCGACCACCGTGCGCCAGCGCCGGCGCATCTCGTCGCGGTCGGGCGGATCGGTCTCGAACGAGGCGAGCCCGTGCCGCACGTGATAGGCATAGATCGCCTGAAGGGCGGCGGCGTCGCCTTCCCGGCAGGGACGCAGCGTGCATTCCGGTTGCGCATTCATGGGCCAAGTTTGAACGTTTCGTGACACAAGCAGATTTTATTATTTCTATCGAGTGCATTAAATTTATTTTGGTTCTCATAACCGAAACGGTTATCGGGCCGAAGGGCGAAACGGATGCGCCAGCTCAACCTCGATCAGCTCCACGCCTTTCGCCAGGTCGTCGCGCTGGGCAGCTTTTCGGCGGCGGCGCAATTGCTGAACCTGACCCAGCCCGCGGTAAGCCTGCAGATCAGGCAGTTGGAGCGCCGCCTCGGCATTCGCCTGCTCGAGCGGGTCGGCCGCAAGGTCGAACCGACCGCGGCAGGACGCGAATTGCTGCCCCATATCCGCGAGATCGAGACCGCCGCCGCGGCGGCGATCGCCGCGATGGCCGACCGCGGCGGCGCGGTCGGCGGCCGGGTTCGGCTCGGCACCGGCGCGACGGCGTGCATCTACCTGCTGCCGCGCCTGCTGCGCGACTTGCGTCGGCGCTTCCCGCGCCTCGATATCGTGGTCAGCACCGGCAACACACCGCAGATCGTGCGCGCTCTCGAAGACAACGCGCTCGACATCGCCCTGGTTACCTTGCCCGTTGCCGGGCGCGCCGTGGCGGCGACACCTCTGCTCGACGACGAGATCGTCGCGGTTTTCGCCGCCGAAGGGGATGCGCCGGCGGAGCGCCTTACCGCGGCGGTGCTGGCGCGCCTGCCGGTGGTATTGTACGAGCCCGGTGGCAACTCGCGCCGGATCATCGACGAGTGGTTTCGCGATGCCGGGGTGGCGCTGAAGCCGGTCATGGAACTGGGCAGCATCGAGGCGATCAAGGAACTGGTCGGTGCCGGGCTCGGCTGCGGCCTGCTGCCGCGATTGTCGTTGCGCGGGGCATCGTCCGGCACGCCGGTGGTGCGCTCGCTGGCCCCCGCTTTGCGGCGTCGGCTCGGCATGGTGCTGCGCCGCGACAAGACCCCGGACCGGGCTTTGCGCGAGGTCATCAAGGCGTTGACGTCGTTGCAGGAGTCGTGACCGCCGGCTCATCCGCCAGCACCTGCCATACGGTGGTCTCGCGGATGTCGCGGTCTTCGAGCTCGCGGCTGGTCGGCACCCGGTAGAGCGCCCGCTCGCAAAGCCCCGTCAACGGCCGATACGCCCGGCCCGGATCGGCGAGCAGCACCAGGCTGCCGGCAGCGGCGCGCCGCCTGAGCCAGGTCGTCACGTTCCGTGCCATCGGCTGCTCGTAGCAGACATCCCCGGCCGCGATCACCGGCCAGAAACCGGGCTCGGCCATCAGCAGATCGTCGGTGACGACCCTCACCGCCACGCCGTTGAGCGCGGCGTTGACCGCTATCGCCGCGGCGGCGAAAGGGTCGATCTCAGCTGCGGTGACCCGTGCCGCGCCGGCCAGCGCCGCGGCGATCGCCACGATTCCCGAGCCCGCGCCGAAATCGAGGACCTCGCGCCCGGCGACCTCGCGGGGATGGTCGAGCAGATAGCGCGCAAGCGCTTGGCCGCCGGCCCAGGCGAAAGCCCAGAACGGCGGCGGCACCGAGCCGCGGGCGAGGGCGTCTTCGCTCGCCTGCCAGATCGGCGTGACCTCGGTGGCAAGATGGAGCCGGATTTCCGGCACCAGCGGCGCCGCCGCAATCGCGGTGTTGTCGCGGACGAAGGCCTCGGGGTCCGTCACAGCAGGCGGCCGGCGAGGATGGCGCCGAGGAGCACCCAGGCGACGTTGCGGTTGGCGCGGAACTTGGCCAGGCAATCGGCGGGGTCGGTGGTATCGACATCCTCCGCCTGCCAGAACAGCTGCGCCGCGGCGCCGATGAGGCCAAGCCAGAAGATCTGGTCGAGATTTGCCACCCAGCCGGCCGCAGCCCACAGCGCGACCGCCGCGGCGTAGACCGCGAACAGGAACGGCCGCGTCTTGTCGCCGAGCGCCAGGGCCGAGGATTTGACCCCGATGCGGGCATCGTCTTCCTTGTCCTGGTGGGCGTAGATCGTGTCGTAGCCGAGGGTCCAGAAAATCCCGCCGAGATAGAGGAGCAGCGGCGGCCAGGCGAGATTGCCGGTCACCGCGGCCCAGCCGATCAGCGCCCCCCAGTTGAAATTGAGGCCGAGAAACAGCTGCGGCCAATAGGTCACCCGCTTCATGAACGGATAGGTCGCGATCAGGCCGAGCACGGCGATGCCGAGGGCGATGCTGAGGCGGTTGAGGCTCAGCAATACGGCGGCGCCGATCGCCAGCTGGGCCAGCATGAACACGGCGGCCTGCGCGACCGAGACCCGGCCGCTCGGGATCGGACGCATGCGGGTGCGGGCGACGCGGCCGTCGTAATCGCGGTCCGCGATGTCGTTGAGGGTGCAGCCGGCGCCGCGCATCGCCACGGCGCCCAGCGCGAACAGCGCCATCAGCCGCAGGTTCGGCCAAAACGGCCCGGCCAGCGCAATCGCCCACCACGCCGGGAACAGCAGCAGCCAGGTGCCGATCGGCCGGTCGAGCCGCGCCAGCCGCGCGTAGGGCTGAACCGCCGCCGGCAGAAACCGCTCGACCCAGTCGCCGGAATGGATGTCGGTCGGGTCGGGACGCAGGCCGTCTTTTCCGGTCGCCTCGCTCATCGGCTAATCTTGCGGCCGCTTTCCGTCCCGCTCAAGCGACGGGCGGCGAAGGGGGTGGCGATGGCCAGCGGCTGGAAGACGCGGCTCTACGTTCCGGCAGGGCTCGCCGCCGGGTCCGAGGTGGCGATCGATGGGGCGCAATCGCACCGGCTGCGCACCGTATTGCGGCTGGCGGCGGGCGCGACAGTGGCCGTCTTCAACCCGGGCGACGGCGAGTTTCTGTGCCGGGTCGTAGATTTGTCGCGCGGCGGCGGCCGGCTTGCGGTGGAGCGGCTGCTGCGGCCGCCCGAGACGGGCTGCGGGCCGTGGCTCGCCTTCGCGCCGCTGAAGCGGGCGCGGCTCGACTGGCTGATCGAGAAGGCAACCGAGCTTGGCGCCGGCGCGCTGCTGCCGGTATGGACCGAGCGGACCCAGCCGGAGCGGGTCAATCTCGAGCGCCTGCGGGCGGTCGCGGTCGCCGCGGCGGAGCAGAGCGAGCGCCTGTCGGTGCCGGAGATCCGCGCTCCCGAGCGGCTCGACCGCCTGGTTGCCGACTGGCCGGCAGGGCGGCGGCTTGTCGTTTGCGACGAGAGCGGCGCCGGCGTCCCGATCGCGGCGGCGCTCGCCGATTCCGCGCTGCCGGGTTCGATTGCGTTGCTGATCGGCCCCGAAGGCGGTTTCACCGAAACGGAACTTGACGCTCTGGGGAAACTTGCCTTTGTTACCCGCATCGGGCTCGGCCCGAGGGTGCTGCGCGCCGAAACCGCTTCTCTCGCCGCCTTGGCCGTGTTCCAGGCCGTCGCCGGAGACTGGCGCCGCACCCGTTCGGGATGACGCGACGGCTGCGCTGGCGCGATCCGGCCGCATGGTTGGAGTGTTGAATGGCTGCATCGCCAGGTCCGCCCGGAGTGCCGATCACCGGCAAGCGGCAGCTCGTCGAATACCACGAATCGGGGTGCAAGCCGCGGCCGGCGTGGCGGGTCGGCACCGAGCACGAGAAATTTGTCTTCCGCCGCGCCGATCTCAAGCGTGTGCCCTATGACGGGCCGGACGGCATCGCCGCGCTGCTCAACGGCATGCTTCGCTTCGGCTGGCAGCCGGTGCGCGAGGACGGCAACATCGTCGCATTGACCAACGACCGGCACTGCTCGATCACGCTTGAGCCGGGCGGACAGTTCGAGCTCAGCGGCGCGCCGCTCGAAACCGTGCATCAGACCTGCGACGAGGTGCATGAGCACCTGCGCCAGGTGCGCGAGGTGTGCGAGGAGCTGGGTCTCGGCATGATCGGGCTCGGCTTCGACCCGACCTCGCGCCGCGACGAGGTCGGGTGGATGCCCAAGGGGCGCTATCGCATCATGCGCGAGTACATGCCGAAAAAGGGCCGGCTCGGGCTCGACATGATGCTGCGCACCTGTACCGTGCAGGTCAATCTCGACTACCAGTCGGAGGCCGACATGGTGCGGAAATTCCGCGTCGGCCTCGCCTTGCAGCCGGTTGCGGTGGCGCTGTTCGCCAACTCCCCGTTTACCGAGGGCAGGCCCAACGGCTTCGAGAGCTATCGCAGCCATGTCTGGACCGATACCGACCCCGACCGCTGCGGCATCTTGCCGTTCGTATTCGAAGACGGGTTCGGGTTCGAGCGCTACGTCGATTACATGCTCGATGTGCCGATGTACTTCGTCTATCGCGACGGGCGTTACATCGATGCGAGCGGCCAGTCGTTCCGCGATTTCATGGCCGGGAAATTGCCGGCATTGCCCGGCCAGGTGCCGAGCATCGGCGACTGGGCCGACCACCTGACCACCGCCTTCACCGAAGTGCGGCTGAAGACTTTTCTCGAGATGCGCGGCGCCGACGGCGGGCCGTGGCGGCGGCTCTGCGCGCTGGCCGCGCTGTGGATCGGCGTGCTGTACGATCAGGGCGCGCTCGACGGCGCCGCGGCAATGATCGCCGACTGGACCGCCGAGGAGCACGCGGCGATGCGCAACGAGGTGCCGCGGCACGGGCTGGCGACGCCGTTCCGCGGCGGCACCCTGCGCGATGTGGCCCTGGCGATGCTCGACCTCGCCCATGGCGGGCTGCGCCGGCGCGCGCGCCGCGACACCGCCGGCGAAGACGAGACCCATTTTCTCGACACGCTGTTCTCGATCGCCGGCTCGGGCCACAGCCCGGCAGCCGAACTGGTCGAGGATTACGAAACCCGCTGGCGTCGCGACATCGCCTGCGTCTACGACGAACAATCGTACTGAACGGAACGGAGCGCGAGCGTCTCGCGGCAAGCGGGCCGGAGGCCCGCGGTCCGGGTCGGTCAGCCCGGACTGCGCGCGCGAGATGCCGGCACGGTCACGCGGAAGCCGTCGCCGAGGCGCATCCGCGCCCAGCCCGCGGCATCGCGCATCGCCACTTCCGGCGCCTCGCCCGACAATGACATCCAGCGGTCGCCGTACCACGAGGTCATCGCCACCTCGGCGCTGATCGCCCGTTCGGGATGCGGCGGGGCGATGCCGAGTGCGCTCCACGGAATGCGCATCTCGGCGGTGATGCGGGGCTGGTCGGCGCCGAAATAGACGGCGCGGATCCCGGGCGCCGGCGTGCAGCCGGCGCGGATCGCATCGCCGGCAGCGCCGGCGCAGACCAGCGTCGTCATCCATTCGTGGTCGGGCCGGTCGCCCGGGCTGGGAATGAAGAACAGCGTAAACCGACGCGGTCCGGCCCCGGCATCGACGCCAAGCTCGACCCGGTAGGCGTCGGCAAGTGGAAATTTGCCCTTATCGGCGAGCAGGTCCAGGTCGAAATAGTCCTGCCCGATCGTCGCCAGCGCCAGGCCCTTGTCGTCCCACGACAGGTAAATCTCGCCGAAATCGACCGCGCCAGGCGAGGGATGCAGCGGCGGCAGCAGGCTCGCCGGCTTGGGCCAGCCGGTCAGCGACTTCGCCTCGATCGAGGCCACCGCATGGGGCACGACGAACCGGCCTTCGGCCGGCGCGGGCACCGCCGCCTCGGCGTGGATCGAGGCGGCCTCTCGGTTGGCGGCGGTCAAGGCCTCGGTCAGCCGGCGGTAGGGCTGGTTGTCGATGTCGACGAGCCCGAAATCGTAATCCTCGCCGTCGGGCCGGCCGCCTTTCGGGTGGTCGTAATACTGGAACCATTGCGCGCCGATGACTTCGGGGATCGCGGCGAAATTCGCGGTTGCCGCGGCGGCGCCGGCGGCACGCTGGGCCTGGGTGTCGACGGTCATCAGGTGGCCGTTGTTCTTGTTGCCGGTGCGGTTGTGGCGCGCGGCAAAGAACCATTCCGACACGAGCACCGGCTTGCCGCCGGTCAATCGGCGCAACCCGTCGAAGAAATACCGCGCGACCCAGCCGTCGCCGGCATCGACATTGTAGTTGGTCGCAATCGCATCGACATGCGGCGCCTCGGCCCGCACTGCCATGGGATCGTAATAGATCGGCAAGCGGTCGCCGAAATAGAGGGCATCGGGATCGGCGGCGCGGATCGCCCGCTCGGCCAGCGTGTAATAGCGGCGGGCGACGAGGCCGGTCCATTCGCGCACCGCGGCGATGCCGTGGCCGCCCGGCCGCAATTGGGTCGTCTGCGTCGCGGCGAGCAGTCCGCGCCATGAACCGACCCCGCGCGGAGGCACGAAATCGGCCGCGAACCGCGCCCAGTCGTCATGGTAATGGCGGCGCAGCATCGCCACCCAGCGCTGTTTCGTGAACGAACTCGCCGGCTTCATCGAATAGAACACGAACAGTGCGCCGCCCCACCAGCCGACCTCGTTGTCCGAGAAATAGCCGATGCGATAGGGCGACCCGCGATAGGGCGCCACCGCGGCACGGGCGACGGCCATTATCCGCTCCGCGGTGGCGGGCGCGAACGGGTCGAACCAGTGGAATTTGGCGCGGCGGCCGAGTTCGAGGTCGATGATCGACGGCAGGCGCAATTGCTGCGGCGGCAGCGACCATCCGCCGGCGCTGTTGAAACCCCAGGAGACGAGCCGGTCATGGGTCTGGTCCACCCAGGCGGCGAGGCTGGGCGCAAAGGCGTGCCAGCTGTAATAGACCTTGCCGTCCTTGTCGCGCCACGGGTAGCCGCCGTCGAGGACGTTGACCCCAAGGCTGTAGAAACGGTCGCCGCACGGGGTTTTGAGCCAGGCGACGCCATGATCGTTTTCGATCGACCATTTGTCCGAGGGCGCCTTGGCGAAGTCGCAGGCGCGCGCCGCGACAACCGGGGCCAGCGCGAACAGCGCGGCCGCGATCAAGACGCGACTGATGAGAAAGCGCTTGCTCAAGGGCTCTGCGTCCTTCGAGACGCACCCTACGGGTGCTCCTCCGGATGAGGGAAGATTGGTTCGTGGCAGTAAGGGGCTACCGCTGCGAGACGCGGGCTCCGCCCGCGCCGCAGGATGAGGGAAGATTTGTTCGTGGCAGTAAAGGCCTACCTCTGCGAGACGCGGGCTGTGCCCGCGCCGCAGGATGAGGTTGGACGGAGAACGGTGTCACCAACCCCCCTCATCCTGAGCGCGAGCGCAGCGAGCAGTCAAAGGACGCAGCGCGGTCGGGCCGAGCCCTAAGCCGCGGTGCCGCCGACGGTCAGCCCGTCCATGCGCAAGGTCGGCTGGCCGACGCCGACCGGCACGCCCTGACCGTCCTTGCCGCAGGTGCCGACCCCGTCATCGAGGGCGAGGTCGTTGCCGACCATCGTCACCTTGGTCATCGCATCGGGGCCGTTGCCGATCAGCGTTGCGCCCTTGACCGCCGGTCCGATCTTGCCGTCCTCGATCAGGTACGCCTCGGAGGCGGAAAAGACGAACTTGCCGGAGGTGATGTCGACGCTGCCACCGCCGAAATTGACCGCGTAGAGGCCCTTTTTGACGGAGCCGATGATTTCCTGCGGGTGGCGGCTGCCGGCCAGCATGTAGGTGTTGGTCATGCGCGGCATCGGCGCATGGGCAAAGCTCTCGCGGCGGCCGTTTCCGGTCGGCCGGGTGCCGAGCAGGCGCGCGTTGAGCCGGTCGTTCATATAGCCCTTGAGGATGCCGTCCTCGATCAGCACGTTGTAGCCGCTCGGCGTGCCTTCGTCGTCGACGGTCAGGCTGCCGCGCCGGTCGGGGATCGTACCGTCGTCGACGACCGTCACCCCCTTCGCGGCGACCTGCTGGCCGATGAGGCCGGAAAAGGTCGAGGTCTTCTTGCGGTTGAAATCGCCCTCCAGCCCGTGGCCGACCGCCTCGTGCAGCATGACGCCGGGCCATCCCGGCCCCAGCACCACGGTCATCTCGCCGGCCGGCGCCGGCACCGAGCCGAGATTGACCAGCGCCTGGCGCAAGGCCTCGTCGACATGGTGCTGCCACTGCGCCGGGTCGAAATAGCGCTCGTAGGCAAAGCGGCCGCCGGCGCCGTAGGAGCCGGTCTCCATGCGGTCGCCCTCGCCGACCATGATCGCGACGTTGAGGCGCACCAGCGGCCTTATGTCGGCTACGCGGGTGCCGTCGGGCCGAATGATCTGCACCGCCTGCCACACCCCGGCGAGCGAGGCCATGACCTGGCGCACCCGCGAATCGCGGCCTCGGGCATAGGCGTCGATGTCGCCGAGCAGCTTGGTTTTGGCGGCGAGATCGACGGTGCCGAGAGGGTTGAGGTCGGTGTAGAGCAGCCGGTTGGTGCCGGCGGGCGCCTCCGCCAGCGTCCCCGCATGGCCGCTCGCCACCGCCCGCACGGTCGCGGCGGCGCGGCGGATCGCCGCCTCGGACAATTCGGTGGCGTGGGCATAGCCGGCCGCCTCTCCGGCAACCGCGCGCAACCCGAATCCCTGCGTGGTGTCGAAGGCCGCGCTCTTGATGCGGCCGTCGTCGAGCGCGACGCTCTCCGACTGGCGGTATTCGAGATACAGCTCGCCGTCGTCCATGCCGGCGAGCGCCTCCCCCACCACCGCTTCGACGCGCTCCGGGACCATGCCGGTGCGCTCGAAAAACAATTCGTCGGTCGCAGCAAGGCTGGGCATTGGCGGCTCCATCGATGACCATCGTCAATATGGAGCGGCGCCCGCCGATGCGGAAGGTACGATCCCGTTCGGAACCCGTTGCGAGGCCCGTCGGGCACGCATGCGGCGGCTTGCCGCAACGGGTTAGCGGCGGGTTGAGCCAGTTGTGGCTCCGGTCGGCTTTGGTGTAGGGTCGGTTCGATCGGTTGCTGCCGCCGCAACCTTTGAGCCAGAATTTGACCGGATCGAGTGTCTGGCGGCGGCGCGGCTTCGGCCTTGCGGCGCGACGCCCGGACGATCCCGCTCGGAACCTTGATCTCCGAACAGCGGCGCCGGGTTGCTCGCCGGGCGGCCGGGGTGGATCGATCGCCCTCGTCGAGAGGGCATCCTCGCCGAAGAGGGGGCTGCCGGGGCATGGTGCGGTTGACGGGATCGATGACGCGGTGGATTGCAGCCAGGGCCGCCCTGGTCATGGCGGTGCTGATGGCCGGAATGGCCTGCCTGGCGGGGGCTGCCAAGGCGGCCGAGCCGAAGCCGTGGGAGCTGGGCTTCCAGCCGGCCGCAACCCCGATCACGCAGCGCATCGACGCCTTCAACACGGAATTGCTGGTGATCATCTTCGTGATCGCCGGCTTTGTACTGGCGCTGCTGCTCTACGTGATCGTGCGCTTCAACGCGCGCCGCAACCCGGTGCCGTCGCACAACACCCACAACACCGTGCTCGAATTGCTGTGGACGATCATTCCGATCGTGATCCTGATCGCGATCGCGGTGCCGTCGTTCAAGCTGATGTACTACATGGACCGGGTTCCGCCGCACGCGATGACCATCAAGGTGACCGGGCACCAGTGGTACTGGTCGTACGCCTATCCCGACAACGGCAATTTCGGCTTCGACAGCAACATGGTGCAGCCCGCCGATTTGAAGGCGGGGCAGCCGCGCATGCTGACCGCCGATCACCCGCTGGTGATCCCGGTCAACACCAACATCCGGGTCGAGATCACCAGCACCGACGTGATCCACAGCTGGTTCATCCCGTCGTTCGGGGTCCAGGAATACGCGATCATCGGCCGCGAGAACCACGCCTGGATGCGCGTCTTGCACACCGGCACCTATTACGGCGAATGCAACCAGATCTGCGGCGTCAACCACTCCTACATGCCGATCGAGGTCAGGGTGGTCTCGCAGGCTGATTTCCAGAAATGGCTGGTTGACGCCAAGAAACAGTTCGCTTCCGACACGCCCGCCCCGGCGCCGAAGCCGGCGCCGGCGAACGCGCCGAAACTCGCCGAGGCCGGCGGCATGACCGTCGCCGCTGCCGGCAATCGATAGTTGAGGGGTCTGCGATGAGTTATGCCCACGACGCCCATGCCGCCAACGGTTACGGGCACGGCACGCCAGGCTTCTTTACCCGGTGGCTCTGCTCGACCAACCATAAGGACATCGGCACGCTGTACCTGATCTTCGCCATCATCGGCGGGCTGGTCGGCGGGGCGTTCTCGATCCTGATGCGGATCCAGTTGTCGCATCCCGGCAACACCTTCATGGCCGATCATCAGGTCTACAACGTCGTCATCACCGCGCACGGGCTGATCATGATCTTCTTCATGGTCATGCCGGCGATGATCGGCGGGTTCGGCAACTGGTTCGTGCCGATCATGATCGGCGCGCCCGACATGGCCTTCCCGCGCATGAACAACATCAGCTTCTGGCTGCTGGTGCCGGCGTTCATCCTGTTGTTGGCCTCGACGCAGGTCGGCGTCGGCGACGGCGTCAACAATGCGTTGCACGGCGGCGCCGGGGTCGGCTGGACGCTCTATCCGCCGCTGTCGAGCGCCAAGCCTTACGGCCATCCCGGCCCATCGGTCGACATGGTGATCTTTGCCGTGCACCTGGCCGGCGCGTCGTCGATCATGGGCGCGATCAACTTCATCACCACGATCTTCAACATGCGCGCGCCGGGGATGACGCTGCACCGGATGCCGCTGTTTGTGTGGTCGATCCTCGTCACCGCCTTCCTGCTGCTGCTGTCGCTGCCGGTGCTGGCGGGCGCGATCACGATGCTGCTGACCGACCGCAATTTCGGGACGACCTTCTTTGACCCGGCCGGCGGCGGCGACCCGATCCTGTTTCTGCACCTGTTCTGGTTCTTCGGCCATCCCGAGGTCTACATCCTGATCCTGCCCGGCTTCGGCATGGTCTCGCAGATCGTCTCGACCTTCTCGAAGAAGCCGGTGTTCGGCTATCTCGGCATGGCTTACGCGATGGTCGCGATCGGCGGGCTCGGCTTCATCGTGTGGGCGCACCACATGTTCACGACCGGGATCTCGGTCGATACGCGGGCCTATTTCACCGCGGCGACGATGGTGATCGCGGTGCCGACCGGGGTTAAGATTTTCTCGTGGATCGCGACGATGTGGGGCGGCTCGATCGAGTTCAAAACCCCGATGCTGTTCGCGACCGGCTTCATCTTCCTGTTCACGATCGGCGGCGTGACCGGCGTGGTGCTGGCCAATGCGGGCGTCGATTTCACCCTGCACAACACCTACTACGTCGTTGCCCACTTCCATTACGTGCTGTCGCTGGGTGCGGTTTTCGCCCTGTTCGGCGGGTTCTATTACTGGATCGGCAAGATGTCGGGGCGGACCTACAACGAAACCTTCGGCAAGATCCACTTCTGGACCACGTTCATCGGCGTCAACCTGACCTTCTTCCCGATGCATTTCCTCGGGGTGGCGGGAATGCCGCGGCGCATCGCCGATTACCCGGCCGCATTTGCCGGCTGGAACGGGATCGCCTCGATGGGGTCGTACATCTCGGGCGCCTCGACCGTGTTCTTCGTCTTCATCGTCTTCCACACCCTCCTTGCCGGGCGGAAGGTCGGAGAGAATTACTGGGGCGAGGGTGCAACGACGCTGGAATGGCATCTGCCGTCGCCGCCGCCTTTCCACACCTATGACGAGCTGCCGGTGATCACCGCGGCCGGCGGCGGCCATTAGCCGGGGCCGGTGCTGGTGAGCGAACTTTTCGCGACACGGTCCCGCGCCGGCCTGCGCTTCGCGGCGGAAGCGCCGGCGGCGGCCGTCCAAGACTACATCGAGATTCTCAAGCCGCGGGTCATGTCGCTGGTGGTGTTCACCGGCTTCGTCGGCCTCGTCGTGGCGCCCGGCCATATCCACCCGTTGATCGCCGCGGTGGCGGTGCTGTGCATCGCGGTCGGCGCCGGCGCGTCGGGCGCGATCAACATGTGGTACGACCGCGACATCGACGCGGTGATGCGGCGCACCCGCGCGCGCCCGCTGCCGGCCGGAAGGATGGCGCCGGGCGAGGCGCTCGGCTTCGGCGTGGTATTGGCGGTTGGCTCGGTGGTGATGATGGGCCTGGCGGTCAACACCCTGGCCGCCGGGCTCCTGGCGCTGACCATCGCCTTCTATGTCTTCGTGTACACGATGTGGCTCAAGCGGCGGACCCCGCAGAACATCGTGATCGGCGGCGCGGCGGGCGCGTTTCCGCCGATGATCGGATGGGCGGCGGCGACCGGCCATATCGGCTGGGGCGCGGTGGCGCTGTTTGCGATCATCTTCTTCTGGACGCCACCGCATTTCTGGGCGCTGTCGCTGTACCGCGCCGGCGACTACGAGGCGGCCGGGGTGCCGATGCTGCCGGTGATCGCCGGCCCGCGCGAGACCAAGCGGCAGATGCTGCTCTATACGCTGGTGCTGTGGCCGGTCACGCTGATGCCGTGGTTTTTCGGCATCGCCGGGCCCATCTATGGCGTTACGGCGGCGATGCTGAGCCTTGTCTTCACCGGCACGGCGGTGCGCGTCTGCCGCGACCCGACCGACAAGAGCGCGCGCCAGATGTTCGTGTTTTCGCTGCTGTATCTGTTCCTGATCTTCTGCTTCGCGCTGGTTGACCGGGTTGCCGGCGGCGGATGGTGATGGCTGGTGAAGCGGACCCAACCTGCAAGTGGCCGCGAGCGCACGATCCGGGCGCGCAACCGCGCGTTGCTGATCGTATTGCTGGTGCTGGTGGCCCTGTTTTACGCGCTTGCCATGGTGCGGGTCAGCGGCGGCTAGCGTGATGTTTTGTGGTGACTCGACCGATCCAGGCAGAAAGACATGACCGACATTCACGCCGACGCCACCGCTCACGGTCACGGCGCGCCGCACCACCCCTACCACCTTGTCGAGCCGAGCCCGTGGCCGATCGTCGGTTCGCTGGTGGCCGGGCTGATGGCGGGCGGGGCCGTATTGTGGTTTCACGGGCACAGCGCCTGGGTGCTGGTCCTCGGCGGGATCGGGGTGCTGGCGATCATGGCGGTGTGGTGGCGCGACGTCATTCGCGAGGCCACGTTTCAGGGCTTTCATACCCCGGTGGTGCAACTCGGGCTGCGTTACGGCATGGCCCTGTTCATCGCCTCCGAGGTGATGTTCTTCTCGGCGTTCTTCTGGGCCTTCTTTTCATCGAGCCTGTTCCCGGTCGGCGGGGTGTGGCCGCCGCAAGGCATCCATCCGTTCGATCCGTTCCAGTTTCCGTTCCTGAACACGCTGATCCTGCTGCTGTCAGGAACGACCGTGACCTGGGCCCATCACTCGCTGCTCGAGGGCAAGCAGAACGGGCTGATCCAGGGGCTGATCGTGACCTGCCTGCTCGGCCTTTGCTTTACCTCGTTGCAGGCGTTTGAATACAGCAGCGCCTCGTTTCATTTCACCGGCGGCATCTACCCGTCGACGTTCTTCATGGCGACCGGGTTCCACGGCTTCCATGTGATCATCGGCACCACGTTTCTGGCCGTGTGCCTGTGGCGGGCCTGCATGGGTCATTTCAAGCCCGACCATCATTTCGGCCTCGAAGCCGCGGCATGGTACTGGCACTTTGTCGATGTCGTGTGGCTGTTCCTGTTTGTCTGCATCTATTGGTGGGGCATGGGCGCCGCGATTCCGGCCGTCGACTGAACGGCGGCGGGCGGTGCCGGCGGAAGCACGGTGACGAGCGGCGGGCGGAACTATGCCCCGGTGCCGCTGTCGCGTGCGGCGCTCAGGTGCCGGTGCCCGCGTTGCGGAGACGGCGCGGTCTTCAGCGGATTATTGACGGTGCGGCCGACCTGTGCGGTGTGCGGGCTCGACCTGTCGGCGCAGGACGCCGGCGACGGGCCGGCGGTGTTCGTGATTCTGCTTTTGGGGCTGGTGGTGGTGGCGCTGGCGGCCTGGGTCGAAATCAGCTTTTCGCCGCCGATCTGGGTGCATTTGGTGCTGTGGACGCCGCTGATCTCGGTCGGCGCGATCCTGCTGCTGCGGCCGCTAAAGGCGGCGCTGATCGCCTTGCAGTACCGCCACGGCGATTTGCATCCGCCTTCTGCGGCGTGAGGGATGGCCGGCTTTCGTCCGCGTCTGGTTCCGACCCTCGTCACTGTGCCGATCGTCGTGCTGTGCCTGGGCCTCGGGTTCTGGCAGATCCACCGGCTGCACTGGAAGCTCGGCCTGATCGCGGCGCGCGAGGCGGCCCTGAGCGCGGCCCCGGCGCCGCCGCCGCAAACCCTGGCCGAGGCGCGCCGTCTCGCGCTGCATCCGATCGCGGTTTCGGGCGTTTTCCTGAACGACAAGGAAAACTACCTGCACGCAATCGGCCCGAGCGGCGACGACGGCTACCAGGTCCTGACGCCGCTGCGGGTGGCGCCGGACCGGTTCATCTTCATCGACCGCGGCTTTGTGCCGCGAGCCTTGAAAGACCCGCGCAATCGCCGCGCCGGGCAGCTCGCCGGTGCCGTGCATCTCGTCGGCCTATTGCGCTTGCCGCCGAGCCGCCGGCCGAGCTGGTTTCTGCCGCATAACCAGCCCGCTCAGAACCACTGGTTCTGGGTCGACCTGCCGGCACTGGCGGCGGCAGACCACCTCGATCACGTGGCGCCGTTCTACCTCGACGCGGACAAGACGCCGAACCCGGGCGGGTGGCCGCAGGGCGGCGTGGCGCTGCCCGAACTGCCCAATCATCACCTGCAATACGCGATCACCTGGTTCGCCCTGGCGGTGGCGATGGTCGCGGTTTACGTCGTCTACCACCGCCAGAACCAGGCGCGTTGACCGCCGCCCAGCCGCCGAGAGGTCATTTCACGTCAACGCAACGGTTTACAGGATTGTCTTAAGCGGCCACTCTCCCGGCCGGCACCCCCGGGCCAAATTCCGAAGACGATTCCGGTCCTCAGACGTTGACAGGGGGTTAGCGTTTGTGGGGGGTCCTGTGCTCGACATTGCCGCCCAGCCCGAATGTAGCGAAGCCGACCGTAGTGTATTGCGCGACCGCCTGGCCGCGGTGCGGCGCCAGACCGAGGCGCTCGCCGTCGAATTGACGCCGGAGGACCAGGCCATCCAGTCGATGCCGGATGTCAGCCCGACCAAGTGGCACCTGGCCCACACGACGTGGTTTTTCGAGACCTTTCTGCTCTGCCGCTTCGCTGACCGGTATCGCGTTTTCGACGCGAATTTCGCCTATCTGTTCAATTCCTACTACGAGGCGGTCGGCCCGCGTCATCCGCGGCCGCAGCGCGGCCTGCTGTCGCGCCCGAGCGCGCCGCGCATTGCCGATTACCGCGATTGCGTCAGCGCGGCGATGGACCGATTGATCGAACGCGCCGACGGCGCCACGTGGGCGGCCGCGGCGCCGCTGATCGAGCTCGGCATTCATCACGAGCAGCAGCATCAGGAGCTGATCCTGATGGATATCAAGCACGTATTTTCGGTCAACCCGCTATTGCCTGCATACCGGACGCCGCTGCCCGGGCTCGCGCGCATGGCCGCGGCGCCACCGCCGGATTGGGTGGCGTTTGCCGGCGGGCTCGACGCTGTCGGCCATGACGGCGCCGGCTTTGCTTTCGACAACGAGACGCCGCGCCACAAGGTTTGGCTCGACCCGTTCCGCCTCGCGGCGCGCCCGGTCACGTGCGGCGAATACCTCGCGTTCATCGGCGATTGCGGCTATCGGTGCGCCGAATTCTGGCTGTCGGACGGCTGGGCGACAGTGCAGCAGCAGGGCTGGGAAGCGCCGCTCTACTGGTGCCGCGACGGGCAGGACTGGTCGATCTTCACGCTGTCGGGGCCGCGCGCGTTACGGCCTGACGAGCCGGTCTGCCATGTCAGCTTCTACGAGGCCGACGCCTTTACGAAATGGGCCGGCAGGCGGCTGCCGACCGAGGCGGAGTGGGAAGTCGCCGCCCGCCTCGCGCCGAGCCGCGGCAACCTTGCCGACAGCCGGCGCTATCATCCCGCCCCGGATGCGGCGAGCGGCGACGCCGCGTTGCCGTTGCGCCAGATGATCGGCGATGTCTGGGAATGGACGGCCAGCCCCTATATTCCCTATCCGCGGTTCCGCGCCGCCCCGGGGGCGGTCGGCGAATACAACGGCAAATTCATGTCGGGCCAGATGGTGTTGCGCGGCGGCGCGGCGGTGACCCCGGCCGACCATATCCGCACGACCTATCGCAACTTCTTTCCGCCCTCGGCGCGCTGGGCCTTCTCGGGGCTGCGCCTGGCAGAGGATGCATGATCATGGATGGTGGCAGCTTCGTCTTTCACGATTTGGCGCCGGGCGAGGAGAGCTTTCGCGATGCCGTGCTCGCCGGTCTGTCGGGCGATCCCAAGGCACTGCCCTGCAAGTTTTTCTACGACGCCCGCGGGTCGGCGTTGTTCGAGGAAATCTGTCGCGTCCCCGAGTATTATCTGACCCGCACCGAGATCGCGATCCTCGAAGCCCATGCCGGCGACATCGCCGCGCATATCGGTCCTCACGCCCGGGTTATCGAGCTGGGCAGCGGCGCCAGCCGCAAGGTGCGCATCCTGCTCGGCGCGCTCGATGCGCCGGCCGCCTATGTGCCGGTCGATATCTCGCGCGAGCACCTGCGCGGCGCTGCCGCCCAACTGGCCGAGGATTTTCCCGACCTGCCGGTCATCGCCGTCTGCGCCGACTACACAAAGCCGTTCGTGCTGCCGCAATTGCCGGGACGGGCGGGAAAGCGGGTCGGATTTTTCCCGGGTTCGACGATCGGCAATTTCGAACCCGAAGGCGTCGTCAGCTTTCTTTCCCATTGTGCGGCGCTGCTCGGCCGCGGCGGCGAGATCCTGATCGGCGCCGACCTCAAGAAGGACCCGGCGGTGCTCACTGCCGCCTACAACGACCGCGCCGGCGCCAATGCCGCCTTCAACCTCAACCTGCTCGAGCGCATCAACCGCGAGCTAGACGGCGACCTCGATGTCGCGCAGTTCCGGCATGTCGCGATCTACAACGAGGCGAAGGGGCGGATGGAATTGTATGTCGAGAGCCTCACCGAGCAGTCGGCACGGATCGCCGGCGCCCGCTTTCACTTCGCCCGCGACGAGCTGATCCACACCGAAAATTCCTACAAATACGCGATCCCCGAATTCCGTGCGCTGGCCGCGCGCGCCGGGTTTCGCGCGGTCGACGCCTGGACCGATCGCGGCGAGTTGTTCAGCGTCCAGTATTTCCGGCGCGAATAGTTTCGGCCCCGGTCACGCCGTCGCCGCGCCGTCGACGGGCAAGGCCGCGCCGGAGACGAACGAGGCCTCGTCGGACAACAGGAACAGCGCGGCGTTGGCAACCTCCTCGGGTTTGCCGGTGCGCCGCATCGGAATCTGTTGGCTGCGCCGCACCACCAGCGCCTCCTTGTCCTGACCGGCCTCGCCGGCCGGCTGCTGCTGGTCGGGCCGGGCGACGAAGACGCGGAGCATCGGCGTGTCGATCGGGCCGGGGCATACCGCGTTGACGCGGATGCGGTCGGGCGCGAGGCGCTTCGCCAGCGAGCGGACGAACCCGACGATGCCGAACTTGGCCATCGAATAGACCGGGCTGAAGGCCGAGCCGACGAGGCCCGAGGTCGAGGCGGTATAGAGCAGGGCGCCGCCGCCGCGGGCCCGAATCTCCGGGATCGCCGCCTCGGTCGTCACCAGCACGGTGCGCAGGTTGAGGGTCATCGCCAGGTCGTAATCCTTCATGTCGATGCCTTCGATCGCCGCCGGGCCGGGATGGCCGACATGGTTCCAGGCGAAATCGAGGCCGCCGAAATGGTTGGCGGTGCGGCGCACGATTTCGCGGGCAAAGCCGTCGTCGGTCAGGTCGCCGACAAGGCCCAGGGCGCGGCCGCCGGACGCGGTGATTTCGCCGACCACAGCCTCGACCCCGGCGGCGTCGCGATCGACGACGCCAACCGCCGCACCCTCGCGCGCAAATCTCACGGCGCCGGCCCGCCCCATGCCGGAAGCCGCC
This sequence comes from Alphaproteobacteria bacterium, assembly GCA_030041385.1. GTDB lineage: Bacteria > Pseudomonadota > Alphaproteobacteria > ATCC43930 > CGMCC-115725 > DATARH01. The sequence goes on from JASHNY010000108.1 coordinate 49,582, forward strand.
GCGGTGACGATGCCGATCTTTCCTTCGAGGCGCATGGTCTCCTCCTGCCATTACCGGGCTGTCATTGCGAGCGTAGCGAAGCAATCCCGATCCGTCTCGGTATCCTCGCCAACGAGATTGCCGCGGCCCCCGGCGGCGCCTCGCAATGACGGGGAGGGGACCTTACCGGGCTGTCATTGCGAGCGTAGCGAAGCAATCCCGATCCGTCTCGCTATCCTCGCCGACGAGATTGCCGCGGCGCCTGAGGGCACCGCGCAATGACGGGGCAGGGGACCTTAAGCCGCCACGCCCTTGGTTTCGTACAATGCGTCGAGGGCCGGACCATAAACCGCGCGGATCGCGTGCCGACGCACCTTCAAGGTCGGGGTCATCTGGCCGT